>JAISLA010000004.1 GCA_031260705.1 Endomicrobium sp. | reverse complement strand
AAGAATTTCCGGCGGAATATATATCTCATTTCCTATAAGTCTTGACGGAAGAGACATTTTCTTTAATTTCTTCCCGAAAACAACTCCGGCATTATCTGCTTTAATATCTATTTTTCTGTGGTTTAAATGCATCGTCACCTGCGAGCTTACCGGCTTCCATTCAAGTGTCGCATTATATATTTTGGCAATCTCTCTTACAGAAAAATAGCTCGTCTGTTCGGACATTTTATAAATTTTTACACCCGGGAAAGATTCTCCATCAATAATTACGTTAATAACTTTTGATGAAATAACGGGAACTTTTTTTACCGCATGTGAATAAGCGGTAAAAAACAGCATAAACAGTGAAAAGAATAAAACAGACAGTTTTTTTCTCATACAAAAAGGGATTTAACAGCTTCAGCAGGGTTTTCAGCTGCAAAAATGTAACTGCCGCTGACTAATGCATCTGCACCGGCGTCAATACAGATTGAAGCGGTCCGAGAATTTATTCCACCGTCAACTTCTATAAGACAGTCATAATTGTTTTCATCAATAATTTTTCTTAAAACTTTGATTTTCGAAACCATATCATCCATAAAAGACTGTCCGCCAAATCCCGGCTCGACTGTCATAATCAAAACTAAATTAAGATAAGGAAGCAAAGCTTCTATTTCAGAAACTGAGGTCCTTGGTTTTATTGATATTCCCGCTTTAATACCCGATGATCTTATGTCTTCTACAAGTTTCTTTTTCTCGGTTGAAATTTCGCTGTGAAAAGTTATTAAATCCGCTCCAGCTTCTTTAAACTTTCGCCAATATTCTTCCGGATTCGTTATCATAAGATGTACGTCAAAAAATAACTCAGTCTCCTTTCTCAAAGACTTTACGACCACTGGACCTACGGTGATGTTTGGCACAAAATGTCCGTCCATCACATCAATGTGAACCCATTCCGACCCAGACTCTTCTATCATTTTTAAATAATACTTTAAAGCTGCAAAATCCGCAGACAAAATTGACGGAGCAATAATAATTTTTTTCATTACTTTATTCCAAACAGCGGCATTTACCGCGATATTAACAGATGAGCAATCCTATACAGCACTCAGCCATAGACTGACACTTTCCAAATCTGTCACATCAGTATCAGCTTCAGGAAGCTGTCTTAAAATGATATTTGTTCTAATACCAGAAAATTTTTCGCCCGCTACGTTCAGAGTTATACCAAAATGCGCCGCCCATATTTCCGCTTCTTCAAGATCTTTATTTACAAAGTCCGGCATAAGAACAACTCCTTCGGGCGGAGGACCGTCCGAAACAACAATATTTACAACAGAATCTTTATCCGCCGAAGATCCCGCCACAATGTCCTGCGAAAGAACTGTTCCCTTGCCCGTTTTAAGAGAATACTTTTTTGAGATCTCGCCCATGACTAAAGTTGAATATCTCAAAGAAATATCCGCCGAACGGACAGTCTGCCCAACAAGATTTGGGACATAAATCATTTCCCCACCCTGACTTATTGTCACTCTAACCAATTTCCCTTCCCTAACATTCATTCCAGCAGAAGGATTTTGGCGCAAAATTACTCCGGCAGGTACATTTTGATTGAATTCTTCACCACCTTTTTTAAGTCCGAACCCCGCATTTGAGAGTTCTTCCGTTGCATCATAAATACTTTTTCCGACCACATTCGGCAACACAGCCTCTTTTTTATTATGAACTAAAGCGCCCATAATAATGTTAAAAGCAAAATAAAAAGCTATCCCTATAATTGTCAATATAATAAATAATTTAAAAAGTTTTTTTAACAAAATTCCATCCCATATCAAGTTTTACTAAACAGATTGCCGCAACTTCCATAATATTATATCCAAAACCCCAGCTTCTGGTATTCAAGAGAATAGACAAATCCTTTAGGTGTGCCCTTTTGAGCCACCTTGAGAACCTCATTCATGTCCCACAAGATAGAGACTATCTTTACCCTGCTATAGAGGGGTGGAGAAAATTCCCACTTTGATAGCTGATATTTGCGTAATTCTCTCGCTTTGTTAATGTTATAGCGTTGATGTCAGCATCGTTATTTTACTGTTCTTGCAGTTGTCGCCTTAAGCGTCCCGCTTCTTTTCCAGATTTTCGCTCTAGAGGAAAAAAGTACTGGACAAATATTTCCGCATCTTCTGCCGAATCTTTTTCTCTTACCTTATATAGTTTACAAAACGGCAAAAGAAGATATAATCAGGTGGGAAACAACAATGACAAACTTGCGGACCCCGCCATACCAATTTGTACCCAAATGCTTTAACCGCAAAACGGTGTATATTGCCGGATAGGAGCGTTAAGCGCGGGTGTACCGAAACTTATTTTCAGCATATATCGTCTAAAAAAATAAACATGAACGTCATATTCCGGATACGCACCTGAAATAACGTTGAAAAACAAACACTATCTCGGAGATTTTTAGGAACTATGTTTGCCGTTCAGGCAAACGACAAAAGCAAGTTTTTATCATTACTTTGGACGGCAACATAACATGATGTACTAGTCAAAATCCAAAGTTATTTTTTAATCCACGACATTTTGGAACGCAGTCTTGCTCCGACTTGTTCAACCATCCTCTCGCTTACATCTTTTCTCTCTTTTTTGAAGAACGGTCTTCCCACTCTGTTCTCTTCAAGCCAGTTATTTGCAAATTTGCCAGATTGAATATCAGCCAAAACTTTTTTCATTTCTTCTCTGGTGGAATCGGTTATTATTCTTTTTCCGCTTACATATTCGCCATATTCAGCGGTATCGGAAACTGAATAATTCATCTTGCCAAATCCGCCTTCAAATATTAAATCAACAATAAGTTTTACTTCGTGCAAACATTCAAAATACGCTATCTCAGGCTGATAGCCTGCAGCTACGAGCGTTTCAAAGCCGGAGTTTATCAATTCTACAAGTCCTCCGCAAAGAACAACCTGCTCGCCAAACAAATCGGTTTCGGTTTCTTCGGCAAAAGTCGTTTCCAGAACTCCGCCCCTTGTTCCGCCGATACCTTTTGCATAAGCAAGAGCCAAGTCTTTCGCTTTACCGCTCGCATTCTGCTCTACAGCTATTAAACACGGAACGCCTTTACCCTCTTCATATTGTCTTCTAACCAAATGTCCGGGACCCTTAGGCGCAATCATAATAACGTCTAAATCCGGCGTAGGAATAATTTGTTTAAAGCGTATATTAAAACCGTGCGCAAAATTTAAAATTGCATTTTTTTTAATATTAGGTTTTATATCTTCTTCCCAAACTTTTTTCTGAACTTCATCCGGCAAAAGAATGTGAACCCAATCCGCCTGCTTGACCGCTTCGGCAACGCTCACCGGCTTCCAACCGTCTTCAATAGCTTTTTTATAGTTATCTCCGCCGGGTCTTTGTGCGACAATAACGTTCAGACCGGAATCTTTAAGATTTAAAGCATGCGCATGCCCCTGACTTCCATAACCCAAAACCGCAATAGTTTTCCCTTTCAAAAGACTTAAATCCGCATCATTCTCATAATACATTCTTGCTTCTTTCATTTTATTTCTCCTTGTTTTCCTTTTTCATCATCTTATCAGCGCTGCCCGCGACCTAAAGCAACAATACCGGTTTTGCAGGTTTCTTTTATTCCGTAAGGCATAACCATTTTTATAAAAGCTCTGATTTTATCTCCATCGCCCGTTATTTCGACTATAATTGAATCCTGAGACACATCTATAATTCTTGATCTAAAAATTTCAATCAGCTGATGAACTTCATTGCGAGTGGATTTTTTTATGTTTATCTTTATAAGGGCAATCCCCCTTTCAACATATTCAACATCATTAAAATCATTAACTTTTATAACATCCACAAGCTTATTTAACTGCTTTGTAACCTGCTCAAGAATAGAATAGTCTCCTTTTACGACAATAGTCATTCTTGAAATTGCCGGATCTTCAGTTTCGCTTACATTGAGCGAATCTATATTAAATCCGCGTGCCGCAAAAAGAGTAGATATTCTTGCAAGAACACCAAATTTATTTTCTACTAAAACTGAAACCGTATGACGCACATTGTCTCCTTGCAGTAAATTAATATTAATACATATTTACTTTATTTTAACCCTATTTTAGATTTCAAATTGATTTCATATAAACCAATTTTTATTAATATTTTTTAAAAAATTATTATGTAGTTTTATAAATAGTTTCAAACTAATCGCACAATTTAAAACTTATTGATTTTTTCAATGTAAAACAACTTTATACAAATCAAACTTATATTATACAATTTATAAATTTATTATGTATCACATAAATAATTTTAATCTTTTTTGCGCTTTTTACCCAATAACCATATCTATATAACTGCCTTTAAATTCTACTTTTTTCTCTTCCCTTAATTCACAAAGTATCGCCAATACAGTACTTTTAGGCAGATCTGGCAAAACATTTGTAAACTCTTTAAGACAGCCTTTGCCGCAGTTTTCAATATGATGAAGCAATAAAGTCTTATATTTTTTATCTCTTGGCAATCCCTTAATTCTTGTATATTCGCCATTTTTACCCATCGCAGTAAGTGTTTTCTACATACATATATTGATTTTTCTTATAAAGGATTCTACTATTACCAAATCAATAAAATGTTTTCAGGAATTTTTAAAACAACCAATCATCTGTCGCTTTCAGAAAAATCAGGGATACCTTTACCTTCTTTTATTGTATTAACTAAAAATATTGTCTGTCTACACCTTGACCTGACCTTTCAACCAAACCTGCTTTTTCAAAGGTTTCAGCAATACATCTGTTACGCCCATTCCTGTTTATTAAGTACATTTTCCGGAGTTATACTTGTCAAAAAACCTTCCGGACTTTCTATAGTGTAATCTCTATGCGCAACAGCATTAAGAATAGCTTCCCCTTACAGGTTTCTCACTGAAAATATAAATATACTTTTGAACCCAATCCTCGTAGTGCCTTTGAACTCGTCAATGCCCTCTTGATTAAAAAAATGTTTTTTGAGATTCGAGATAATCAGGGACTTTTTTTCCTCAACTTTAACAGTCGGATTCTGAGACAGAAAGGGAAAGCCTGATGAAAAATGGTTCGTTTTCTGCGAGCCTAAATCACTGGGGTTAAACGTGAGAAAAGTTTGCGGCTTTTTTAGGAGGCGTTACCCTGTGCTACCTCTTCCTCTTTTTTATGATGATCGACTTGATTATCTTTAGGAGCTTGACACTTTTTTACTATTACCAGCCCACCAAGCGCTTATTTTATCCCAGCAAAAGCAATATCCCCCCCCCACCCCCGCAAGCAACAACAGCTACCGCCGAAACACCAACTACTAAACCAGACGGATAGTTAGTCTCTTTGCTGGAAGTCTCCAGTAAAGTACCCGGAATAACCTTAGGCTTTGATTTTGCATAATCAGCAATTAAAGTATACATATAAATTTTTTAAACATATTAAGCACCATTAAAAATCTATTATTAATTCTTCTTATTTTCACTATTTAGACGATAAAACAGTACAAAGATATTAAAAAATAAATACTTGCCGCTTGGAAATTGACAGACACATCCGCTCTTTATTCCTCAAATTCCAGATTATACGCTCATTCGTGTAATAACATCGTCAAGAGACGCACCGGCAGGTACCATAGGGAAAATATTCTCTTCCATCTCAACCCACACATCAAGAACGACTGAACTTTTTGTTTCAAGCATCTTTTTTAAAGCGGGTTCAACATCCTTTTTATCTGTCACGCGTATTCCTAAAACACCGTAACTTTGTGCCCACTTTACAAAATCAGGGATATAAACGGGACAAGTAGCTCTGTTTGGCGTATTGCACAACTGCGGACATTCCTTGCGTCTTGCAAGACAGCTGTGCGAATATCTTTTACCGTAAAACATTTCCTGCCATTGGCGCACATTTCCGAGATATTGATTATTTAATATAACAACCTTAACATTTATACCATTTAACACAGATATCGCCATTTCCTGCATATTCATCTGAAAAGAACCGTCCCCGGCTATAACTATAACTTCTTTATCCGGATTTCCGATTTTTGCTCCGATACCGGCAGGATATCCAAAACCCATTGTTCCAAGTCCGCCGGAACTCAAAAATAAACGCGGATATTTCGCTTTATAATACTGCGCCGACCACATCTGGTGCTGTCCGACTTCCGTTGTAACAATTGCTTCGCCTTTTGTAAATTCCGAAATTTTTTCAATCACATGTTGCGGATGAAGCTTACCATCATCTCTGTTATACGAAAGCGGATGCTCCGTTTTCCAAGCATCAACTGTTTTAATCCAGTCTTTTCTTTCTTTCTTATCTATCAATGTCAACATTTCCTTTAGTACTGTCTTTGCATCGCCGACAACGGGAATATCAACGTCAACAACTTTTGATATAGCTGTAGGATCTATATCAACGTGAATTATTTTTGCTTTTTTTGCAAAATCGCAGACCTTGCCCGTACATCTATCATCAAATCTTGCGCCGACAGCTATAATGACATCCGCCGACTGTATCGCTCTGTTTGCACAAAAAGTCCCGTGCATTCCGAGCATGCCCAAACTTAAACTCGTGTCATGAGGATACGCACCTATGGCAAGCAATGTATTTGTGACGGGAATATCGGCTTTTTTTGATATTTTCAAAACTTCATTTTCCGCCTCAGAAATGACAACGCCGGTTCCTATATAAAACACAGGTTTTTCACTTTTATTTATAACGTTAACAGCTTTTTTAATCTGCCCCGGATGACCATTATAGTTAGGTTTGTACGAACGTATTTCAACTCTTTCGGGATAAACAAACTCGCACACTCCGCGCTGCACATCAATCGGAATGTCAACCAAAACAGGTCCGGGTCTGCCGGTAGTTGCAATATAAAACGCTTCTTTTATGGTATTTGCCAAATATTTTACGTCTTTAACTAAAAAATTATGCTTTGTTACAGGTCTTGTGATGCCTATGGTATCCGCTTCCTGAAAAGCATCTTGTCCGATTACGCTTGTCGCAACCTGACCAGTAAATGCAACCAAAGGAACAGAATCTGTATATGCAGTGCCAAGACCTGTAACTATATTTGTAGCTCCAGGACCTGATGTAACTAAACATACGCCGGGCTTACCAGTAGAACGAGCATAACCGTCAGCCATATGTGAAGCGCCCTGCTCATGCCTTGTTAAAATAAAGTTTAACCGCGATCCGTGAATTGCGTCAAACATCGGCAATGCCTGTCCGCCGGGAAGTCCAAAAATCACTTCAACTTTCTCTTTTAATAAGCTCTCTACTAAAATCTGCGAACCAGTCTTTTTTTCCATACTATAATCCTTATTTTTTACCTTACATAAATAATAAATTGACTTTATTTAATTACACAAAAGAAATCATTTACTGAGGGAACAGCCCAGAGTTTGTCTTTGTTTTTCCAAACGACAAGACAAATATTTGTTATTAAGCACGACATAACGCGGACAAATCAAGACATTCAGCTGTAATTTACATTACCGTATTCAAAACTTCGTATTTAGCTGATTTTTCAATCTTTAACAGCATTAAATTTTGATAATATTTCATTCTATTTCAATATAGCTCCAGTATCTGCCGACTGCACTAGCTTAGCATAACGCGCCATATAACCGGTTTTGATTTTAGGTTCCGGCTTTATAATATTGTCAATTCTCGCCTTTATTTCATCGTCTGTCAATTCAACATTTAATGTTCTTTCGGGTATGTTGATATTTATTGTGTCACCCTCATTAATCGCACCTATTGCACCGCCTGCCACTGCTTCAGGAGAAATATGTCCTATGCAGGGTCCCCTTGTTCCGCCGGAAAAACGTCCATCGGTAAGAAGCGCAACCGAATCGCTTAAACCCATACCGTGCAACGCGCTCGTAGGACTTAGCATTTCTCTCATTCCCGGACCGCCTGCGGGTCCCTCATATCTTATAACGACAACATCACCTGAAACAATTTTATTATCAAGTATTGCTTTCATAGCATCATCTTCAGAATTAAACACGCGCGCTCTGCCCGAAAAAACTTTCATTTTTTCGCTTACGGCAGCCTGTTTAACAACACATCCGCGCGGAGCAATATTTCCTCTCAAAATCGCGATGCCGCCTTCGGGTTTATAAGGATTTTTCGCTCTTATGACATACTCATCCAATATTTCAGCCGAATTTGCAATTTCAATTATATCAGATCCCGATACTGTTTTAGAATGCACCAAACTTTTCTGAATTGCAAAAAGCACCGCAGACATTCCGCCTGCATTATCTAAATCTTCCATATAGTGGTCCCCCGCCGGCTCCAAACAGGCAATCTGAGGAGTTTTCTTAGAAATCTCGTCAAATAATTCTAAAGGCAGTTTTATTCCTGCTTCATTAGCTATAGCAGGAAGATGCAAAACTGTATTTGTAGAGCCTCCTAAAGCCATATCTGCGGTAATTGCATTTTTAAAAGCATCAAGTGTCAAAATATCGCGCGGCTTTACATCTTTTTTTACAAGTTCAACAACCCTCATACCCGATTCATAAGCAATTCTCTTTTTCTTTGCGCTGACAGCAAGCGCCGCTGCGCAGCCCCGCATAGACATTCCCATTGTCTCAGTTAAACACGCCATAGTATTGGCGGTATACATCCCCTGACATGCGCCAGCTCCGGGACATGCTGCCATTTCCAGCTCCGAAAGCCGTTTTTCGGTAATTTTGCCAGCTTGAAACTGCCCGACCGCTTCAAAAGTATCCCTTACCATAGAGCGTCTTTTTTTATCATACATTCCAGTCATCATAGCACCTGCAGTAACAACAATCGCGGGTATGTTAAGTCTTGCAGCAGCCATAAGCATTCCCGGCGTAACTTTATCGCAATTTGATAAAAGAATAAGACCATCTAACATGTGTGCGTTTGCAACAGTTTCCACTAAATCGGCAATTATTTCTCTTGAACCAAGCGAGTAATGCATGCCACTATGTCCCATAGCTATGCCATCGCATACCGCAGGAGCGCCGAAAATAAAAGGAACTCCGCCGCCGGCGGCAATACCTCTTTCTATATATCTTTCCAAATCGCGCATTGCAACATGACCCGGAACTAAATCCGTAAATGACGAAGCAATACCTATAAAAGGTTTATCTAAATCTCCTGGACTTATTCCTGTAGAATACAATAAACATCTGTTAGGCGCTCTCACCGCGCCTCTTTTTATTTGATCGCTTCTCATTTAAAACTCCGTTTCTTACTTATTTTACAAAATTCTTGCCTTTTTTCGATTTGATTATTTATGTATATATGTATAATTGATATTTTGCTAGGCATTATATCAAATCTTTATTCATATGTATATGTATAAATCAAGCGGATTTAATTATTCTATTTAAAAAATACAAAAAAATAAATGAAATGTAGTATATTTACTGTTCCCCGCTTTTTATTGTAACATTGTGTGAATACTCTTTTTTCAGAAACTTTAAGGAAGTAGTTTAATATGCTCTACTACCATTTATATATTTGTATGTTGCGGCGGTTGCAGTAAAAAAACAGGGAAAATGTCGCTCTAAATTAATAATAATCCGGTTTCTTCAAGTCCGGAAATTCCTTTAGATATTATGTCCTGATTTTACGCATATTATTATATTTAACCGGAGCGGAAACTTGAAATTTTTTTTTAAATAGATATAATTAATATAATTTAATTGACTATAAAAAAGACGCTTAGTTCCGACGTAGCTCAATGGTAGAGCAATCGGCTGTTAACCGATCGGTTGCTGGTTCGAGTCCAGCCGTCGGAGCTTTTAATTCCAAGACATACCAATCCTGCTTAAACAGCAGGATTTTTTGTTTTATCTTGCAAACACCTGTACTAATGTGCTTAAATAGATAACGGAGATGGAAAATGGACACAAAATTTTCAAAAAAGGCTTTGACTTTTGACGATGTTTTATTGATTCCACAACACTCAAAAGTACTTCCAAAAGATGTTCTGTTAACCACAAATCTTACTAAAAAAATTAAATTGAACATTCCTCTTATGAGCGCTGGCATGGATACCGTAACAGAATCTAAAATGGCTATTGCCATTGCAAGAGAGGGCGGTATAGGCATAATACACAAAAATATGTCTATTAAAGAGCAAGCCTCAGAAGTTGACTATGTTAAAAGAAGCGACAACGGCGTCATATATGATCCTTTTTATTTAAAAAAAGACAACACTCTCAGGGAAGCTAAAGGACTTGCCGCAAGATACAAAATTTCGGGCGTTCCCATCGTTGAAGACAACGGCAGACTTATAGGCATAATCACCAACAGGGATATGCGTTTTGAAACAGACAATAACAAAAAAGTTTCAGAAATAATGACAAAAGATAATCTCGTTACCGCAAAAGTAGGCACTTCTTTTCAAGAAGCAAAAAAAATATTACAAGGCAAAAAAATAGAAAAACTTCCTTTAGTCGATGAAAATTTCATTTTGAAAGGTCTCATTACGATTAAAGATCTGGAAAAAGCCATATGCTTTCCAAATTCTTCAAAAGATGAAAAAGGACGACTTCTCGCCGGGGCAGCAATAGGCATTACAAAAGATATGTTTGAACGGGTGAAAGCTCTAATTGATGCTAACGTCGACGTTTTGGTCGTAGATACAGCCCACGGACACAGTCAAGGAGTTTTAGATGCAATAAAGAAAATAAAAGAAACTTTTCCGCAGGAGCAGGTAATTGCGGGAAATATAGCTACGGCAGAAGCCGCACAAGATTTAATCAAAGCCGGAGCGGACGCAATTAAAGTCGGCATTGGTCCCGGAGCAATATGCACGACAAGAGTTGTAACAGGCGCAGGAGTTCCGCAGATCACAGCAATCTACGATTGCGCTCAAGTTGCAAAAAAATACAATATCCCCGTTATATGCGACGGCGGAATTAAATATTCCGGCGATATTCCTAAAGCCATAGCAGCCGGTGCAAATGTATGCATGATGGGATCTCTATTTGCGGGAACAAAAGAAAGTCCAGGAGAAGATATAATTTACAACGGACGCTCATTCAAAACTTATCGCGGAATGGGTTCTTCTTCTGCAATGACTGCAGGAAGCAGCGATAGATACTTTCAGGATAACACAAAGAAATTAGTAGCGGAAGGCGTCGAAGGACGCATCCCTTACAGAGGCGCAGTATCTGACGTTGTTTACCAATTAATCGGCGGATTAAGAGCTGCCATGGGGTATTGCGGCGTTAAGACAATACAAGAACTTAAAGAAAAAGGACAATTCGTCAAAATAACCGCCGCAGGTCTTGCAGAAAACCATCCGCACGATATTTTCATAACAAAAGAAGAAAGCAATTATTCCGGCGGAAAGTATTAATAATCCATATTCTAAATGGCAACATGGATAATAGCAAGTTTAATACGTTTAGACAATTTAATCTCATTTTTTATTATATAATGCGATTCTGAGCATATTTTTCCGCTGGCTGTAAAAGCCTCCAATCGCAAAGCCTCTGTAATAAAATTCTTCCTATTTATGCTTCAAATCATATCTGCAGCCGCCATAGACAAAAATATGGTTTTGCTGCCGGTGAAGTTATACTATTCTTTTATCTCTTTTGATATCCTTTGCAATCTTATACAATAATTGAAAAATTTACGTTTGCAGTCTTAAATAAAAAAGTCTTTTAATTTCAGCGGCTTCTTTTGGGAATATCACTTTTTGGGTCTTTTGTTTCTCAAAAAATCTAAAAAAAGACTGGATGTTTCGAGGACTTCGTCCCCTTCAACATGACAGAAATGAGAATTGATACACACATTAAAAGTACTTTTACCTGTAACAAGTTTTGTGATTTTCAGCATAACAGAAATGAGAGTTTCACAGACATATTAAGACTGACGTCAATTATGCAAAAAGAACCATTTCTCAACGTTTTGAGAACTGGAAACGTTTTCTCGCTTTTGGTCTTCCGGCTTTCTTCCTTTCCACCATCCTGGAATCTCTGGTCAAAAAACCTTCTTTTTTCAATGCCGCTCTTGACGGTTCATCAAGTCTTAAAATTGTTCTTGCTAAGCTATGGCTTATAGCTCCCGCCTGACCGCTTATTCCGCCACCTTTAACATTGACATAAAAATTATAATTTCCTCTACCGTTCCAAAAATCAAAAGGTTTTAAAGCTACTTTTTTAAGTCTTTCCAAACCGCCAAAATATTCATCTATAGTTTTATTATTAATTATAATTTTGCCGATGCCGTCGGA
The DNA here is from genome assembly GCA_031260705.1 of Endomicrobium sp. Taxonomy (GTDB): domain Bacteria; phylum Elusimicrobiota; class Endomicrobiia; order Endomicrobiales; family Endomicrobiaceae; genus Endomicrobiellum. The sequence goes on along the minus strand of JAISLA010000004.1, from coordinate 74,818 downwards.
AATTTTCATTTTAGCAACCGCATTTTTCCTGCGTCCCGTGCTTGCATAAAAAATATTGCTCATTCTCTCTCCTCTTTACTTTGCCGATGCCACAACCTGTGCAGCGTGCGTATGTTTGTCGTCTTTAAATACTTTAAGTCTTGTAATCTGTTTGTCTGCAAGCTTATTTTTGGGAAGCATTCCCTTAACTGCAGCAAACAAAGCTTTTTCAGGACTTTTAGCCATCAAAACAGAATAAGGAGTCAGTTTTGCTCCGCCGGGATATCCCGAATAGGTAAAATATGTTTTCTGGTCAAGTTTTTTTCCCGTAAGAACAATTTTACTTGCATTTGTCACAAGTACGAAATCACCACAGTCTATATGATTTGTATAGAAAACTTTATTTTTCCCTCTTAAAAGTTCCGCTATTTTAACTGCAAGTCTTCCTAAAATTTTTCCATCGGCATCTATCAAGTGCCATTTTCTTTCAATTGCATCCTGTTTTGGTAAAAAAGTCTTTTTATTCATCTTTCAAAATCCTGTCCCATAAAAATTATACCGCTTTTACTGCCGCGACAAAATAAGACAGGCATCATAAAAATTCCCAATCATAGAATCAACCAAATCTTTATAACCGCCGCAAACCACATTTCATCGCCTGCCTGTTAAAATTTAATCGGGGAAACCAAACTTTTTAACAGTCATAACTGATTGATATTATACACTTTTAAATACAAAAAAGCAATCTTAATAAACATCTCATACATAAATAAAATAAAGAAAACAGCCCGAAAGACTTATATTAATCTGGACTGATTGCCATCAGCTTATTTTCCGTTTCTTTGCTATTTCATACAGAATAATAGCCGATGCGCATGACGCATTTAATGAAGATATTGTATTTTCCTGCGGAATGGATATTAAAAAATCGCTGTTTTTCTTTGTTAAACTATGGAGACCAAAACCTTCGCTTCCTATTATTACCGTAAGCGGGAATGACAAATCGATTTTTTCAAGTATTCGTCCCCCGTTTTCGGCGCTGACTACCCAAAAACCATTCTCTTTCAATAAACCTATGGCTTGATTTGTATTTGCAACCCTCGATATTGAAATATGTTCGACTGCTCCGGCAGAAGATTTCGACACGGTCTCATTTATTCCAACAGCTCTCCATTTAGGTATTATAACTCCGTCCGCACCGAAAGCTACACAGTTCCTTATAATTGCACCCAAATTATGCGGATCTTCAATGCCGTCTAAGATTACAAGCAGTGGTTTTAGAGATTTTTTTGATTTTTCAATTAAATCCGACAGTTCTGTATATTGCACGGGAGAAACTTCCGCGACTATCCCTTGCGAACTTTCAGAAAATTTGTCGAGTTTTTCCGGCGGAACGCTATGCAAGACTATGCCCTTTTGTTTTGCAAGATTAATAATCTCTGAAACTGCCGCTCCTCTTGCAGTCCTAGAAATCATTATTTTATTTACCGTACGTCTGCCGGCTTTAAGAAGCTCCAAAACCGGATTACGCCCGCAAATAACGTTTTCCGATGACTGACTGTTATTTTTGCTGTACATTTAAAGTTCTTTTTTTCTGCTGCTGCCTACAAAATAAAATTTCAGCGACATGACGATTCGATTCATAGTCGATATATATTGTTTCATTTGTTTTACCGATTTGCAGGCAAAAATCAAACCTTTTTCACCAGCAAAGAACTGCCGTCTTTATTATCAGATATTTTATATCCTTTTTCATCTATAAGTTTTCTAAGTCTGTCAGATTCAGCCCAGTTTTTATTTTTTCTCGCATCATTTCTCTCTTTCAAAAGATTCTGTAAACTTTCGTCCGTATTTTGTTCTTCAGGCAACACAATACCCAAAGACGTTCCGGCAAAATCTTCAAAGAGTTTTTTCAGCTGCGAAAGTCTTTCTCTGCCTGCAATAAGAAGCCCTTTTGATATAAGACCTTTCAGTTCGTGAAGATAAGACAGGGCTTTTTCGGAGTTGAAATTATCGTCAAGAGCGTTTAAAAAATTTTCCTGTAAATCCGATAAATCCTTATCAGTTATTTCTGCGGCAGATTCTTTAACGGACGAAATAAGTCTCAGATAAGTGTCGTCCATTCCTTGTAAAGTGTTTTTTGCAGACTCAATACCCGCATCAGAAAAATCCAACGGACTTGAATACTGCTGCATTAAAAGATAATAACGCACAACACGAGGACTATATTTTTCAAAAATTGCTTTTAACGTAAAAAAGTTGTTCAGAGATTTTGACATTTTTTCTTTGTTTATAGTAACAAAACCGTTATGTATCCAATACTTAACAAATTGTTTGCCGGTTTTAGCTTCACTTTGAGCAATTTCGTTCTCATGGTGCGGAAATATTAAATCCTGTCCGCCGCCGTGTATGTCTATCGTATTACCAAGCAGTTCAGACGACATTACAGAACATTCTATATGCCAGCCCGGACGACCCTTGCCCCAGGGGCTTTCCCATACAACTTCGCGCGGTTCGTTTTCTTTCGTGTTTTTCCACAGCGCAAAATCAAATGCCGAATTTTTCCCGTCGCATACATCCACCCTTGCCCCTGCTCTTAAATCTTTGAGATTTCTCTTTGACAGTTTTCCATAATCTTTAAACTTTTCAACAGAAAAGTAAATGTCGCCGCCAAGTTTATAGGCAAAACCTTTACTGACAAGATCTTTGATAAAATTAATTATTTCCGGAATCATTTGCGTGACACGCGGATATTTTTCAGCTTTTAAAATGTTTAATCTTCCAGCTTGAACAAAATAATCTTCTATGTAAATCTGCGCAAGTTCTGAGGGTTTCATATTTTTTTCCTGCGATCTTTTAATAATTTTGTCGTCAACATCAGTAAAATTTTGTACGTGTTTTACTATATAGCCCCTTCTTAAAAGATGCCTTTTTACAATATCAAACACCACATAAACTCTTGCATGACCCAAATGCACTTCATCATAAGGAGTTATGCCGCATACATACATAGATACAAAATTTTCCCTCTGCGGATAAAATTCTTCTTTTTTATTTGAAAGAGTGTTACGGACTTTTATTGTCATCTTTTTTTCTCCTGACTTATAGAAGCAACCGCCGCCACGGCTATGCCTTTTCCCCGTCCGACAAAACCCATTTTTTCATTTGTAGTTGCTTTTATTCCAATTCTCTCTTTTTTCAATTCAATCGCTTTTGAAATATTTTCCTTCATATCGTTAATAAAAGGACATATTTTCGGCGCTTCGGCTATTACGGTAATATCGACGTTATTAACAGAGAATTTTTGTTTTTTTAACTTTTTATAAACATATTCCAAAAGAGAAATGCTGGAAACGTCTTTATATTTCGGATCCGTATCTGGAAAAAAATGTCCTATATCGTTCAATCCTGCAGCACCAAGCAGAGCATCCATCAGAGCATGTATAAGAACGTCGGCATCGCTGTGTCCGTCAAGCCCTTCAGAAGCCACTATTTTAACCCCACCCAAAATAAGCTCTCTTCCTTTTTTTAATCTGTGAGCGTCATATCCAAAACCGATATACATTTTCCATCGCCTTTCGCCGCTGTCTGAAATCCGGGATAATTGAACCTTCAAACTGCAGAAGAGTTAATCCATCCTGACAGGAACAGCATTTCTATAATTTTTTTCTATTGATATTAAGGAATCGTATTATCATCTTTTAACAGTACAGACAATCTCATCTACTTCACTTTCAATAAACAGAGGTCTGGCATAAAAAAACCAACGACAGCGGCAAATAGTAATGTTAATGTCATAAAAGACAAAACTTAAGATTTTAATATTTTCTCTGCCAATTCAAAATCCTGCTTTGTCGTTATTTTAAAGTTTGGAAACTTTGTTTCGACGGCAGAAACTTTAATTTTAAGATTTTCCACAAGCCGAGAGTCGTCAGTTGTACCGGCAGATATTTTTTCAGAGTAAGCTCTTTTAAGAAGTTCTGTTTTAAAAATCTGCGGCGTCTGTGCATTTCTCAAAATCGTTCTATCTAAAGTTTTCAATATATATCCTCCACCGGCAGATACTAATTTAACGGTATCTTTTGCCTTCTCAACCGCAACAGCAGCTTTTGTCTTTGCAGCTTTTTCTAAAACCGATAAAATATCTTCTTTTGATATAAGCGGTCTCGCCGCATCATGAACAGCGATAAAATCAATATCGTCCCCAATAAGAGCGAGACCGTTTTTTATTGAGTCAAATCTCTCATTTCCGCCCGCAGTACAAACAAAACCTGTTTTATATTTTAAAGACAAAGACTCAACCATATCAGACGGCGCAACCACAATTATCTGTTTAAAACTTTTTATTGAAGCAAACGCCTCGACACTCCATAAAAACACCGGTTTGTTGCTGAGATTCAAAAATTGTTTTGAAACTCTGTTGCCAAACCTTTTACCAGATCCTGCTGCTGCTATTATTGCGGCGTTTTTCATTTAAATTTCCCCAAATATCATTCAGACGCAGCAACATTAAAGACGATATTTTTCCCACAAAATTTTTCCGGGAAAAGAACCAGTTCTCTTAAAACAACAGTTCGGCGACACGGGAAATAAAAAAACGTCAGAGGTCCCGGCGAAACAATAAGATTTCTAAAAAACTGGACAGATACAACCGCTCCGACTATCCAATAAATTCCTTTAAAAGCCGTTCAGCAATTCCTATATCAGGATATTTTCCGGTCCATATCTTAAATCCGCAGGCACCCTGCCGTATAAGCATTCCTACACCCGTAAATATTTTCAATCCCTTATCTTCTGCAAGTTTTGTAAAAGGCGTTACCTTATTATAAATCAAATCATACACGATTAAACCGTTTTTAATTTTATCAGCTTTAAAAGGAAGAACGTCAGTTTTTTTCATTCCGCAGGCAGAAGTGTTCACAAGCAAATCTGCTTCCGAAAGCACTTCTCCAATCTTGTTTATGTCAACGGCTTTTATTTTAAACATTTTCACAATCTGTTCGGCATTTTTGAGCGTTCTGTTTGCTATGTATATGTTTTTCGCTTTACTTTCTTTCAGAGCATATACTATCGCCCTCGCTCCGCCGCCAGCTCCGATTACTAAAACATTTTTATTTTTTAAGCTGACTTTCTTCGCAGTCAAATCTTGACTGAATCCCAAGTGATCGGTATTATATCCGTAAAGTTTACCACCTTTAAAAGCTATCGTATTTACGCTTCCTATTTTTTTTGCGGATTTATCTATAGAGTCAACATATTTCATTACCTCAATTTTATGCGGAATTGTTATATTGACGCCTTGAAATCCGAGAAGTTTTAGAGATTCCACTGTCTTTTTAAGGTCTTCGGGCTTTGGTTCAAAAGCAAGATAAACGCAGTTCAAATTTTCTTTTTCAAACCATTTGTTCTGCATCTGCGGCGAAAAGGAGTGTTTTACCGGATAGCCCAGAATCGCAAACAATTTTGTTTCGGTATTCAGCATTTCAACCCCTGTGCGTATTAAATTTATCACATTCTACAATAAAGTCCAGTGATTATCAAATCACGACGACAACCGCATAATTGACATTAATATATATAAACACATTTTTTGCTAAAACAAACCAATTTTGATAGTATTTAAAATATATATATTATTACTATTACAATGGTTATAAACATCTTTTCAAACTTTATCAATTCCGATATACGAGCTTTCTTTGTAGCGGGTATATATGTAGTTTTATCGATAGGAACGACCGTTCATATATTGCTACATAAAGATGACGTCAAAAGTTCAATAGGATGGATAGCACTTGTTTTCTTATCTCCTTTTTTAGGTACTATATTGTATATATTCTTAGGCATTAACAGAGTAAAAAGAAGAGGTACTCGCTTAAGAAAAAAGAACATCGCCTATGAAAAATATTTCGCAGAAAATGTTCCTAAAATTTTATCTGAAAATTACAGACAGTTTATAACTTTCGGATATAGCGCATATCCTCAAAATTTTATTTTTGGAAATTCCATAGAGCCTCTGCAAAACGGCATCGAAGCCTATCCCGAAATGATAAAAATCATACAAAACGCAAAAAAGGAGATTTTAATCTCAAGCTATATTTTTGATTGCGACGACGAAACAGATAAATTTCTGGAGGCTTTTAAAACTGCAATTAAAAACGGTGCAGTAGTAAAAGTCCTGATTGATGGCATAGGCACTTTAAAATTTTTCCACCGCTCAATAGAAAAAAAACTTGCCGGAATCAAAGGTCTCGAGTACGCTATATTTCTGCCACCGTATATTCCTGTGACAATACCTTTTGTAAATTTAAGAAACCACAGAAAAATTATGATAATCGACGGAGAAACGGCCTTTTTCGGAGGAATGAATCTCTCAAAAAAAAACGTTTTAATTGACGACCAGAAAAACGGTATTTTAGACATTACCTTTAAGATAAAAGGACACGTCATCGACCAGATGGCGGAGATATTTGAAGATGACTGGGAATTTGTCACCGGTAAAAAGTTCCAGTCATCATCTAAGGATTTGTCCTATACCGAAACAGGTACAATTCCCGCAAGGATAATTCCCGATGGACCTGACAACGAAAGTGGAATTATCGAACGCATCGCACACGGAGCAATAAACGCCGCAACAAAAAAAATTCTTATAGTAACGCCTTATTTCCTCCCGGAAAATAACATTTTAACGGCTCTTGAAATGGCCACAATAAAAGGCGTCGATGTCGATATAATAATTCCTGATAAAAGCGACTACAATTTTATAGACTGGGCTGTCGAACCCAATTTCCTGCGTTTAGTTAAAAGCGGCGTAAAAATTTATCGTACGCCGCGTCCCCTAGATCACAGCAAAATTTTCGTAGTTGACAGCGAATGGGTTTTTATAGGTTCGGCAAACTGGGACGTAAGAAGTTTTAAACTCAATTTTGAGTCCAATATAGAAATATTCAGTAAAAATTTGGCAAAAGAACTTACCGCCATTGCCGAATCGAAAAAGAGAAAAGCAAAATTCACTACGGTTCATGAATGCAAAACGCTACCGTTTCTAAAGCGCATCAGAAATAATATGTTCCGGCTGCTGACACCTTACGGCTAAACTTCCATACGAAATATGTTTTTTTATTCCATCTTCCGCTGATATTTAGTGGCAGGTGCCGTCGTTTATACATTTTATTTGATTTAAGGCACTCTATTAATGTAGAATAAAATTCTTGCTGACGCTTACCAATGCTTATTTTTTTACTTAACTTCCGGAACGCAAGGCAAAATTTTGTCTGCTGTAATGTTTAATGATTTTTTCAATAATAAATTATAAAAATACATTTTAGTTTTGTTTGACAACCGCCGAAGTTGGCATGATCTGTACAGACATTTTCGTCACAATAAAACTGTCACACCGGAAAAAACAATATTAAAAAAAACCGTCAGGCAGTTTTGTAAGACCTTATAAACAATGGAATGTATAAAAAAATTTAACTATACCGACATCTTAGGATGGTCTGCATCAAGATATAACAGATTTTCAAATTGTAAAAGGCAGTATTTCTACGATTATTACGCAAAATTTGATAAAGATACACCTCTTGAAAAAATACGGTTTTTAAAAAGTCTGACTTCCAGAGATTTAGAAACCGGAAATATCGTACACGATATTATAAGAGATATGCTCAAAAGATACCAAAAAAGCACAAAACCTTTAAATAAAGATAAATTTTTTAAATATTCTTATGATATAACCGAAAATTACTGCAGTTCAAAAACTTTTTTTGAACACCACTACAACGGTGAAATTATTTTAGTTCCTGAAATCTATGCAAAAGTAAAAAATATACTGGAGAATTTTCTTAACAGCCCAAGATTTATATGGATTGAAAAAAACGCTGTTCCTAAAAGTTCCGAATGGATTATAGAACCCGAAGGTTTCGGGGAAACTAGAATAAATGACCTTAAAGCTTTTTGTAAAGTAGATTTTTTATTCCCGGTCGATGACAAAATATACATTATGGACTGGAAAACGGGCAAGCACATCAAAGAAAAACATTCAAAACAGCTTACGGGATATGCGCTTTGGGCAAATTACCACTTCGGCAAAAAAATAGGCGATATTATACCAATAATAGCTTATCTCTACCCGCAGTATGACGAAAAGAACGTTGAAGTTGACAACTGTTCGATTGCAGAATTCGCAAACATTGTAGTAAACGAAACTCAAAATATGTACGGATATCTTACTGACATAGAACAAAACATACCTAAAGATAAAAAAGAGTTCCCTTTGAACGACAATAACTTCTTATGTAAATACTGCTGTTACAAAGAAATCTGCCCGGGAGGCAGACTTTAAAGCATAAAAATATTACGGATACGTTTTTGTTTATTATTATCATTTTGAATTTGACACTGAAATATTATAGTTGCAAAAGATTTTTTGCCGTTGCGTTATGTCGCAGCGCATGCGGCAGAGAGATGAATAAAGTAAAAGAATTTTTAGAGAACAAACACCTTCCGCGCGAAAAAGATTCTGCTATGACACTGCATTTAAACAACACAGTCTCATCTGGTTTCATTTTCTAAAGATGAATGCAGATTACCTAAAGGGAATTTATGAATACAATAACTTCAATTTTTTTGTTCCTGTCCGGAATTGCAGCGGGTATATGTTTATTTGCATTTAAATATATATCCTTGTCAAAAGATAATGCTGCAAAAGAACAGAAAATAAATGATTTAACGGAAAATATTGAAAACTTGTCAAAAGACAATGCTGCAAAAGAACAGAAAATACACAATTTAACGGAAAATATTGAAAACCAGACACAGCTCAGTAGCAATCTAAAAATTGAATTTGAAAATATTGCGGCAAAAAATATTGAAAACCAGACACAGCTCAGTAGCAATCTAAAAATTGAATTTGAAAATATTGCGGCAAAAGTATTAGAAGAAAAAAATGCAAAAATTACGAATTTAAACAGAACTTCTCTGGAAAACATCGTGTCTCCGTTTAAAGTAAAAATCGACGAATTCAGAAATAAGATCGACAATCTTCATACTTACGAAGCTGAGAAAATGTCTGGACTTCAAAAAGAATTGGAAAAATTGATAGGTCTCAACAAACGGGTAAGTGAAGAAGCAAACAACCTTACTAACGCTTTGAAAGGAGAAAATAAAATTCAAGGAATATGGGGAGAGATGTGCCTTGAGAGAATTTTTGAATATGCGGGAATGACAAAAGACATAGATTACGAATCGCAGAAACAATTCAAAGTTGACGACGGAAAGAAAATCCCTGATTATATAGTAAACCTGCCCGACGGAAAACATATCGTAATAGATGCAAAAACTTCGCTCGTCGCTTATGAGAAATATTACAATCCGCAAAACGAAACCGATAAAAAAAATCACTTAAAAGAGCATTCCGAAAGCGTAAAAAGACATATCGACGAACTTGCCGCAAAAGATTATACCGGACTACCCGGACTCAATCAACCGGAATATGCTTTGATGTTTGTACCTTTAGACGGAGCAGTTTCTCTTGCGATCGTTGACAAACCGGATCTTATCGAATATGCGTTTAAAAAAAATATAGCAATTGTCACGCCATCAACTCTTTTGGCTACGTTAAAAACTATACAATATATATGGCGGCAGGAAAACCAGAAGAAAAACGCGCTTGAGATAGCAAGACAGGGGGGCAGTCTTTATGATAAATTTGTAACATTTGTTCAAGTTCTAAAAGACGCCGACAACAAAATATCAGAAGCAAAAAGCAAAACGCAGGAAGCTATAAAGAGACTTTCTGCACCTGATAAAAAAGGCGACAGCCTTATAAAAAGAGTGCAAAAATTAAAAGATCTCGGTTCTCAGACAAAAAAAGAAATACCCGAAGATCTTTTAAAAGCCAACGAGTAAGAAGTGGAGATAAAAAATGACTCTGTATAAAAATGAACTTCAAAGTAAAGCCTTAGAATTGCAAAGTGCGCTTGAAAAACAAAATATAAAAATTTCTTTTGACAACAATTCTTTCAGAGATTATCTTGTTAAGCTTCACGCTGGTGGCATATCCGGCGGAAATCTCTCAATTTATTACAAACCCACAAAAAACACCTACTCTCTAAAAAAACAATTAAATAATTCCCAATTTGATACAATTATTGATTCAGTATGGAATAAAATAAATTGTTTCGAAACTTATACTGCCCAAACCGGTATTTACGAAGCGTTTGTCGACGGCTCATACATTTCAGGCGTTATCGGTTACGGAGCGATCATTTACCTGGGAGATGAGATAAAAGCTGAAATTTCAGGCACTGTTGCAGATACGCAGTTTAGACAGTTCAGCGGCGAATTGAAATCCGTCATTGAAACAATAAAATGGTGCCAGACTAACAGCGTAAAAAGAATAAGAATTAATTACGATTATCAGGGAATAGAAAAATTCGCAACGGGCAAATGGAAAGCGGGCAATGACATCTCAAGAGAATATGTGGATTTTATTATTAAAACGAAAATAAAAATTGAATGGCGGTATATAAAAAGCCACACCGGCAATCCCCAAAATGACAAAACTGACTTTCTGGCAAAAAAAGCCGCGTCACTACAAAAGATTTAAAAATACCAGTGTTCTCACCGTTTTTAGCCGGTCACCAGCCTTAAATGCTAACAGAAAAATAAAAGAACAAAACTTTTCTCGCCGGGTAATTAACAAAAACTTTAAAGTCCATCCTCACACTAAACGTCTTATGCAACGCCGGCATTGGTCTTTTCCTAGTGTCTCAGCTACATTTAACCTTAAAGAAGAGCTTTACTGCGCAATCCGGACGAAAGATTACCGGACAACATAACAATACCGACGGAATAACCTCTGATTGTGCGACAATTACATCAAGATGACAGTAAATGATCAGTAAAAAATTGACTTTAATATTGTAATTTATATATAATAACTATGAATTATATATATATTTATTTTTTTCCCCATTTATTGTTGTTATGCATTGAATTATAAAAGAAAATGATTTTTACTGTTTTCAATTCAACAATTCTTGTAAGTTTCCAGATTTTTGACAGCAAAAAAATGCACTATCATTAAATAAAACCGCAAAAATGTGTTTTAGGAAATTGTTCATACCGTTAAAGAAAATTTTTTCCCAGACAAAAAAATATTTGCTGGAACAACGGCATAACATACAGTCAGATTTATCTATTTCTCCTGTTCATATTTTTGACATAACAGATAGAATATCTCCAGCGGTGACGGTGTAAGATTTAGAAGTTCTTTTTCCAAAAGAAAGCAAAACGGAAAAATTATTACGGCAAGATTTATTTATATTCCATACGGATTACAGTCGCCAGCAAAATCTGGAGACCATCGCCGATGATAAGAACTGCAAACCTCTGAAAAGTTTTTAGATACACCGGAGATTCAAAGAAGTTTTGGAGCATTTTTGCCACTGCTAAACTTACAAAAGTAAACTATTAAAGGAGCGGTAAAGTGACTAAGACAGGAATTATTTGTACAATGGGACCGTCAACACGTTCCCTTCAAGTTTTAAAAAAAATGTCCGACAGCGGCATGACGGTAGTCAGGCTTAATTTTTCGCACGGGACATGTGATGAACACGAAGAAGATCTTTCTTTAATAAAACTTTTAAACAAGAAATATAAAAAGAATGTAAAAATTCTTGCTGATCTTGAAGGTCACAGAATAAGAATCGGGAAAATTAAAGGCGGTAAAGCAGAATTAAAAAAGAAACAGAAACTTATTCTTACAAACAAAAAAATTGTCGGCAATAATAAAGAGATCTCTATAGATTACCGTAATTCTCTAACCGATATAAAAAAAGGATTTACTATTTTTATAGATGACGGCAACCTCACTTTTAAAGTTTTATCTTCAAAAAAAGACGAGCTTGTTACAGAAGTCCAAATGGATTACGTTTTAAAAACGCACAAAGGTGTAAATATTCCGCAGGCTGATCTTAAATTCCCGCTGATTGAAGAAAAAGACCGCGAAGATATGCTTTTTGCGGTAAAGCATAATGTAGATTTTGTTGCAAACTCTTTTGTCAGAAACGCCGCAGATATGAAACCACTGGCAGACATTTTAAAATCGGAAAAAAATACCACCTGCAAACTTATCGCAAAAATTGAAGATAAAGCAGGAATCGACAATCTTATACAGATTTTTGAAACCTGCGACGGTATAATGGTTGCAAGAGGCGACATGGGAATTTCAATACCTCTATGGACAGTTCCTGCAACACAGAAAAACATAATAAAGAAATGTACAGAGCACAAAAAATTTGTAATAACCGCAACTCAAATGCTTGAGAGCATGATTAAAAACCCTATACCGACAAGAGCTGAAGTAAGCGACGTCGCAAACGCCGTCATAGACGGAACCGATTACGTTATGCTCTCTGCGGAAACAGCCATAGGCCAGTATCCCGATAAAGCTGTGGAAATAATGAGAAATATTATAAAATTTACTGAGGAAAACAACTCTATATTTGATGGAACAAAATAAAAATCTGCCATGCCGCTTAGAAAATGAAAGAATCTGTAAAGCCGTTTGTCGTTTTAAGTATTAGTCTTTTGCTGATACTCTTGCAAACGGCAGGTGCTTTTTATTCTAAAAGTCTTGCTTTATTCACTTATGCGGGATTAATCATTTCAGATGCTTTTTCGCTGCTTCCAAAACTTGCAAACTTAAATGATATATATGAGGGTTTTAGAAAAGCGCAGTTTATTTCAATCATTTTAAACGCATCGGTTCTTTTTATTTTGGCTTTGATTATGATAAGCAGAACTCTTAATGCGATAACACCACCAAAAATTATAAATATACCGCTTGCAGAAATAATCACATCCATAGTATTTGCCGGACTTGTCATCTGTTTCTTCATTTACGGGAAATTCATTTTTACAGCTCTGATGTCCCTTTTGATTATAACGGGATTTTCAGTTCCTGTCCTAAAAAAAACAGTTCTTTTAGATTCTTATTTAAGTATATTCTTTGCTGTTTTAATTATGATAAACTCGGTACTTTTAATTAAAAATTCCTTTAAAATGTTAAAAAATAAATGAGACACTTTTGTCTGTAATCCGCAAAAACCGCAATTCAATATTATAAAAAAGATAAAAACAAATTGGAGAAAAAATGGAAATTATTTATTCACTTATAGCCGCAAGTGCGGCAATGCTGGGCGCTCTTATAATACTGATATTTCATAAATGGTCTGAAAAAAATTCTTTTCTAATAATAAATTTTGCGGCAGGTGTAATGCTCGCACTTGCATTTGCTCATTTGATACCTGAAGGGCTGGAACTGAACTACGAAACAATGATTTTCGCTCTGCTGGGATTTTTAATCATGTTTTTTCTGCAGTTTGTTGTTTTATTTCATCCGTGCCACGACGAAGAATGTTCAAAGCACACGGGAGTAACATCGATTGCAGGACTGTCTCTGCATTCTATGATTGACGGACTTATAATTGCCGTAGGGTTTGAAGTAAACGACAGCATAGGAATCCTCACAGCTATTGCAATTCTGCTGCACAAACTGCCTGACGGAATAACAATTTCAGGGATTCTATTGCACAACGGCGCTTCCAAAAAGAAAATTTTTAATTTTTCGCTTCTCACGGCATGTTTTACCCCGGTAGGCACAATTTCAGGAATATTTTTGTTTAAAGATATATCTACGTCTGTTCTCGGCGCTCTGCTTGGTTTAACAGCAGGTTCTTTTATCTTTCTTTCCGCTTCAGATTTAATTCCAGAAACTCATAAATGCAAAAACAGACTTGCGCCCTTTATGCTGTTTGTCGGTGCGATTGTCATTCTTGCCGTCAAATATATTATTAAACTGACCATCTAAATCGTTTTACGCAAAAGCGACAGAATAAGTTTTAGCCAATATCAAAACGCTAAATACATAGAAAATCAACATAAAATTTTCAGTAAAATACAGGTACATGGCAATATTATATTATGTAAAATGAAAAGAAGAACACATTGAATGATTATCCGTCAGCTTCAAAAAGTTTAGACAACTTATCTTCATTAATTTAAAAAACTTTACCTTGCATTTACCTCGCCGCCGTCTCCGTCTTTTCTGAATCAGCAAAATCAAAATATCTGTCCCGCTTTAAATTTAAAAGTTCGCTCACAGGAACTATTTCGTAACCCATTTGTTTAATCTCATCTATAAAATCGCTTAAAAACGACAATACTTTTTCATTTTCATGTAAATCGTGCATTAAAAATATTGCGCTGTTTTTTATAGCTTTTTTATATTTATCATGCATTTCTCCAGCTGTTATTTTTTCCCAGTCGCAGCCGAAACTCCAGTTTATTAAGCAACAGTCATACTTTTTTGCCACTTCCACAGCATCAGATTTTGAATAACCATATGGAAAACGCACTAAAAACGGTTCAACGCCGGTCGCCTCTTTTATTATATTCTCGCTGCGTAAAAGTTCTTTTTCCATCTTATCTGTTTTATCTTTATCTTTGTAAGCGTAGAAATTTATATGTCCGTAAGTGTGGTTTGCAACTTCATGACCTGCTGCAGCAACCGCCTTTGCGCCGGCGGGATTTTTCTGCACGCTTACGCCGAGCATAAAAAATGAGGCTTTAACATTTTTCTCTTCCAGTATTTCCAAAATTTTTTCAGTTGCTTTACCGGGACCGTCGTCAAAAGTTAAAGCGACTTTACCGATATCTTTAGATCCATCTGAATAAAATGTTTTTACCTGTGCAAAACATACGCCTGCAAAAAAAAGAAGTATTAAAACAATAAATTTTTTCATTTTACAAATATTTCGCGGCCCTTCGGATTTCCGCGCGCAAAGCAGACAAAATCTCCCCAAAAACTATGATACATTATCTGATATAATTCACAGGAGACGCTATATATGACAACAGCGTTAAAACTCCAGCATTAATCATTTGCATCCAAAAATTGTCACTTATCTTCCACGGTATCGCTTCAACTATTGCCGCTATAAAAGCCCCTGCCAGCGCAAACTGCCAGTTAAAGATAAAAAGTCCTGCTATAAAACAAACCGTAAAACATGCCAAGCTGCCTTCCAGAGTTTTTCCCGCAAAAGTTTTATGTCTGCCAAAAATTTTACCCGCTAAAGCCGCAGTAGAATCACCGAACGCAAAGTAAAGAAAACTTGCAAACACCATATATCTGTTTGGAAACATCACAATAGCGAGCAAAGCTCCGGATAATGTGCCGGTTAAAGCGCTGATTTTATCGGCTTCTTCAGGTCTGTAAAACCCTTTAAAATTATTTTTGAAGAAATTATTAAGTCTGGGAATTTTAAATCTCAAATACTCAAATAAAACAACAATGACAATCGCAATGACAAGACCACAGACAACCGCAGTTTTAGGGAGATACCAATATCCAAACACATATATAAGAGAAAGCAAATGAAATCCTTTTCTCTTTATCTCATCTTTCGGAACGCCGACCATATTTCCAATACCCCGGCATATATAAATTTATAGATGTCTGCTATATTACCAAAAATCCGCAAGAAAATATCTTTTACGACTATATCGTATGGAAAAACCAAAGCCGCAAGCAAAACAAATACTGCGATATTTACCATAAAAATTATAACATAAGAAAAAAATGTTCCATAAATCTTCAGGTCGGACTGTTCTATAGAAAGGATATATATCGTAAGAGCAACGTGAAAAGCTATTGAAAAACCTGCAAGAAAAAGAAAATATCCGTAAAACTGGTTTATATTGATAAACCAGCCCAGAAAAATATAAATTATTATTACTGCGAAAGTATATATCGGAAAAAAATACGGAGCAAGCGTTATCCAAATATTATCTTTAGTTAAAACTATGCTTCCGGATTCTTTTCCAACATTAAATTTTTTAATCTTTGCACCGCTTAAAATCCCGACTATCGCATGAGAAAGTTCATGTCCAAACACATAAGTTTTCATCGGTTTGTAAAGGATAATTTGAAATACAACATAACATAAAATTCCTATCCAAAACGGAATATACCGATTTCCGGCGGAAACCGTAAAGTACAGAAAATTTTTAATAAACGTATATCCAGCACCGCTGATTGCCGGTATCAATAAAAATGCAAAAATATTCCTCAAAAACTTCATTTTACCGTCTTTATATAAAAAAGTTCTCAAGATTGAATTTGCAGAAAAGAGAGATTTTAAAAATTAAAATAATGGACATTCCCCCCCCCCCTCTTATCTCGACTGAAACATTTAGTCCGGCATCGGTTTTATATAAAGTTCAAAAACGTTTTAAAATCTTAAAAAACTGAATTTTACTACAATAAAGACATTTTTCATCTGTTTTGCTGTTATAGCACAAGCGGCTAAATCTTATTTCCCGTAAGGAAATTTAGTCCATATCGGATTTTCTTCAACCATAGTCTCTGCAAAACCTGTAGCGTATCTTCTGTTGTTTCCTCTTATATTTCTATTGGTAACAAGAAATAAATAGGGTATACAGCCGTAATCAAATGTGATAACGCCAACACACTAAAAGCCAGCCTGCAGCAAAATTAAACTTCCGAATAAGAAAGAAAAGGGACGCCAGCACAAACAACGCAAAATATCTTATTATAAAACCAACCAGATTGTTTATTTGCCGCCGCAGGTCAGCCGTATTATCTGCCAATAACTGATTATATTCTTTTTCGACTTTAAGAGGAAATATCATAGCGTAAATCTAGTTCTGCAGAGTATTTTTTATTTTTAAAACGAACAAAAGGAATAAATGAACATCATTTTCCATCGTCTTTAGCGCGCATATCCGTAAACGATTTTACTACAAATATAACCGCTATACAAAAGAATACAACCGCAAGAACAGCATTTAAACACTCTTTTTCAGCAAGTATCAGTGCAAGTTCCAATGCAAGAAGCCCGAAAAGTGTCGTAAACTTAATTATAGGATTCATCGCAACGGAAGAAGTGTCTTTAAATGGATCTCCAACCGTATCGCCGACAACAGTAGCTTTATGAAGTTTTGTTCCTTTTTCACGCAAATCAACTTCAACGAATTTCTTCGCATTGTCCCATGCTCCGCCGGCATTTGCCATAAATATTGCCTGAAAAAGACCAAATAATGCTATTGAAATAAGATAGCCTATAAAGAAATAAGGCTCTATAAACGCAAAAGCAAGCGTTGTGAAGAAAATAACTAAGAACAGATTTACCATGCCTTTCTGCGCATATTTCGTACATATTTCAACAACTTTCTTGGAATCTTCGGTTGAAGCTCTATCCGAACTTCCGTCAAGTTTTATATTATTTTTAATGAACTCGACGGCTTTATAGGCACCGCTTGTCACAGCATGATTAGAAGAACCCGTAAACCAGTAAATTACGGCTCCGCCGGCAATCAAACCAAGCAGGAAAGGAGCATGTAAAAGCGACAACTTGTCAAGCCCCGTCGTAAGACCATCGGTAAGCATAACTATCGTCGAGAATATCATCGTCGTCGCGCCCACGACAGCAGTTCCTATAAGAACGGGCTTTGCCGTAGCTTTAAAAGTGTTTCCCGCACCGTCATTTTCCTCAAGCAATATTTTTGATTTACTGAAAGAAGGCTTAAATCCGAAATCTCTCTCAATTTCCTTGCCGATATTGGGAATACTTTCAATCAGCGAAAGTTCATACACCGACTGCGCATTATCGGTTACAGGACCATAAGAATCAACCGCAATGGTAACAGGTCCCATACCCAAAAACCCGAAAGCAACAAGACCGAAAGCAAATACAGCGGGAGCTATCATGATTAAGCTAAGCCCATGTAAACTGATTGCATAAGCAATACCCATGAGAATTATTATCGCAATGCCCATCCAGTATGCGCTGAAATTCCCAGCAGTAAGACCAGCAAGAACATTGAGCGATGCTCCGCCGTGTTTTGAGGAAGTAACAACATTCTGTACAAAAGCGCTTTTCACAGAAGTAAAAATTTTTACGATCTCCGGTATTATTGCGCCCGCTATCGTCCCGCAGCTTATAATAAGCGAAAGTTTCCACCAAAGAGTTCCGTCACCCAAATCACCGATTACGATTTTAGAAACTGCAAAAGTCAAAGCAATTGATACTATCGAGGTTATCCATACGAGAAATGTCAACGGAGTTTCAAAATTCATTTTATCTGTAGTGTCGTATCTCGCTTTTGCGATTGCTGAACTGATTCCATAAGAAAGAGCGCTTGATATAAGCATTATTAAACGCATTACAAAAATCCACACAAGAAGTTTAACCTGCAAAACAGGATCATTTACGGCAAGAACTATAAATGTCACCAAAGCGACGCCGGTGACGCCGTAAGTTTCAAAACCGTCTGCGGTAGGTCCTACAGAATCGCCGGCATTGTCGCCCGTGCAATCCGCTATAACACCAGGATTTCTTGCGTCGTCCTCTTTAATATTAAAAACAATTTTCATTAAATCCGAACCTATATCAGCAATTTTTGTAAATATTCCGCCCGCTATTCTAAGAACCGAAGCGCCAAGCGACTCGCCGATTGCAAATCCTATAAAGCAAGCACCTGCAAAATCTGAAGGAATAAAGAGAAGAATTGTAAGCATTATAAAAAGTTCAATGCTTATTAAAAGCATTCCTATGCTCATACCAGCGCGAAGCGGTATCGCATAAAGAGGAAAGGGGTTTCCTTTCAAACTTGCGAAAGCAGTCCTTGAATTTGCAAAAGTATTGATTCTCATGCCAAACCATGCCACAGTGCAGCTTCCGAGAATTCCTATAATGCTGCAAAGCACTATTGTAATAACTTTAACCGCTCCAAAATGCTGCAACAGTCCAAAATATACAACTATTATAGCCGCAAGCAAAACTTCAAGTATAAATATGAATTTTCCCTGAGTTACAAGATATGTTTTGCAGGTTTCATAGATAAGTTCCGAAATTGATTTCATTGATTTGTGAACCGGCAGATTTTTAATGCTCCAAAAATGATAAAGTCCAAAAAACAAGCCGAAAATGCAGATGAGAAAACCGGACATCAAAAGTGTTTTGCCGTCAATCGCATTTCCAAAAAATCCGACGGAAGCCAAATCCGGAATAATCAAATTCGCTTCGCTTGCAAAAGAACGACTGACAGCCGCAATTATAAACGCAAAAGCCACCGCAACTTTTCTCAATGAAAAGACTCTATTTAACATACATACTACCTCCAAAAAATTATTTCTCAATTTTACATTTTTTCAAAAAAGTTTTTTCTTCCGCTTTGACTTTTTCCCATATAACTTCAATATCTTTTGTGTTTTTAACTTTATATTCACCAAATACATGCGGATGTCTTCGGATAAGTTTTTTGTTCAGTTTTTCTATCACTCCAGCAATATTAAAACTTTTGTTTTCTTTCGCAATCTGTGCATGAAATATAACCTGAAGCAGAATATCGCCCAATTCTTCCTCAAGATTGTCTATATCCCCATTTTTAACCGCTTTCTTTACTTCTTCTGCTTCCGAAAACAAATGTTTCACAAGAGATTCATGCGTCTGTTCCCTGTCCCACATGCATCCGTTTTTAGAACGCAGAGTTGCAAATATATTTATCAACTTATCAAATTCCCTTAAATACTTTTTCATATACTTTCTTATTTCGTTTCGTCTCCAGATATCTTTTTTAATTCCTTTTCGTTATACCCTGTCAAAAAATCTATACCGCACGGCTTCCGCTATATGGTTTGTTTTAATTATATCACTGCCGTCCAAGTCCGCAATTGTTCTTGAAACTTTCAAAATTTTGTCGTAAGATCTCGCCGAAAAATTTAATTTTTCAACCGTAGTCTTAAGCATTTCAAAAGCATTGCCGTCTAAAACGCAATATTTTTTTATTTCTTTTGACTGCATCTGAGCATTTGCATATATGCCACTTCCTAGAAATCTCGCATTCTGAATTTCTCTAGCCTTTACAACTCTTTCTCTTATGCCTGCCGAACTTTCAGAATCGTCGTTTAAAGTCGAAAGTTCAGAAAATTTTAAAGCCGGCACTTCAACGTGAATATCAATTCTATCCATTAAAGGATCTGAAATTCTACTCTGATACTTCCTTATCTGATAAGGATTACAAACACATTCTTTTTCCCTATGTCCCAGATTTCCGCACGGACAGGGATTCATCGCCGCAACAAGCATAAAAGAAGCCGGAAAAATAAAACTGATCTTTGCCCTTGAAACGGTTATTTTTTTATCCTCCAAAGGCTGACGCAAAACTTCAAGGGCGTCTCTTCTGAATTCTGCAAATTCATCTAAAAACAAAACTCCGTTATGCGAAAGACTTACTTCTCCGGGTCTGGGATACGTTCCGCCTCCCGCTAAAGCTACGGCTGAAGAAGTATGGTGCGGACTTCTGAAAGTACGCCGCTTTATCAAGCCACCCACAAAGGCACGACCCGATACAGCCCATATTCTGGTAGTCTCGATAGCTTCGTCAAAAGTCATCGGAGGAAGTATGCCGGGAATACGCTTTGCTATCATAGTTTTTCCCGAACCGGGAGGACCCGACATTATTATATTATGGCTTCCCGCGGCCGCAATTTCAGCGGCTCGTCTTGCATTCTTCTGACCTTTTACGTCGGCAAAATCACAGTCCACATCAACACTGTCAGCGTCTAAATCATACGCATTATAAACATAAGGCTCGCAATTCAGCTCGCCGTTAATAAATTTAACAATCTCAGCAAGAGTTTTAAACGGAAATATATTCACTTTTCCCGCAGCAGCTGCTTCCTGCCTATTTGCAACAGGTACTATAAAATCTTTTATTTTGTTTTTTTGTAAACTCAAAGATATAGGCAAAACACCTTTAACTTTCCTTATTTTGCCGTCTAAAGATAACTCGCCTGCTGCACAAAATCTACGTAAATTCTCTTTTTTTATTTTACCGTTTGCAGCAAGTATCCCCAAAGCTATAGACAAGTCAAAAATACCACCCTCTTTTTTGATGTCTGCGGGAGCTAAATTAACGGTGATTTTTCTTGACGGAAAATCAAATCCTGAATTTTTCATTGCGGCTGTAACTCTGTCGCGAGACTCTTTAACCGCAGCGTCAGGAAGACCCACTATAGAAAAAACAGGCATTCCGGACGAAATATACGTTTCAACTTCAACTATATCCGCCTCTATGCCGTTAATAGCCGCGGAATAAATAAGCGAAAGCATTTAAAACCTCTTTAATTTTACATTATATCATAATTATTCCGTCAAAAAAATGATTAAATCTGCACTACAAAACCGGACTGGCTCACAACCGCTGTCCAGGAAATATGAGACATAGCCGAAAATACTACCCTTACTAACAAATCCTGCAACTACAGGATTTAAAAAAAATGCTTTTTACATCAAAAACAGCTGTGGCAGCAAAATACGACTGAACTGCATTTTGGTATATTTTTAGAAATTTAAAAGAATTATTTTCCGCATAGGTAATACTGCGGTTAAAAATGATGAGAATCAATAAAACAGCTGCAATTTTCTTTGCCTTTATCATAACCGGCAATATAAACATTTAAATGCTTGTTTATAAACTATTTCTTATCATTTCCGGTATATGTTCCTCCGTACCTATTGCCATTATATGGACGCCGTCTGCAAAGGAACGAAGTTCTTTAATTGTCGCTGAACAAATTTTTATGCTTTCCGCCAAAGGGTCAGAAGCAGAATTTATTCTGCCTCTTATTTCATCTGGTATATTTATTCCGGACATAGATTGCAGAAACTGCAGAAACTTTGGGGATTTAATGAGAATCATTCCGGGTAAAATTTTTACTTTTAAATGTTTTACATTATCAAAAAAATTCTTATATGTCTGCACGTCAAAAACCGCCTGCGTCTGAAAAAATTCAGCTCCGGCTTTTACTTTTTTTTCAAGCATCAAAGTCTGTAAATCGACTGACCGAACCGACGGATTTACAACCGCTCCGACGCAGAATTTCGGATTTCCTTGTAATTTTTTCCCCGCAAGATCCACACCGGTTTCTAAGAGTCTTGCGGTTTTTATAAGCTGTATAGTATCTAAGTCATAGACTGCTTTTGCATCAGAACACTCGCCTATAAACGGATGGTCACCACTTAAAAGTAGAACATTTTCTATACCTAAAATATTCGCACCCAGCAGTTCGGACTGCAGCGAAATTCTGTTCCTGTCCCTTGCAGTAAGCTGTAAAATGGGTTCTATTGCACGTTCTATCAGGATTCTGCTCATGGCAAGAGAACTCACTCTCATAGATGCTCTTTGATTGTCGGTAACATTTACGGCGTCAAGTCCATACAAACAGTCTGCTCTGCGCAAAAAAGAAGATATATCCACACCTTTCGGCGGAAACAACTCCGCTGTTATCAAAAATTTGTCTGATTTTAACTTCTCCTTAAATTTCAATCTCACATTCCTTTGCATTTATTATAAAACTTTAATCAATGTCGTACTTTAGACAGTTCACCCGACGGCAATAATAAATAATATAAAGCCGCACGACATTCTGCCGCAGACCGTCTTTTTAAAGACATTCCGCCCATCCTCTCCTGCTTTCTACTCAAAGACACTGTCTTTATAAACTTTAAAGATGTTTTAAAACACTAAAGAGCCGAACTATATAGAAGTCATACCTGCAAACCAGATCATTGTGACAGTTAGATATAAATATGCAAATTTTTAAAAAGAGAGAAAGTTATGTTTACAACGGCGTTTTGCTTCAGCTTTTGAATGACAACTTTTTGGGTTCTATATATTGATTGAGAAACTTTTCCAATTTTCCGTTCTTTTTCAATTCTTCATAAACCAAAACCCACGTACAGTATCTTGTTTCATCCGTTTCGCATCTGCCGTTGACCTCTCCGCCGCAGGGACCGTTGACAAACCCTTTAGCACATCCCGTTTTCGAATGCAATTCTTTTAAGATCTCATTGTTATGCTTTTCTTCTGTCATTGTTATTTTATATTTGCAAGCTTTGAAACCGCTTTGTCAAACCCAGATACATATATTTCATCAAAAAGGCTGATAGCAGTTTTTTTTATTAAACTTACTCTATCCTTATCTTCCCGCGAAAACTTTGACAGTACAAAATCTGCCGTCGGAATAAATTTTGGAAGCGGACCTATGCCCAGCTTCATTCTGGGGAAATTATCGCTATGAAGACTTTCTATTATGGAACTCATCCCGTTATGCCCGCCTGAAGAACCCAACATTCTTATTCTGTATTCGCCGAGAGGTATCAAAAAATCATCATAAAAAACAAAAATTTCTTCAGGTTTAATTTTATAATACTTTGCAAAAGAAGAAACCGCAACTCCTGAAAGATTCATAAAAGTCATAGGTTTTAAAAACCATACTCTAAAATCTGGATCTCCGTAAAAAGAGACAGCAGCTATATCATTCCACATTTTAAACTTCAGATGTTTTAACACAGCTATTTCATCTAAAATAATAAAACCCAGATTATGGCGGGTATTTTCATATTTTTGTCCCGGATTGCCAAGCCCTATAAAAAGCTTAATCTTAATCTGCCCGCTCATAAATTAAAATAACTCCCGCGGCTGTGTTATAAATTAATGAACCGAATTACTTTTTTGTTCCGCCTGCCGCAGTAGCCGGAAATGCCGCTGCCGTGCCTTTTTCAGCTTCTTCGTCTTCTTTATCTTTCTTACCTTTACTTATTACCTCAGGCTGCACCGCCGCTGCTGTGCCTTCAGGTTTTTCCTCTTCAACCGCAACAGCTATAACGTGAACTATCAACGTTGACGAATCCTGAACGTATTTTACCCCGTCTAACTCAG
Source organism: Endomicrobium sp. (assembly GCA_031260705.1). Taxonomy (GTDB): domain Bacteria; phylum Elusimicrobiota; class Endomicrobiia; order Endomicrobiales; family Endomicrobiaceae; genus Endomicrobiellum. The sequence continues at coordinate 51,025 of JAISLA010000004.1, read as the reverse complement.
GCAAATCCGCGACAGTTATTCCCTGACCTATACCCAATGCTTTGATATCAACACTTATTTTCTGGGGAATATTTCTGGGCATCGCTTTCACTTTAACTTCTCTGACTATAAATTCCATAACGCCACCGAAGTTTTTAACTCCATCGGCAACGCCGTCAATATGAACGGGAACCAAAACTTCAATTTTATCTTCAAGCGAAATTGCGTGAAAATCTATATGTATTGGATGCTGAGTTAAAACATCTCTGTCCAGAGATTTTACTATCGCCGCTTTTTTTCCGTCTTTAAAGTTCAAATCTATGATAACATTCGCTCCGTTCGCTTCCATTATTGAAACAAAAACTTTTGAGTTAACAGCTATAGCTTCAGGTTTGGTGCCTTTTCCGTAAAATATCGCGGGAATTTTTCCGCTTTTCCTTAAAACCGCAAGATATCCTTTCGATCCCGTCGTTCTTGCATATGCATCCAAAATCACTTCTTTCACTTAAATCCTCCATTGTCATTACAACTGCGCCGTTATTTAAGATAGAGACCCGCTCTCTGTATAAAGCAACAAGCAAGAGCAAAAAAATACCCGCAGATGAATCTCCGCTTTCTATTCTTATAAGAAAAGGGCGCTTATCGATTCGTCATTTGAAATTCTCATTATGGCTTCCGCCAAAATCGGAGCGATGCTTAAAACAACTATTTTCCCTGTCGGTCCGTCTTTTAACAACGGAATCGAATCCGTTATGATAAGTTCTTCTATGCATGAATCCTGAATTTTCTGTTTTGCGTTTCCGGAAAGAACTCCGTGCGACACCGCCGTAAAAACTCTTGATGCTCCTTTTGCTTTTATCGCCTCGGCTACTTTCGTCAAAGTTCCCGCAGTATCAGCTAAATCATCTAAAATTATACAGGCTTTATCTTTCACTTCGCCGATAATATTCATAATAGAAGCTTCATTGGGACGCGGTCTTCTTTTATCAACAATCGCCAGTTCGGCGTTAAAATGCTTAGCAAAAGATCTTGCTCTTTCCACGCCGCCCGCATCGGGCGAAACAACTACGACATCGCTCAAATTTTTTTCTTTAAGATAACTTAAAATCACCGGTCTGCTGTAAAGATGATCTACAGGAATATCAAAGAAACCCTGAATCTGTCCTGCGTGTAAATCCATCGTCAAAACCCTCGTGATACCCGCCGTAGCAAAAAGATTTGCGACAAGTCTTGCCGTAATCGGAACTCTCGGCTCGGCTTTTCTGTCCTGTCTGCCATATCCGTAATAAGGAACAACCGCCGTTATTCTTTTTGCCGACGCTCTTTTCAATGCATCTGCAATAATTAAAAGCTCCATCAAATTTTCATTGACAGGAAAACTTGTAGGCTGAATTATATAACAGTCCGTTCCTCTTACATTGTCAATAATTTTGACTTGTATCTCGCCGTCGCTGAAACGCTCCACTTTTGCTTCGCTTAATTCAACACCGAGCTGTTGTCCAATCTGTTTTGCAAGTTTAACGTTGGCGTTACCAGAAATAATTTTAAGCTTCATAATGCCTCTTTATGTTTATTGAAAATAAATCCGCGTCCGTCGACTATCTGCAGATAAATAAAACATACTGATATTTTACCTGTTAATTCTTCTGCGCTTAACTTCTTGTCTTGCCCTTGCTATCACAAGTTTTCCCGGCTGAACATTATGCGTTATAGTTGAACCCGCCGCAACCAAAACGCCGCGACCTATTTTAACCGGAGCTACAAAATTTACGTTAGAACCGACAAATGATTCTGAACCTATAATTGTCTGATGTTTTTTTGCTCCGTCATAATTGCAGGTTATCGTTCCAGCTCCTATGTTGACATTTTCCCCTACCATCGCATCGCCTATATAAGAAAGATGATTGACTTTAGAATTCTTTGCTATTACAGCTTTTTTCGTCTCTGAAAAATTGCCTATTCTAACATTTTCCCTCAAAACGGAACCTTCTCTTATATGAGAAAAGGGACCTATCTTAACTTTTTTATCTATAACGGCGCCTTCTATATAAGAATATAATACGGCGCTTTCGTCGCCGATTTTAGAATTAGATATATAACTTGTACCTTTTACTATACAATTTTTACCTATTGAAACACCCGTATCTATAAAAGCGCCGGGATAAACAACAGTATCGCCACCGATTTTCGCATCGTAAGATATATAAACATTATCGGCATCGACAATACTGACGCCGCTGCTTAAAAGTTCTTTTATTTTTCTATCTTTTAATATGCTCTCCGCCCGCAAGAGTTCCGCTCTGTCATTTATGCCTCTAACCTCATAATTGTCTTTAACCACAACTAAAGAAGCTTTTCTGCCGGATTCTTTAAGTATGGCGACAGTGTCGGTTATATAGTATTCTTTTTTTGCGTTATCGGACTTTACTTTTGAAAGAGCTTTCCATAAATTTTTATCAAAACAATAAATACCCGAATTTATTTCTTTTATGCGTTTTTCAGCCGGAGTCGCATCTTTTTCTTCAACTATCTTTTCTAAAAGCCCACCGTTTCTTACAATTCTGCCGTACCCAAAAGGATTTTCAACTTTTGCAGCCAAAACTGTAACCGAAGCTCCGGTTTTTTTATTATCACTCACCAAAGACGACAGAGTTGAAGATTTAACCAAAGGCACATCCGCACTTACAACCAAAACACCGCCTTCATAATTCTTTAAAACTGTTTCAGCCTGCATTAGGGCATGTCCCGATCCGAGCTGTTCTCTCTGATAGACAATTTTAATACCGCTTTCCGACAAATATTTTTCAACAACTTCAGCCTCGTGTCCAAGCACAAGAATTATGCCGTCAGGTTTTAAGTCGGAAACAGAATCTATAACCCATTTCACCAACGGCTTGCCTGAAAGTTTATGCATAACCTTAGGCAGAGAAGATTTCATTCTCGTACCTGCGCCTGCCGCAATTATTACCGCTGAAAAATTTTTCATCAATAAATCCAAAAAACTTCCCTTGCAGGATAAACGCTTTTTTATCCCGAGGAATAATAAACCAAATACATCAATGTTGTAACAAAAATATTTTAAAATGACAAAGGGGAAACTAACCGGCGCCGCTGCCAGCCATACCTATCCGTCTCCGCCGCACCGCTTACAGAGAGTAATCTTATTTCCATTATCGGCTGTAAAATTTTCTGCTGCAAAAGACTTCGGCATCACAATGTCAACGCCGGAGTATTTAAAAAATTTATATTTTTAAACCTATTTCTTTTTGCCTTTTCCCGCAGATTTTTTAACAACTTTCTTTTTTGTGTTTTCCTTTCCGCCTCTGTTCATGGACGATCTTGAAATATCGCCCTGCTTATCATCTTTCTCTACGCCGAGTTTTTTTACTTTTGACGCTTTGCCGCCCTTCTTTCCGCCTCTTGCCATCAAAGATCTTGAAATATCGCCCTGCTTATCAACAAAATAAAGATAACCTGATTCTTTTTCCACTCCTACTTTCTGTACTTTTTCTTTCATTGCAACCTCCTGTCAGCGCAAATGCTCTTAACCGCTTTTTGTCGGGTTTTTATTCTCTCTGACATACTTTCTTTTTTGTAATCATTTTATCTTTAAGGCAGCCAAGCTGTCAACACATTTTAGAGAATCTGAACTACCTGATGATTTTTAAAGCTGGGATTTTTTTCATACTTTCAAACTTTATATTTTGGATTTCCCAATTAACAAACACTTAGAAAGTTTTTTATATCCATTGCTTACTTGTTTTATGCGCCGCGTATATTTTTAATTTTCGTTATTCTCTATCATTAAATTTTACCCGCCATTGAAATTACATAAGTTTTATCATATCAAGTCAAGTATTATTTTCTAATATAATCTATTATCTAAGTATCATTTACCGCTACTTCTTATGATCAAGCTACCCATAAACAAATGTCTGTTAAAAAAATAAACGTAAGGTTTTTTCAATATATTCCAATTTTTACTGCATGTAATAATCCGGCGGAAAAAACAAAAAAATGATGAGTCTCCCAATTATATAATATATAGAAAAGAATAATAAAAGACTGAATATTTCGGAGACAAAATACCCTCAATATAATAAACAGATAACGGCCGGATTGTTCTTAAACTTCTTAAGGATTATGTAAAAACCAGATATATTGTTCCTATTGACACAAATTCCCACACAGAAAATAAGAGTCAGCCGCTTACAAACCGACGGCAGAATAGATAAAAAAATGCCTCTGGTGTAATTTAGTTTAGTCTTTATATGACTTCAATATCAATAGAAAAAATCACAAAAACAGATATCTCCCATTCCCCCGTCAGAGAATTTTCTTCTTTAAATAAGGTCTGCAGCAACGGCGCTCTGATTGCCCGATATATAAAACGGTTACTAGAGAAGAAAAATGATGACTGCACCTTCCGTCCTTAAAGAATAACTGCTTAGGAAAAGAATAAAAAAGCAAGGCATAATCCTCATTTCATTTCTATTATGCCGGTATTGCAATACAGCGGCAACCTTTATGGAAACATCAACCGTATGCCACTTTCAGCAAAAATTCTTTTGAAAAAATAATAAAAAGAATTGATTATTTTTGTTAAATTCAGTACCCCTTTAAAAAACCAAATCAAACTCCCTTTCATTACCAAAAGTATGGAATACATCATGTTTAAACAGTTCCTACAATTTGTTTTTTGGTCATTGTGATTGAAAACGACTGTGCTTTCGTATTATTATCGTTTAGTATTACCAGCATTTCTAATTCCGTACTTTGCTGCATCTTTACTTTTACTGCATGAGCCAGAGAACAAAACAAAATAAAACAATAATACTTGCTATCTTTTTTAATTTTATAAATATATCCTTTCTATTCCACTGTTCAAAGCAAAATTATTGACTTTTCACGCTGGATTCAGTGTTTTCTATTTAAAATCATCATTTTTTTAAAGTTAAAATAATTGATTAAATAAGCGGCGTTTGCTTATCAGGATTGTATTCATATACGGAAGGCTCTATAATTTTTATATCTTTTCTGTACATATTTGCAAATATATATTTTGCAACCGAAAACATTGTCAAAACGTCCGCCATTGCCCTGTGTCTCAATTTCGCTTCAATACCTATAGCATTCGCTATATTGCCAAGTTTATTTGAATCAAAACTGAAATACTGTCTTGCAAGTTTTAAAGTGTCTATATAGCGGACATTTTTTGCAGGCACTCTTGTCCGGTAAAGTTCCCTGTGGACAAAAAGCAAATCAAAAGGAGCGTTGTGACATACGACAACGTTGTGTCCGATAAAAGAAAATACATCTCCCGCAATCTCGTCAAAAGACGGCGAATTTTTTACCATATCGTCGCAAATAGCGTGGATTTTAGAACATTCCGAAGGTATCGGCAGACCCGGATTTACAAGACTTTCATATCTCTCTTCAATCCCACCACACACTTTAAGCATTGCGATTTCAAGTATCTTTGCACCTTTTTCGGGATCAAGTCCCGTAGTTTCGATATCTAAAAAAACTAAATTATCGGGCGATTTTGTAAAAAGCAGTTCTACGGCAGATTGATATTTCATTTAATATTCTGTAACTTTAAGAAAAACAATAAGTATTATCAAATAAATAAGTCCCGTAAAAATTATCCAGAAATTTTTTGAAAACGCAGAAAAACCAGCTTTCTCCATTTTAAATATCCGGCAGCACGCCAGATAAGAGTATTTAACCAAAAGCGAAAGTATAAGGGATACTATAAAACAAGAGACGACAATAACGCCGAAAACCACAAGCGATCCCAAAATAAAACCGAGCATTATGCCCGCAAGCGCAAACTGTTTGCTGATAAAATAGTAAAGCAGCATGCTCATCAAATAAACAATTACAAAAAACAGCACTTTTACATTATAAAACATTTTTATCTCAAATCAATCCCTATATTTCTAAGTTCGCCGACAGCATCATCGCTGCCGCAGAACGCCGCTTTCTTTAAATACTCAACACATTCCTTTTTTCTGCCCAAAGCTTTATACGACATACCGAGAATATAATTTGCTTTGTCGCTGTCAGGATTTATTTTCAGTGCTTTTAAACAGCACTCTGCCGCTTCAGAGAAATTGTTCCTGTCGTAATAGCTATTAGCAAGACTTATATGCGGAATTATAAAATATCCATCAATTTTTATTGCTTTGCGGTAATTCAATAACGCTTCTGCATGGTTATTTAATTTCAAATACATGTCGCCGATACTGCAGTATGCGGCGACAAACGAATTATCGTTTTCTTTTGCCTTTTCATAATACGACAGTGCCTCTTTGTATCTGCCCTCTTCTCTAAACGTATTGCCGATTAAATTGTAAAAACCGGCGGTGCTGAAATTTTTTGACAAAAGAGCTTTTTTATAAAACATCCTCGCATTTTCCTGAAGTCCGCAGCTTCTGAAACACAATCCTATAAGCAGATATGACTTCTCAGAATACTGATCCAGATTTATGGCTTTTTCAAGATAGCGGACTGCCTGTAAAAATTTTTCTCTGTTATTAGATGCGGAAGCCTCGCGATACAAAGCATCTCCTATATAATAGTAGTTATCAGAATCGACGGGATCAAGACCTACAGCGAGTTTAAAATACTTTACCGCCAAATTATAATTTCCCACTCTCAAAAGAGAAATGCCGTAATTTCTGTACAATCCTGCGCTTGAAGCGTTCAAATCTACAGCTTTACTAAAATACCTTACAGCCATAAAATACCGTTTGTCCGCATAATATCCGCCTGCTTTCTGCAAGATGACGTCTTTGGAATAACCTAAATTTCTGGCGATGTATATTCCTGCAGACGCAAAAATAAAACACGCCGTTATTACTATGCTGTATATTAAGTTTTTATCGGACATTCTTGAAAACATATTACAATCCTAATTTTACCGGTTCTCCGGCTTTTGCGCCATTTACTCTTTTACAGCCTTTACTTTTCAAGAGTTTTATCATATTCTGCATATTTTTCTCATTTGAATGTATTATATATATTTTAACATTATTTTTATCCTGATTTGAAAGCCATTTCTGCAGCATTTCAAAATCAGCATGGTCTGAAAAAACATCATATTTTTTTATTTCTGCAAAACTTTTCGTTCCGGAACGGGTTTTTTTATTTTGAAGCAGAAGTCCCGCATTGCTTTCGGGACTCACGTAATTTACTATCATTATAAAAACATCTTTCCTTGCCGACATTTTAGGCACAAGATGCTCTGATCTTCCTTTATCCATATCACCGCTGGAGGAAATTAAAATCATATTAGAGTCAGAGCTGTAATTTCCTATTGTCTGCAGCTTTACATTTTCAGGAAGAACCGAACCTTTCTTATACACGCCGTCTAAAAACCAGCAGCTGCTAATCACCGACTTTTCAGACTTCTCTTTTCTTTTTGCGGCTTCTTTCTGATATAAAGCTGTTATGGCATTTGCACAGGGAGAAATAGAATAAACCGGTATTTTCTTTGACAGGCTGCCGTCATCCTGCATAAGCTTTAGTTCATATAAAACTTTCTGGGTTCTGTTAAAAGATAAAGCGGGTATCCAGACAGTTTTTCCTGCTGCAAGAGCTTCTTTCAAATCATTTCTGAAAAGTTCGTATTGTTCCATGTCGACTTTATGCCGGCATTCAGCATAAGTCGCCTCCATAAAAATTAAATCGACCTTTTCCGGAATATCAAACTCGCCGTTAAACCTCGAATAGCCGCTTCCCAAATCTCCGGAAAACAAAACTTTCTTATTGTCAATTGTAAAAACAAAACAGGCGGAGCCCGGCACATGTCCGGCATTTATAAGTTTTACCGTAAAATTATCAGAAATTTTGATATCCCTATCATATTTAACTGTAACAAATTGTCTTTCTATCTTTTCAGTTTCTTCTTTACAACAGTTTTTACACAATAAAAATTCAACGGTTTCTCTCTCTTCCAAGTCTTTTAAAGAAATCTCCGTGTCGGAATACTCGGCGGATTTTATATTTTTTTTACAGTCGGTCCAGTGCACTACAACTTTGCCATTGTTAGTGTAGCGCGCCTTTTCTCTTTGACTTTTCGACCAGAACCATTTTCGTTCTATCAAATCAAACCCATTTCTCTCTTTGAAAAGAGTCAAAGCAAGTTTTTTCGTAGCTTGAGTTGAATAAATTTTACCTTTAAAACCCCTGTGTATTAAAAGCGGAATTCTGCCACTGTGGTCTAAATGCGCATGCGTCAAAAAAAGTGCTTCTGCTCCAATAAGCTCATTTTGAATCTGCAGATTTTTTAATTTTGCAGTTTCACCGCCAGCAGAGCTGCCTTCCTCAGGCATAAAAAGACCGCAGTCGATAAGGAACTTTGAATTTTCCGTCTCCAAAAGAAAACAGCTGCCCGAAACAGTCGAAGCCGCTCCGTAGGGAGTTACAGACACGTCTGCAAAAACTGCGGGTATAAACAAAAAAAGGGAAAAGATCGCTGAAACTATTTTTTTCATGTCATCTTAAATCGTTCATCATTAAAGAGACGCTTTTAATTCTCTCAACATATTAAATGTTATTAATACATTCAACTTTGAAAGTTTCGCAAATATTGGGGATTAGCACTTTATTCTTTTTATTCGAATTAAATTTTTCCATTGTAACCAATTTATACCCATTTGTTAAAGCAAACGCTATCAAATACGGATCAGCATTATCTGATTGCGCAAACTCTTCTTTTGCTTGTTCTGTATATTGATTTGACTGACGAATATGCTGCTGAATTTCTGCATATTTTTTCATAACATCGCTGGTTTCTGATAAAAAAAATGACTTCGGCAGTGGTTTTGTCCATTCACTTAATTCATCATCTTGTTTGAGAATCTCCTCTCTCACAGATTGCAAGCTGAATAATTTATCATTTTTATGTTCAGCTGTAATAGTTTCCCAAAATTTAGGCACTATATCAAAAGAATAGTAATTTTTACAAGATTCTATAAACACGTTAGCATCTAATAAATATTTCATAAGGGCTCAAACTCCTTAACATATTTATCAAATGTTTTACCGCGTAATCCTGTTAAATTATAAGCATCTCTGTAAAGCAAAGATCCGTCGGCAAGGGCGTTCTTTATTGCAACAGACAAATTCCTGCCTATTCTATAACGCTGCATTTTATAAAAATCTACTTTCTTATCTGATTTTTTTATATCTTTCAATCTTTTAGTAGAATTTTCATAATAGCTAAAGAATTTTTCTTTAGAAATTAAACCTAGGTCCAGCGCCCGCCTTGCGCAAACTATAGTGCTTACTTTAAAACTCTGCGCTATGCTATCAAACTTATATCGCTTCTCTTTCCATAATTTATGAAATTCAGATTCAGGAGCTAAAAATTCAGCTGCAATATTACTGCATCTTATCTCGATTTCTCCTTTGCCGGGCTGCATTCTATCGAGATTAAATATCCCACCTGCATTCAGCCATAAATGGGCAAGTTCGTGGGCAATAGTAAACATCTGCGCTGATTTAGCATCCGAATTATTGACAAATATCAAAGGAGCATATTCATCATATAACACAAATCCTCTGAATTCTTCTACAAGCAGTTTTCTTTTTGTATTATTTTTAACAATTCCATCAAAAATCAGCATAATTCCAACATCTTCAATTTTTCTGTTTAACTCATCAAGAGCCACGCTCCAGTTCCTGCAATTTTCCGACCAGCTGCAATCAAGTCCCAATGTTTTTCTTATATTTTTTGCAATTTCAACATCATTTGATTTTGAAAAAGAAGCGGCAAAATCCAACGACTGGCTGCCATTTTCAATTCGATAAGAACGCAGCCAATCCTGTCTTCTCTGCATCAAGCAGATTGTTTCAATCAATTCAGGGCTTGGACTGCTCATTATATATTTATCATCAACAGTGCGATAATCCGGAACCGGCAGTGTTTCAACAAGCGGTTCTTCCAAAAATAAATAACCGAATGGAATCGTTGCTTTTTTAGAAAAATCTTGAAGCTGCTTTAAAGTAGGTTTAACATTTTTTCCCCAAAGAGAAAGTTTAGGGAAAGATTTCGTAAAAAAACCTTGCTCTTTTCCCGAACGTTCTATTGCCCACCGTATCATTGAATGCTTTATATTGATTCTGTTATCAATCATAATGTTCTCTGTATTCCATTCATTTATGAATATAACTTCATTACGTATATAAAAAGCACGAGAAACGCGTTTTACAGCAAATGGATAAACAACGAGAATTTAAGCCTTAATAATACTTCCGTCGATTTTTCGCCGTCTCTCAATAACTGCCAAACAGATTATTGTATTATTTGTTAACTTATAACAACAACTAATATAATTGTATTGTTTATCCTGCTTTCTTTTTTATTTTATTATATTTTAAAGCAACTATTTACATTTCGCTGCATGTTTAATTATACATTAATTAATACTAATACATTTTTCATTTCTTCTGTAAGTAAGTTCATATTGAAAGTCCGTCGTTAAGCATTAATAAGAACACCTGTCTTTAACCAAAAAAGACTAGATGTTTCGTGGACTTCGTCTCTTCAACATGACAGAGAAAGGCTTTCATACTACTAGGAAACTTTTATGCCGCGCGGCGGCGCATAAATATCTGCAAGTTAGAAAAAGAATTGACTGTTATTTGCATCTTTGTTATAATATCTTTTAGGGTTAAGTCAAATGATAGATTTACATACACATACTTTCTTTTCAGACGGCGTATTAAGTCCTTCTGAACTTGTCTATAGATCAAAATACAAAGGCTATACTACTATTGCGCTTACGGACCATATTGATTATTCCAACATGGAAACTGTTATTGCGAGCATAATTAAAGTTGCAAAAATATTGACAGAAAACTATGACATTCTTGTCTTGCCGGGAGCAGAACTCACCTATATTCCTCCAAAACTTATAAAAGACGCCACAGACAAATGCAGAAAGCTCGGAGCTGAAATTATCGTCGTTCACGGCGAGACGGTAGCTGAAACCGTGCCTCCGAAAACAAATATATGCGCTGTTGAAGCAGGAGTTGATATACTGGCACATCCGGGACACTTGTCCGAAGAGGAAGCCGGTATTGCGGCTGAAAATAACGTCAAAATAGAAATCACCTCAAGAATAGGGCATAACGTAACAAACAAAGAAGTTGCGGAAGTTGCGCTTAAAAAAAAAGCAAAACTTGTTTTAAACACCGATACTCACAGTCCAGAAAATCTTTTGAGTAAAGAACTTATAGCGCAGGTTTTGTCGGATGCGGGTCTACCGTCTAATTATTATGACATTATGCAAAAGAATTCTCTTGAAATTATTGAAAACAAAAGGATTCAATAAAAATGAATTCTATATCAGGCAGAAAATCGGTCAGAGAAATAATTTCGGAGTTTGCCGCAAAACAGATTAAGGGAAATAAGACTAAATTTTTTGCGGTTGTAGCTTTTGCTTTGGCAATAATTTTTATAGGAATATTTATTTTGAGACTTCACGCGGCTGAAGAAGCGTCATCTGCAAAACTGGCGGCGGCTTATGCATCTTTTATGTATGGCGACAAAAAAAGCGGAACCGCTCTTATAGACGAAACGATAGCGAAGTTTCCAAAAACTTCCGCCGCGTATCATGCAAGACTTATTAAAGCTGATTTTCTCGCTGAAATTCACGAATATGATGAAGCTCTAAAGATTTTAACTGAAACTGTAAACAACGGAAAATCCGATGCTATAAAATCGCTTGCGCACTCAAGGATTATTTACATTTATGACTCTAAAAAAGATTATTCTAACGCCGTACTTGTTTCAAAAGAATTTATCGCCAAATACCCCGACCATTTTCTTACAAGAGATATTTATCTGAATTTGGCTGAGTATTATCTTCTTTCCGGTTCAAAAGACGAAGCCGTGAACGTTTTTAACGAAGTGTCGGTAAACTTTCCTGCAACGCGGGCAGCGGAGAGCGCCTGTAACAGGCTTAACCAGATTAAGTAAAGTGAGAAAATATTATAAAGCAACTTTTTCAATCTTATTTATGACCGTATTGACGTAAAAACGTAAAATTCTATTTTTGTAAAATGTTAAAAAAAGGGATGGGACATAATGAATATTCCGCAATATTTAAAGTACACTAAAACCCATGAATGGGTAAAAATTGACGGCAACAAAGCTAAAATCGGCATAACTGACTTTGCCCAGCATGAAATTACGGACGTCGTACACGTGGAACTTCCTGAGATAGGCAAACAGGTTAAAAAAGCACAGCCCGCAGCCATTATAGAATCCGTAAAATCCGCTTTTGACATATACAGTCCGTTAAGCGGCAAAGTGCTTGAGGTAAATGACAGCGTTTTGGGAAGTCCCGAAACCATAAATCAGTCGCCGTATGAAAACGGCTATTTATTCGTAATTGAATTTACAGATGAAAAAGAGATTGCCGATCTGCTTGAAGCAGACAGCTATAAAAATTTAATTTAACAAGAAGAGATATTATTTATGGATTATACACCTCAAAATCAAAAAGATAAAAAAAAGATGCTTGAAACAATAGGTATCGATGACGTAAACGAATTGTTTGACACAATTCCTAAAGATTTAAGGGCAAAAAAACTCAATGTCTCCGGCGGTAAAACAGAACAGGAACTCTTAAACTATTTTTCAGATATTGCGTCCGAAAATAAAGTGCTTATTTCTTTCAGAGGCGCCGGAATCTACGATCACTATATACCGTCCTTAGTAGGCGAAGTTATAGGAAGATCAGAATTTTGGACTGCATATACACCTTATCAAGCCGAAGCAAGCCAGGGTACCCTTCAGTCTATCTTTGAATACCAGAGTTTAATCTGCGCTTTGACCGGACTTGACACGTCAAACGCCTCTTTGTATGACGGCGCAACCGCAACAGCGGAAGCCGCTCTGCTTGCCTTAAGAGCAAGCGGGAAAAATAAAATATTGATTTCGCAGGGTTTACATCCCGAATATATACAGACCGTAAAAACATATCTTGAAAATTCCAGAGCGGAGATCGTCACTTTGAACGTCTCAGAAAACGGCGCAATAGAAACAGATGCCGTTGAGGCATCTGTTGACGATGATACGGCGGCGGTTATAATACAATCGCCAAACTTCTTCGGCGTTATTGAAGATATGCAGGCTTTTTCCGCTGTTATAAAAAGCAGGAACTCGTTATTTATTGCGGTGGTAAATCCTTTATCGCTTGGCGTTTTTATGTCGCCGGGCGAATACAAAGCCGATATTGCCGTCGGCGAAGGACAGGTTTTAGGTTCTGCTATGAGCGCGGGCGGAGCGACATTCGGATTTATGGCTGTAAAAAAAGCTTTGGAATGGAAAATGCCCGGAAGAATCGTAGGGCAGACTACTGACAAAAACGGCAACAGAGGATTCGTGCTGACTTTGCAGTCCAGAGAACAGCACATAAGAAGAGAAAAAGCAACGTCTAACATATGTACCAGCGCGTCTTTAAACGCATTGGCAGGCTGTGTCTTTTTATCAGGCTGGGGAAACATCGGTTTTAAAAATCTTGCCGAAATTAATATATCAAAAGCAAAATATGCTTTTAACAAAATAAAATCCTTGGAAGGATTTAAATCAAAATTTGAAAACAAAGTTTTTTTTAATGAATTCGTCATTGAAACGTCAAAAAACATTAAGAAAATTCAGAACGTTCTGCTTAAAAACGGCATTCTCGGTCCTTTGGATTTGTCCGGTATAGGTATAAATGAAAACTTTAAGAATTGTTTTTTGTTTTGCGTAACGGAGCAGAGAACTAAAGCCGAAATTGACAGGCTGACTGAGATTTTAGCGGAAGCATAGAAGTTAATAAAAGATGAAAGATGAATATTAAAACTCCTGAGGATTTAGTAACTTCTCGCGAACAAACGAGGGCTGGCTTTATTTCATTTGCATTAGAAAAAAATCGTCGATCTACGCCTGTTATAGAAAGCGCTAAATCATTCAAAGTATTGCTTTTAAATGCAAAAACAGCAAAATCCTTATTGAAAATTTCAGAAATCAGGACCGCTTTGCTGACGGCATCTGGATTATCTGATAAAGCTTTAAATTATTTCACGGAAAAAGATAAGAATAAAGCTATATTAAATTTGATAAAAAATTTTCTTGAACCTGCAGGCAAGTATTTTGCAGATGAAGCGGTTTATAGGTATCTTTTGAATAAAGGCGATTCTCTGGGCGGTTCAATGCGTAATATTGTCGGAACTCTTGCGCGACAAAAATTAATAAGAATATTGCTTTCTAACTTGTCGATAATGGGCATTAACTATCGATGGTTCAGCAGTAAAGCTGAAAATTGGGGAAATAAACCTGCGGATGATTTTGCTATAGAGGAAAACTTAAAAGCCTTGTCGTGGATAAATTCAAAAGGCAAAAGTCGCGTTTTGGCTTTCAATCTGAATATTCCCATTGTGAGAAATAATGTAGATATATGTCTGTTTAAATCAGATGCTTGCTTGTACAAAAACGGCAATATTGTAGACGAACCAAAAAATATATTAATGCTGGGCGAATTGAAAGGCGGCATTGACCCTGCCGGAGCTGATGAGCATTGGAAAACGGGAAATACCGCATTAAACAGAATTCGCGACTCTTTTGTTAAAAAAAATATAAAAATATTGACTTCATTTGTCGCGGCAGTAATTGAAAAGAGAATGGCAACCGAAATATTTTCCCAACTAAAAACTAAGACTCTTTCCTGTGCTGCCAATCTGACGATCGATTCGCAATTAGTTAATTATTGCGATTGGTTATTAAAATTATGACTATGAGACAACTTAACTTATTAGATATTCCTCCAGCTATTGAGAAATGGAAAGTAAACAGTTTTTCTGCGAATAATTTCGGAGAACAGATCGCCCGCCTAAATCTTGAACAAAAACTTATTAATATAACGGAAATTTCAAATAATTTCAACAGGCAAAGTGTAAGCCATCAGTTAAGTAAAAAAGATTGTATCCACAGATGGCTGAAATACAAAGAGGGTTTTTCAGCAGATTTAGTAGAGCGGCTGCTGGAAGAGTTTAAGATTCAGGTTGGAGACACTATTTTAGATCCTTTTGTCGGTTCGGGAACAACTTCATTGGTGTGCAAAATGAAAGGTATTAATAGTATAGGTTTTGATATTTTACCAATTTTAAAAATTACTATTAACGCTAAAGAAGCAGTTTACAAATATTGTACATCTGAACTGAAAAAACTGATAAAAGATATTGAAAATTTATTACTTCCAACAGATTATACGAAGAGAACAATTTATATTAATATCACGGAAGGGGCATATCCCGATGAAACGGAGAGAGAGATAGCCTTTTTTACAGAATGGAACAAAAATTCCAGATATTCGGCGATCGTTAAAAACCTTGTTACTCTCTGCATATTAAATTCGTTGGAAAAAGTCAGCTATACCGCTAAAGACGGTCAGTATTTGAGATGGGACTATAGAAGTAAAAAAATGCTCAAATCCGCGCAATATAGAAAACAAAAGGGAAAAGCTCCATTAATTATCAGGTTAGATAAAAGAGAGATCCCATCTTTGAAAGAAACGCTGTTAAATGAACTAAGAAGCGTTACGGAAAATATTATTTTCATTCAAAGAGATAAAAACCGTCCTGCAGATTCGGCATTAAAATTTGTTGAAGGCAGCGCATTATTTGAATTACCAAAACTTGAAAACAATATTTTGGATGGAGTAATAACATCACCGCCTTATTGCAACCGGTATGATTATACGCGTACCTACGCTTTAGAATTAAGTTATTTGAATGCAACGGACAATCATATAAAGAAATTGAGACAGGAATTATTATCCTGCACGGTTGAAAATAAATCAAAATTAAATCGCTTAAAAGAGCATTATGTTTCATTGGGAAAAGGAGCGAATTACGATAAAATTTTGGATATTGTCGTTAATAACGAGGCTCTAAATGAAGTAAACAGTTCTCTGATGAAACGCAATTTCAACGGAGACATAAATAACAAGGGCATACTGCGAATGGTCAATGGATATTTTACAGAACTGTCATTTATTTTTGCAGAAATATTCCGCTTGTCAAAACATGGAGCCAAAGTGGCTTTTGTCAATGATAATGTCCGCTACGGCGGCGAGATTATTCCCGTAGATTTCATCTCAACAGAACTGGCGGAACAAATCGGTTTTAATCCCGTAAAAGTATATTCTTTGAAACAACAAAAGGGCAACAGCAGTCAGCAGATGAAAAAGTTTGGAAGAGTACCGCTGCGAAAAAGTATTGCCGTCTGGGAAAAGCCCTGATATAATTTAAGATTAAGAAGTTATATACACGTGTAATATAATTGAAAAAGGCAAGGTATAAAAATGGAAAAATTATTGAATGAGTTGTCTTCCGAAAGAAGACCGGCATATAGCATGAATTCCGATGTTGAAATTGATGCGCAGATTCCCGAAAATTTAAAAAGAAATTCCGGTTTAGGTCTCCCCAGTATTACGGAAAACGATTTGTCAAGGCATTTTACAAACCTTTCAAGAAAAAACTATGCTTTAAGTACATCCTTTTATCCGCTTGGATCATGTACGATGAAATACAATCCTTTAATAAACGAACGCGTTGCAAAAAACGAAGCTTTTAATTTTATACATCCGTATCAGCCGGTGAAAAGCATGCAGGGCGTTTTAAAAATAATGTACGAACTTGAAAAAGACTTATGCGAAATTTCCGGAATGGATTGTTTCTCGCTTCAGCAGGCAGCAGGAGCGCACGGAGAGTTTACGGGGCTTTTAATCATCGCAAAATATTTTAAATCAATAAAACAAAAAAAGACAAAAATAATCGTTCCTGATACCGCTCATGGAACAAACCCGGCTTCGGCGGCTTTTGCGGGTTTCGGAATTGTTCCTTTAAAATCGGAATCCGATGGAAGCATATTGCCTGAAAAATTAAAAGAACTTTTAACTCCGGATATTGCTGCAGTTATGCTTACCGTTCCCAACACTTTGGGAGCTTTTGAAAAAAATATACCTGAAATATCAAGAATAGTTCATGAAAACGGCAGCCTTTTATATTATGACGGTGCAAATCTGAACGCCGTTATGGGCATAGTAAGACCCGGCGACATGGGTTTTGACGTCATGCATATAAATCTTCATAAAACTTTCTCAACTCCACACGGTGGAGGAGGTCCTGGTTCGGGTCCCGTCGGCGTAAAAGAGTTTTTAGAGCCTTTTCTGCCCGTTCCGAAAATAGAAAGCAGGAAATCTAAATTTGTTCTAAATTATAAAAAACCGAAAAGCATAGGAAAATTAAAAGCATTTTTTGGAAATTTTCCCGTGATATTAAAAGCATACGTATATATCAAATCGTTAGGCGCAGAAGGTTTGAAAAATGTTTCCGAATGGGCTGTTTTGAACGCAAATTATATGCTTGCCAGATTTAAAGATAAAATTGATATCCCCGCCGGAAGCAGATGTATGCACGAGTTTGTTCTCTCTCCTAAATCTTTGTTTAAAAATAACGTAAGAACTTTAGACGTCGCAAAGAGACTTTTGGATTACGGCTATTATGCTCCGACCGTATATTTTCCGCTGATTGTTGAAGAAGCGATTATGGTAGAGCCTACCGAGACGGAATCCAAAGAAACTATGGACGCATTTGTCGATACTCTTATTAAAATTATTTCTGAAGAAGCGGCACAAGAGCCTCAGAAACTTAAAGATGCGCCGGTTAATATTTCTATCGGAAGATTAAACGAGGTGGAAGCGGCAAGAAATCCGGTTTTGAAGTGGAAAAAAGCATAGCCTTTTTTATAATGAGAGACTGTCAAAACAGAGCTTTAACCAGAAAGAAAATGCAGAAAGAAGTAAAAAGACTCCAAAAAGCCGGGAAAAAAGTGGTTTTCACAAACGGATGCTTTGATTTACTTCATTTGGGACATATAAGTCTTCTTGAAAAAGCAAAAAGCATGGGCAACGTTCTAATAGTTGCCATAAATTCGGATAAATCTTCGAGCCGTCTTAAAGGTCCGCAAAGACCTTTATCCGGGGAAAAAGACAGGGCAAAATTGCTTCTCTCTTTAAAGTCTGTAGATTATGTAGTCGTATTCGGCGAGCAGACGCCGAAAGAAATTTTAAGTGAACTGCGACCGGATATTCTGGTAAAAGGCGGCGATTATAAGCTATCTGAAATAGTCGGAAGAGAATATGTGAAGAAAGTTTGCAGATTTCCTTTTATAAAAGGAAAATCAACAACAAATTTAATAAATCTGATAGTAAACCGCTATGGCTCTAAAAAAATGTAAAGCGGAGAGCGAAGTTAAGGACAAAATAAAAGTTTCTTCGTCTGACGTTCCCAGATATATAGAAAATGTAATTCCTGAAAATTTTAAACGGGAATCAGTTCTAAGAATAATAGATGCGAACTTAAACCGCTGCCGCGAAGGCTTAAGAGTCGTTGAAGACGCTCTGCGTTTTATTCTCAACGATGGTTTCCTTTATAAAAAAATCCGCAGGATTCGTCACAGGGTCGATAAAATCTTAAGAAGCAGTTATGACGAACTTATAAAAGAAAGAGATTCTTTTGACGATTCCGGCAGACAGATGCCGGAAATATCAAAGAAAGAGCTGGCGGGTATAATAACTGCAAATTTTAAACGGACGCAGGAATCTTTAAGAGTTTTAGAAGAATATTCAAAAACTCTTTTTCCAAAAGCATCTGCAGATTTTAAAAAACAGAGATATATGGCATACGATGCCGAAAAATCTGTTTATTTAAAATATAGCAAGTTTTTGTTGCAGACGAAATGTAAAAGAGTGGACGGCGGCACTTTGACAAAGAAGTCTCTACGGTGAATAAAAAAAATAAAACAGTTGCTTTCCGCGTATAGAGTTTTAAAGAATGCATACGCGGCATATCAAATACAGTGTATGAAACCGTATGCGCATTTTTAAATGCGAAAGGCGGAGACATTTTACTTGGAGTTAAAGATAACGCGGAAATATTATCGGAATTGCCAAAGAACATATTTCTTCAATTAAACAAGACTTCGTTACTGCTGTAAACAACCCATTAAAATTGTCGCCGACAGTTTGTCTCTATCCTGAGGAAATTTTTATAGATGAGAAGAAAATTTTATATATTACTGTGCCGGAAAGTTCCTCAGGTTCACAGGTGCGCTAAAAGATATTTATACGCAATAATTCCACAAATTTAGATATACGGATAACATCCCAAGAAGTTTTCAAACTTATACATAAGAAAACAGAGTTCTTATTCTGAAAACAAAATATTTCCCGCGGTGAAATTGGAAGATTTAAGAACAGATTTAATAGCTAAAGCAAGGAGGAAGCTGGCAAATATACAGGCACTGACCATCATTGGCAGCAAATGACAGATATGGAACTTTTAAGAACCTCCGCATTATACCAAAAAGATCCTATGACGGGAGAAGAAGGTTTTACTCTGGCAGGAATACTTTTATTCGGCAAAGATGAGATTATTGCAGCAGCTGTTCCGGCATTTAGGATAGACTTAATTAAGAGAGTTGACAATTATGACAGATATGACGACAGATTAGACTTAAGAACCAATCTTATAGATGCATATACTTGTGCAATGAACTTTGTCGCAAGTATTTGCCTGAGCATTTTTATATTGAAAAAGGACAAAGAATAAGTTTAAGAGAAAATATTTTTCGCGAGTTGATAGCTAATATTATTGTGCATAAAGAATATCTTGGCGGAGAGACTGCCAGATTTATTATAGAAAGAGAAAAAATTTACGGAAAACAGCAATAAACCATATATAAATGGAATTA
The DNA here is from genome assembly GCA_031260705.1 of Endomicrobium sp. Classification (GTDB taxonomy): domain Bacteria; phylum Elusimicrobiota; class Endomicrobiia; order Endomicrobiales; family Endomicrobiaceae; genus Endomicrobiellum. The sequence goes on along the minus strand of JAISLA010000004.1, from coordinate 31,230 downwards.
TAAATCTTTCAAATTTAACTTCACACCCTAAAAATCCCAACATTGCTAAGTTTTTTAGACAAATCGGCAGAGTTGAAGAACTTGGGTCAGGACTTCAAAAGTTATATAAATTTTGCAAGACTTTCGCAAGGTATGATCCAACGATTTTTGATGAAAATATATTCAAATTTGTTTTTCCTATAAATTTCTATGATAAAATTATCATAAATGATACCATGGAAAAATTGATACTTTCGTTCTGCAAACTGCCTAAAACCAGAGGTGAAATACAGAATCATATTAAAATTAAAAATAGAGAATATTTCCGGAGATATATTTTGAATCCGCTTGTTAAATCAGGTAAATTATCGTTAACTGTGTCGGATAAACCCCGCAGCAAAAATCAAAAATATAGTGCAAATTAAAGCTGCGACAAAGATATAAACGGAGGAAAAATGACATTAATAGAAGATGCTCAAAATAAAAAAGCGAACGGTTTGATAAAGAGCGCGGCGCAAGCCGAATATTTAGACAAAGAATTTATAAGAGCCGGCGTTGCTGACGGGACCATTGTCATACCCAAAAATGTCAATAGAAAACTTCAGAAAATAGTAGCCGTCGGAAAGGGATTAAAAACAAAAGTTAACGCTAATATCGGCAGTTCGCCCGATCATATTGATATTGCAGAGGAACTTGCAAAACTTGATGCCGCCGTCAAAGCCGGCGCCGACGCTGTTATGGATTTATCAACAGGCGGCGACTTAAAACAGATAAGAAAAGAAATTCTTGAGGCTTCGCCAGTACAGGTAGGAACAGTGCCTGTTTACGAAGCTGCCTGCAAAACGGTTGCAAAAGGTAAAAAAATATCTGAAATAGATAGCGAGTTGTTATTTGACATTATAGAGGAACAAGCGCAGCAAGGTGTGGATTTTATTACCGTTCACTGTGGAATTAATAAAGATACCGTAGAAATATTAAATCGTCAAAAGAGGCTTGCGGGTGTTGTAAGCAGAGGCGGATCTTTTTTGGTTAAGTGTATAAATGCGACCGGAAAAGAGAATCCTTTATTTGAGAATTACGACAGACTTTTGAAAATAGCAAAAAAATATGATGTTACACTGAGTCTCGGTGACGGATTCAGGCCAGGCTGTGCGTTTGATGCTTCAGACGGACCGCAACTTGCCGAACTCTCAGTTTTGGGCGAGCTTGTTTTAAAAGCGAGAAAAGCGGGCGTTCAGTCCATGATAGAAGGTCCGGGACATGTTCCTCTGAACCAAATTGAAGCAAACGTAACTATTGCAAAAAGATTGGGACACGGAGCGCCGCTTTACTTTTTAGGACCGTTGGTAACCGATATAGCCGCGGGTTATGACCATATAACCTCTGCAATCGGCGGTGCATTGGCGGCATCTTACGGAGTCGATTTTATCTGCTATGTCACTCCTGCCGAACATTTAAGACTTCCTGACGTTGAGGATGTCAGCGAAGGCGTTATCGCCGCAAGAATTGCCGGGCACGCCGCAGATATTGTTAAAAGCGTTAAAGGCGCAAGCGAACGCGATGCCGAAATGTCCAAATGGCGTAAAGCAAGAAACTGGGAAAAACAAAAAGAATTCTGCATAGATCCCATAAAATTTGCAAGAGAAAGAGAAAAACTTCCGCCGCAACAGGAAGACGTATGTACAATGTGCGGAGAGTTCTGCGCCATGAGAGACGAGTAAAACAAAGCAAATAGCGTCTCAACCTTCTGCCTCTTGTAAGCGCTTTTTAGATTCTTTATATTTAAGCTTTTTGCTGTTTTTTTCTTTTTTTAAGAAAGATATATAATCAGGAAATGCTACAATTTTTCTTGTCTTGCCAAGCCATACGTAAGCAGCTAAGTCTTTTTGAAATTTAATCTTTACGGGATTTGCAGGATCCGCTTTATTTATATGCCATGCCGAGCCGATAATATTCTTATACTTCGGCGTTTTTTTATTTGCCGCGGGCATATTTCCGTATATTTTTAACTGTTGTTTCACTATTTCTTCCGCTTCTTTAGGTTCTGGAATAACGCTTACGAAATTGACATGCAGTACTGCCGACATGCCTGGCGATTTTTCCTGAAACTCTACAAAATAGTCAGTTTTTTCGGTAAAATCCCCGAAACAAAAAATATCTGCCGCAAAGATTAATGTAAAAAATACCGTTAAAAAAAATTTTTTCATTGTAAATCTTTATTTTAACCGTTTTTAGCGCAGTAAACAAACGTAACCATTTTCCAATCGCCGGACACATACCCGCAGAAATCAACACGTACTCTGACTTTAGAAATAATCGTGAAGAGCTTTAGTTTTTTCACAGATTTTCCAAAGGCAATACCCCGCCGTAAAAGAATTCCGCCTCTTTTAGGTCACTACAGCGATATCATGCCCGTACAAGCGCCAAGCGCTTAAATAAAACATTATTCAATATGGATCTAACCATTTTTTTTATTTTAGTCCAAGTGTTTTTCTCAGAAGGAGCTATTGACAACAATTTTATCATCTTTTTCTGTTGGTCCGTATAATAAGACAGAAACATAATATTATCTTCCCGCATTTTTATCTCTTGACTTAGCCTATTATTCTCTTTTTCAATCTCTTGTCTCTGCAATTCCCGTTGCCTAACCTTATTAGCATTCAGCCTTCTAATCTCCTCCTGGGCGTTTTCCAGATTATCAGATACTCGACGTTTTTTCTCTCTCTTCATTTTAAAACTTTTTTGACTACAATACATCTTCTACTATTTTATTTGCGTTTTAAATTTAAGCATTTTACAGTATTAAATTCCATTTTTTATGCAGAAGAAGTAGCTTTAGGAGTACCCGATAACTGTTTTCCGCAACAGCAACATTTACAACAACTACAAAATAAAACTGCTACCGTAGGACCAGCTACCCATTCGGAATTCCATGAAAAGAACACGATAAGAGCCAATCAAATTTCTCCGCAATTCCAGCAGGAATTTCAGCATCAGCAGCACCAGCTTTAGCATTAGTTCCAAGACCAGCGGGACTACATCCTACAGGGTTCCTCCTTTTATTGCAACCGAAAAAACACAACGTAGTAAAAAAAACAACACATTAATTTTTTCACTTATAATATCCTTATACTTTTCCAACCTTCCCGTCGTCAAATATAATCGTGTACTGGATTTAAAAGTCTCTTAACAGCTCTCAATATCTAAAACTTAACATGTATCATGTATATTTTACAATTTTAATGCTTTATAGTAAACTGTCTCTGCATAAAACAAAAATGATCAGGAGCGGGAAGAATGGGTGTTATAGGAGCGCCGAAAAAAGTGAAATTGTTCTGCGGCATAATTTCCTCAGGTGTAGAAATAGAACAAAAAACACTTGCAGTACTTGAAAAAAAATTCGGTGAAATTGATTTGACAAGCGTTGTTATGCCTTTTGACTTTTCGGATTACTATAATCCCGAAATGGGCAATAATTTGAAACGTTTTTGGATTTCGTTTAAAAAATTAATAACTGCTGCCGATATTGCCGGAATAAAAATTTTTACAAACTCAACCGAAGACAGCTTTTCTGTAAACAACAAAAGACGGATAAATATTGATCCCGGGTATATAACTCCTGCAAACATTATTCTCGCTACGACAAAAGATTACAGCCATAGAATTTATCTCTCCGACGGTATATACGGAGAAGTCACAGCGATATATAAAAAACCCGAAGTTGTTAAACTTCCATGGTCATATCCCGATTACTTTTCTAACCCAGCAAAGGAATTTCTTTTGAAAGCGCGAAAAGATCTCATAGAACAGTTGAGAACGGCATGATGTCTATTTTAACGATTTTAACGATACTAGCAATATACTTAACCGGATATCTTTATATTGCATGGCGCGTGAATTCAGGTTTAAATATCCGCAGACCTTACAGTACCTATTTATATGTGACATTTGCTACTTTCGGAATTATAAGCCTTCTTTCGCTTGCCGCCGGCCATAACAAAATTCCATTTATGTCCGCAATAGGGACATTTGGATTTATATGCATGGGAATCTGCGCAATAATGTTCTCTTTTCTTGCCACAAACGATATATTGAATTCGGTTAATTTAGTGTTTAAAGTCAGAAATTTGAGATATTATTCAACTCTGACAGCTGTAATTTTAAGTATGGCAGCATCGGTCTGGTCTTTGTTGAATTTTGCGTTTATATTTAACGTAAAAGAAATAAAAATAAAAGTTCCGCAGCTCCCAGTCGATTCCTTGAAAATAGTACAGCTTTCAGACATACATATCAGTTCGTTTACTTCGTCTGAAATTATGAACAAAATTTTTGATAAGGCTGTGTCTTTTAAACCCGATATGATAGTTATTACGGGCGATGTAATGGATACTGATCTTAACAAAAACGGCAAATATGTTAAATACGGTTTTGAAAAATTAAAAGCAAAATACGGCGTTTTTGCCGTCTCGGGAAACCATGAATATTATACGGGCATTGAGTCGTATTTTTCAATGCTTGAAAAATTGGGATTTAAAGCCCTTCAGAACGAAAGCGTTTTGGTTGAAAATCTGATTAATGTGGCGGGTATCAACTATATAGACTGCGACAAACCTGAAAAAATTTCAAAAGTTTTTGCCGAGGTGAATAAAAATTATCCCGTAATTTTTTTAAGCCATGACCCGAAATCTTTTGACGAAGCTTCAAAACATAACGATATAAAAATAATACAGCTTTCAGGACATACCCATGCGGGACAGATTCCGCCTGTTGAAATAGCGAGAAAATATTTAATGAAATACCATTACGGTTTATATTATAATAACGATGCGGTTATGTACATAACTTCTGGAACGCGCTTATGGGGACCGCCGATGAGGTTATTTAACACAAGCGAAATAGCAGTGATAATATTGGAACGCGGGTAAACCGACTGTTCCGGTAATAAGTTTGAAAAATTCAGTTCTTTGAGAATTAAGCTTCGAACACTGCTTTCCACACTTGACTGTCTTCCATGCACAGATATACTACGGCTCTTGATTTTTTTGATTTAATAATCCGGTTTAAGTATTTATACATTTCAATTTAGAGCCTTGTTCTAAAAGAAGTTCGCCGTTTAGTATTTCGGTACCGGGAAAACGGTTTTCAATAACCGTTTTCTGTGCCGACGGCATTCTCAAAGATCCCAGACTTATCCACTTTATGCTGTATGCTGTAATTTGGCACGGTGTCAAAAACCATATCTATTGTTTCTCTATATCCCTGTTTCCAGTTGTCATAATAAATTATCGGATCAAAATGAAAAGCTGTGCTGAAACCGCTTAAAGCGCATTCTTTTGCTGCTTCGAGCCTTTCTCTAATTAGCGGAGTTTTAAATTCGTTGGCTTTGCTGATTCTTATTGAATTTGCGCTCCATGCAACAACAATATTTTCTTTTCCTCCGCTTTCAAGCAGATTTTTGATATTTGCGCTTTTTGTCTTAAATTCAAAAAAGATATCATTCTTTTTTTTAAAGTAGCCGATTATTTTTGTTGAAAATCTTGTAATATCGCCAAAAATTAATGAATCTGTAAATTCGCCACTTCCTATTCTTTTAAAATTAAAAAACTCTTTTATCGAACTCTCAATTTTTTCATCGCAAAGATAATCTTCAATATTATAAGGTATGACGATACCGGCTAAATTTTGATATCCCCGCAAAAGACAATAGCTGCAGTCGTATATGCAAGCCCACATCCAAATTCATAACCGAATACCCGCAGTTTACAACTTCGGAAGTACAGGGATATTTTTTAAAAAAATCATATTTTTCCTTTACAATAAACAGATTGCTGTTGCGGTTATTATAGTCTTGTACGGTAAAAGAATTATTTTTTATGAAACTTTTTAACGACTCTATTTTCGGCACATTTTGAATCTGGAAATAATGTTTTAACTCTCTCAAAAAGCGGAGTTATACCAGCGTCTGATTCGTAGTAAATATTTTTCGGATAAAATTTCCGGGATCTTAAATCAGCTTTTAACAAAATATCAGTTTCATATTTAGGCAGATAAAAAGAATTTAAGGAAATTTTGCCGAAAGTCCCGGGGTATTTACGTTTGAGAAAAAACTCTTTGACTGATTTATAGTCTTTTCTGTGAAAATCATTCAAAAGACTCTCAATTTTTATCTTTTCAATTTTTGATATTTCATTTAACAGTCGCAATATTTCTCTGGACTTATTGATGCCGAAATTGGGAAACCTATTTTTAAAAACCTTGTCCTCGGTTAAATTTTCCGGATTATTTTTCATTGCAGAACCTTAAAATCATATCTGCGAGTTTTTTTCTTGACGCGGCAGTTTTTCTCTTTATTTCTTTTGCCACAGACAAAATTATTGAAGATTCCATATCTACAGCCGATATTTTTTTTTCTCTAAACCAATCTGAAAAATTTGATTCCAGCGCTAAAGAACCGACGCATCTTCCGAAAAGAAAAATGTTTTTACATTTTATGTTTTCTAAATGCAGGATTGCGTTGCCCGCAAGAAAATTATTTTTTAAAGCAATATAATGGTCGCATCGCCGACATCTGCATATTTGACAAAAAGCCCGCTGGAAGTTTTGTCTGCAAAGAGCGAAATATCAAAACTTTGGCATATAATACAGTTTGGTTTTACATTTTTTTCAGCAATGCGGAAGTATTTTTTAAAATCCATTCAGACATTTTATAAAATTGCTGAAATTTTATAAAATCACCGTCAAAGAGACATATATATCCATGCGGGAGAAAAATTAACGATACGTTTGACTGCGGCAATAGTCTTTTTAAGCAGCTTAAAATAATTACGGACAGATGCCCTGAAACTGCTAAATACGACGGAAGTTCGGAACGGGAACAATGCAATTACGCTGTCTTTCGGCAGACAGTTAATGGTATCTTTAATCCTTAAGGTCTCCCGGCAGCTCCGGGACTTGCATGGAAATCCGCAATATTAGATCAAAGTGAGATTGGCTATTCTTGCAAGCAGTTTTTTCCACTGCCCGGTTTCAAATAAAACTACAAGTTTTAAATCGTTCCCCACACCGTTTTTTTCAATAATTTTTCCTCTGCCGAAAACGGGATGCGAGACCGCCGTTCCTATTTTGTACGGATTCAAATCTCCAGCGGGATTATCAAGCTGCTCGTCTTTTGTTATCTCGCTTTCGGACGGCATATAACCGCAACTCTCGGCATTTGTATATACTATTTCGGCTTTAAAAGATTTTTTATTAAAACTTCGGGAATTTTGTCCCCGACTGAACCCGTTGCTCTGTATTATTCCGTTAAATTCTTGACTTAATCTGTTTTGAAAATTCTGGCTTCGGTTTTGTTCCATTTCGGCAGACTCGTCTTTAAATCCCGCTTCCTCAATAAAGCGTGACGGTATATTCCACATTGTCTTACCGTAAACTTTTCTTTCTGTCGACCAGCACAAATACAAACGTTTTTTCGCTCTTGTCATTCCCACATACATAAGTCTTCTTTCCTCTTCCAATTCTTTGTCATTAAAAACGGATTCACCTATAGGAAACAATCTTTCTTCAAGTCCGCAGATGAAAACATTATCAAATTCCAGTCCTTTAGCTAAATGCAAAGTCATTAAAGTAACTTTTCCTTTTGATTCGTCAGGAGAATCTGCACTGTTTATCAAGGCAATCTGTGTCAAATATTCGGCAAGCGATTTATCCGGCGAACGGGTTTCAAAGTCATCAACAGCGGATATCAATTCTTGCATATTTCCTATTTTTACTTTCGATTCGGGCGTGTTTTCCACCTCAAGTTCTTTTAAATATCCGGAATCTGCTATGACTTTTTCGGCTATCAGTTTAACGGAACCGCTGTCTTTCAATACGGAAAAATCTTTTATAAACTGCGCAAAAGAATTTAAAGCTTTTACGGGTATCTTGGCTAAACCCGCATCCTGCGCAAAAGGCACGGACTGCCAGATAGACATGTTTTTAAGCTGCGCAAATTTCTCGAGCGATTCTATAGACGTTTTTCCGATTCCTCTTCTGGGAACATTTATAATTCTTTTAAAACTCACATTGTCGTTAGGGTTGTGTATAAGTTTTAAGTAAGCTATGACATCTTTAATCTCCGCGCGGTCATAAAACCGCAGCGTACCTACAACAGCATAAGGTATGCGGTGGACTCTGAAAGCGTCTTCAAATGTGCGGGACTGTGCATTTGTCCTGTAAAAAACCGCAAAATCTGAAAATTTATATTTATTGTCGTATGCGTTCAAATAAATTAACTCAGCAATTTTTGCAGCCTCGACATTTTCGTCTACGGCTTTTAAAACTGTTACGGATCCGTTGTCAGGATTCTGCGTCCATAACCGTTTTGATATTCTTGCATTGTTGTATTTTATGACTTTGTCAGCTGTTGATAAAATTTTCGGAGTTGACCTGTAATTTTGCTCTAATTTTACCGATTTTGCGTTCGGATAATCTTTTTCAAAATCCAGAATATTATTTATGTCAGCCCCTCTCCATGAATAGACTGACTGATCATCGTCACCGACGACGCATATATTGTGGTGTTTCCTTGCAAGCAGCTTTATAAATATATACTGGGCGTGGTTTGTATCTTGATATTCGTCCACCATAATATATTTGTATTTCTCTTGATAACGCTCCAGCAGTTCTGAATGCTGCTGCAAAGCTGAAACAGTCCGCATTATCAGATCGCCGAAATCCATAGCGTCAGCTCTTTCTAATTTCTTCTGATAGAGTTCGTAAATTTTTGCCACCGTAGTTCCGAAAAAATCGCCCGCATATTCGGCTTCGGCTGCCATATCAAACGGAAATTTTAAATCGTCTTTTGCGCGGCTTATTTTATTCACTATTGTCGAGAGTTTAAATTTTTTCTCATCAATATTCAATTCTTTTATACAATCCTTGACTACGCTTTTCTGATCGGTAAAATCGTATATTAAAAAATCGGGACTTAAGCTGATTCTTGAAGCTTCAGCATACAGAAAATGAGCGCAGAACGAGTGGAATGTCGATACCCACGCATTTGCTCCTATCCCCGGGATAAGATCAGATACTCTTTTCTTCATTTCCGAAGCAGCTTTGTTGGTAAATGTGACAGCCAGAACAGACTGCGGCGCAACGCCTAAAGAAAGCAGGTATGCAATTCTGTGCGTGATGACTCTGGTTTTGCCTGTTCCTGCTCCGGCAAAAATTATCAAAGGACCTTCGGTGCAAAGAACGGCTTCTATCTGAGAAGGATTTAAATTTTTAGTTAATATTTCTTTCATTTCTTATATGTTTTTACCGCGCCTCTGTTTTCTTCAGCCAAAAGACAAAAGAAAAATTAAACGTTTATTGCGAAATTATATTCTCTCGCATCCACGACTGCGTTTTTTACCTCCGTCTCCTTAAGACTTTACACCAACGGATTTAAATGTACGATTTATTATAGCAAAGAATTGCCTGTCAGCCCATCTTAGAAATATATGCCGTATATGAAAATTTTGATACAATTAAAAGCAATATTTAGACAATATAGACAGCCAAAAAGTTTTTTATAGAGATAAAGCCCACCCAATATGATAAAAAGAATTGAAAACAATATTAAACACCCTACAGGAGAAACTAAATGGATATTTTACTTGAAAGGAAAAGCGTCCGCAAATATACAGACGAAGACGTTAAAAAAGAGGATTTAGATTATATTTTGCGCGCCGCTATGTCTGCTCCTACAGCGAGAAATACGAGATGTTATTCTTTTATCGTAATAAAAGACAAAGAAACACATAAAAAAATTGCTTCTCTACATCACGCCGCGCAGATGATTTTGCAGGCTCCCTTAGCAATTTTGGTCGTAGGCGATCAAAATGCCGCTTTTGAAAGATATCTGCCTCAGGATTGTGCGGCGACAACCCAAAATATACTCCTTGCGGCTACTGCAAGAGGATACGGATCAGTCTGGTGCGGCGTTTACTCTAATGAAGAAAAATCAAAAGCTATGGAGAAACTTTTTAATCTTCCCGAAAATATAAAAGCCTTTTCTCTCGTCGTCATAGGAAAATCGGCAGACAACAATCCTCCGAAAAACGGCTGGCAGCCCGAAAAGATTAAATATGAAGTCTGGAAATGATAAGACAAAATATAAAAGACAGTTTAAAAGCTATAATCGCAAAATATTTACAGGATAAAGGAATAACGGACAGACTGAACTTTACCTTAGAGATTCCGCCGGGAAATATCGATGCCGATTTTGCCCTTAATGCAGCAATGCTTATAGCAAAAAAAGCTAAAACAAAGCCTAGAACCGTCGCTCAGGAACTTATAGACATTACGGTTAAAGAAATTCCAGAACTTATAGAAAAAGCTGAAATAGCCGGAGCGGGTTTTATTAATCTGCGTATTAAAAATGAAATTTTTTACAAAGAACTTGAGACAATTCTTAGAGAAAAAGATAAGTACGGCAGTTTTCCTGAAAACAATAAAGAGAAAATTCTGGTGGAATTTGTTTCGGCAAATCCTACCGGACCTTTACATATTGGACACGGACGCGGCGCCGCGATAGGCGATTCCATTGCAAGAATATTAAAACATCTGGGATATAATGTTACAAAAGAATATTATTTAAACGACTACGGAAACCAAATGCTTGTTCTGTCGAAATCTGCAGAAATTCGTTTCAGGCAGCTCAAAGGCGAGAAAATTGATTTCCCTGCAGACTACTATCAGGGCAGATATGTTATTGATATTGCAAAACGTCTGGTTTCTGAAAACAGAGATAGAGATATTGATGAAATAAATTTTAAATATGAAGCCGTAAAGGATATTCTGTCCGGTATAAAGGACAATCTGAAAGATTTTGCAGTAGAATTTGACGACTGGTTTTCCGAGAGTAAAATAACTGCCAATAAAGATAAAAACGGCAAAACAGAAGTTGATAAGACATGCGAATATCTGCTTGCGAAAGGCGACGCTTACATAAAAGGCGGCGCATTATGGCTTGCTTCAACAAAATTCGGCGATGACAAAGACAGAGTCTTAAAAAGAAGCGACGGCAGATATACTTATCTAGCTTCTGATACGGCGTATCACAAAAACAAATTTGAACGGGGTTTTACAAAACTTGTCAATCTTTGGGGGGCAGATCATCACGGATATGTCGCAAGAATAAAAGCCTGCGTACAAATGCTGGGTTTTGATAAAAAAGTGTTAGATATTATTCTTTACCAGTTTGTCTTGCTTGTAAGAAACGGACAGTCCGTAATTATGTCAACTCGTACAGGCGAGTTTATAACTTTAAAAGAAGTTGTAGACGAAGTCGGAAAAGACACATGCAGATTTTTCTTTTTACTGCGTGCTCCCGATTCACAGCTTGAATTTGATCTGGAACTTGCAAAAAAACAGTCAAGCGAAAATCCGGTTTTTTATGTTCAGTATGTCAATGCAAGATGCAGTTCTATTATTAGGGAGAGTAAAAACAGAAGCGGTATTACAACAGAAATCAAAAATATAAATTTTTCTTTACTTAACACAAAAGAAGAAAGAGATTTAATAAAACAACTTGCGGCGTTTTGCGATACACTTGCCTTATCTGAAAAAACTATGAGTCCGCATCATTTTACGGTCTATCTAATTGAACTTGCCGATATATTCCACAAATTCTATGAGAAATGCCGCGTTTTGACTGATGACACAAATCTTACTTCTGCAAGACTTAAACTAATTGAAAGCGTTGCGATAATAATTAAAAACGGGTTAAATCTTTTGGGGATTTCCGTTCCGGATAAAATGTAAATTAAAACAGAAAAGATGAGATTCAACTCACAATATATTCTCAAATATATCCGCTATGCATTTTTCTAGTCAACAATTTCAACTTTCTAAAAGACAAAAGGTCATAATTAATACTTAAGTTATTCAAAAATTGAATACCGTCTGAAAAAGTCTGCAGTTTTTTATTCATTTAGTCAACCTCATATATCTTAAGGTTGACAGTTTTATTTACATATTGTAAAATTTATTTGAAATGTAGTTTTATAATATTGAAGAAAATACAAATGGAAAATTTAATACTTGAAATTGTAAGTGGTAAACAGGTTACAAAAAAAGAAGCTCTGAAACTTTTTGATTTTGAACTCGAAGAGATTTTTTTTGCAGCTGCCAAAATACGCAGAAAATACAAGGGTAACAAAATAAAAGTTTGTTCTATCATAAACGCAAAATCAGGACAGTGCAGCGAAGACTGTAAATTTTGCACTCAATCAGCTTTCAATAAAACCGATGTGAAAGTATATTCTCTTACAGATACTGAAAAAATAAAAGAATTTTCCATTAAAGCGTTAGAAAATGTGGACTGTTTCGGCATTGTTTCAAGCGGCAATTCTTTAAACGATGTTGAAATAGAAAAACTTTGCGAAATGTTTAAAAAACATAAGAAAGTATCGCATTTAGGCGTCTCCATAGGCAAAATATCAGACGAAACTTTTCTTAAACTTAAAGAAGCCGGCATAAAAAAAATGCATCACAATCTTGAAACGTCTGAAAATTTTTATCCCAATATTTGTTCTACGCACAGCTATCAGGAAAGAGTCGACACGATAAAAAGAGCCAAAAAATTCGGTTTTGAAATTTGTTCCGGCGGACTTTTCGGTATGGGCGAAAGTCTTAAGGATAGAATAGATTTGGCATTTACCTTAAAAGATCTCGATTCTAACAGCATTCCAATGAACTTTTTAATGCCTATCAAAGGTACAGCACTCGAACACTTACCTGCAATGCCGCCTATTGAAATTTTAAAAACAATAGCAGTTTTCAGAATAATCCTGCAAACTCCAGATATTATGATTTGCGGCGGCAGAGAAGCAAATCTGAGAGACTTACAATCTTGGATATTTCAAGCAGGTGCAAACGGTATGATGACCGGCGGCTATCTCACCACAATAGGCAGAGGCATAACTTCCGACAAACAAATGATAAAAGACTTAGGCTTAGAAATAGAACTTAACTATACCGACTAAAATCTCTTTTATATTTTTTATATATGCTTACACAACATCTTGTCTTTATTTGCCCGAAAACTGCGTCTTTTACCAATGGCTTAACAGCAGACTTTTCAATCAATAGATATATGTTTAACCCCCCCCCCGTCGTTTTTTAACCTTTAGTGTGACGCAAAGTTTCCTCTTCCCTATTGTAAAACGGCGCAAGTATAGCCTAAGAGAAGAACTTCAACGATGCGAAAAAGTATCCTCTCTGTTATGTAATTTAAAGAAAACAGATAATAAAGTAATAAAGATAAAGTGTTCTATGAAGGCTGCAGATGAAAAACATATATATAACGCATAAATTTATTTGATAAAATAAGAAAAAAATTTTATAATGTCACTTGTCTTTATTTATATGAAAAAGTAGTTTTTTTGACCTGTAAAGAAAAGATTGAAAAAGTTATAAGAACACACTGGAGAAACAGCAATTATGAGTGCTACCAAAGATTCTTTTTCATCAAAATGGGGTTTGATTTTTGCTGCCGCAGGTTCAGCTATAGGTTTGGGAAATATATGGCTTTTTCCATACCGCGTAGGAGAAATGGGCGGAGCAGCATTTATAATTCCTTACATTACCTGTTTGCTTGTTTTGGGATTTATTGCAGTAATCGGCGAAGTGTCCATCGGCAGACTTACAGGTTCAGGTCCTGTCGGAGCTTTTAAAAAAGTTCTAGAAATACGGGGCAAAAACGGAAAAACGGGAGAGATTTTCGGATGGATATGCGTTTTAGTTTCTTTAATACAAGCAATAGGTTATACTTTGGTAGTATCATGGGTAGTGCGCTTTTTGGTAGGGTCGACTACCGGTTCGGCTTTTAATGCGACTGACAGCTCTCAATATTTTGATTTCGTCAACAATAGCCAACCCTTATTATGGATTATCATCACTGTACTTGCTGCCGGCATAGCTATAGTAAATGGTATTGAAAAAGGCATTGAAAGATGCTGTAAATTTATGATCCCTGCAGTTATTATTCTGCTTTTGGTCTTGGCGATAAGAGTTATTTTTCTGCCGCATGCTTTGGAAGGATATAAATATCTTCTTACTCCGAGATGGGAATTTTTATTTGATCCCAGAACATGGATGCTGGCTCTGGGACAGGTTTTTTACTCGCTGTCGATAAGAGGATCGACTATGGTAGTATACGGTTCTTACTCAAATAAAAGCGACGATATAATTTCTTCTGCAAAGAATATTGTAGTTTTAGATACAATGGCTTCAATAATTGCAGCTTTGCTAATAATTCCTGCTGTATTTGCTTTCGGCAAAGACATCAAAGCCGGACCTGCTCTTATGTTTATAACAATGCCTGATATTTTTAAAGGCATACCTTTGGGACAGTTTTTCATGTTTATTTTCTTTATTGCGGTATTTTTTGCCGCGATTACTTCGCTTATAGGCATGTTTGAAGTCGTGGTTGAAGTAATGCAAAATAAACTTAAAATTTCCAGACTTTGGGCTGTAGCCTCTGTCTGTATAACAACGGCATTTATGTGCAATATTTTTGTAGTGGGAAATATCAGAGGCGTCATTGATATTCTTGAAATCCATTTAATCCCGTTCTGCGCTTTAGTCAGCGGCATTTTCTTTTTTTGGATTGTTCCAAAAAGTATGGTTTTTCAGGAAATTCAAAGCGGACGCTCTAAACCGGTCGGCAAGTGGATTATACCTATGGGACGCTATGTTTTCTGCAGTATCGTAATCATAGTTTACATTCTCAATATTCTTCAAGTGAAATAACAGACTTAAATAAAATATAAAGCAACAAAGAACGCCGGAAATTAAAATTTCCGGCGTTCTTTCTGCCTCCCCGACCCAATTGCAAAAAAACAACAAAATCATAAATAATCTAAAATTTTATATGTTTCCGTGTTGACATCATATCGGCAAAATGTTAAATTAATGTATATTTTTACAAGATATAAGAAGGAGAATTTATGCGATCAATTCATGATTACTATGCCGAATTAGTATTTACAAAGAAAGTAATGGAACAAAAATTAAGCAAAAATATTTACAAAAAACTTACAGCAGCTATTGAAAATTTGGAACCTTTAGACCAGTCAATAGCAGGTGAAGTCGCGCACGCAATGAAAGAATGGGCGCTTGAAAACGGCGCAACGCATTTTACGCATTGGTTTCAGCCTCAAAGAGTCGGCACTGCTCAGAAACACGATTCATTTATAGATCACAGCGCCGACGGAGAAATAATAGAGAGATTCTCGGCCTCTCAGCTTGTCCAATCTGAACCTGACGCTTCTTCTTTTCCATCGGGCGGAATAAGGTCAACCTTTGAAGCAAGAGGATATACCGCATGGGACCCTACATCTCCTGTATTTCTTCTTGAAGCAGGGAAAACAAAGGCTCTGGTAATTCCTTCGGTTTTCCTTTCCTGGACCGGAGAAGTTCTCGATCTTAAAACACCTCTGCTTAGATCCCTTACCGCTTTAAACGAAAAATTAATAAATCTTCAGAAACTGCTTGGAAATAAAAACGCAAAACATATAAAAGTTTTTGCAGGCATTGAACAGGAATATTTTCTCCTTTCAAAAGAAATCGTAAAATCAAGACCTGATATCGCGGTTACCGGAAGAACTCTTTTCGGCAATACACCTGCAAAAGGGCAGCAGATGGAAGACCACTACTTCGGAAATATTAAAGGAAATATTTTAGAATTCATGGAAGATGTCGATCATGAACTATACCGCAAAGGCATCCCGGTAAAAACAAGACACAATGAAGTCGCTCCAAACCAGTTTGAACTGGCGCCTCTCTATCAGGAAGAAAATCTGGCGATAGACCATAACTTGCAGATAATGGAAATTCTTATAAAAGTTGCCGATAAGCATAATATGGTTGCTCTACTGCACGAAAAGCCGTTTGCGGACGTAAACGGCTCGGGAAAACATTTCAATTGGTCTATAGGTGACAATACCGGCACAAATTATTTTGAACCTTCAAAATCTCCGCTTAAGAATATATCGTTTCTTTTAGCCATCAGTGCAGTACTGCTCGGCATAAAGAAATTCGGCGGAATCTTAAGAGCAAGCGTTGCAGACGCCGGTAATGACTACAGACTAGGCGCAAATGAAGCTCCACCAGCAATTATATCCGTTTACTTGGGCGAATTTATAAACGATCTTTTAGATTCAATAGAAAAAGCAAGCACAATAAATGAAAAAGAAGTAAACGAAATTACGTTGGGCATACAGAATCTTCCGAAAGTCAATAAGGATTATTCTGACAGAAACAGAACTTCGCCTGTCGCTTTCACCGGCAACAAATTTGAGTTCAGAGCACTCGGTTCTTCATCAAATCCGGCAGAAGCAGGAACTACGCTTAATCTTATTGCAGCTTATGGATTTGACGAAATATACAAAAGAATTGAAGCAAAGAAAGGCGACGACATAAAAAGGAAAGCTTTAGAAGTGGTAAAAGAAATAATTACGGAAACAAAAGACATCAGATTTGAGAAAAACGGATATTCTCAGGACTGGCATGAAGAAGCCGCAAAAAGAGGACTGCCCAATGCAAAGAATACTCCACAGGCATTGAAACTTTTCCTTAATGACGACGTAATAAAAGTTTTTTCAAAATATAACATATTAACCGAAAGAGAATTAAGGTCAAAAATCGAGATAAAACTTGAAAACTATGTAAAGACAAAAGAGATTGAATACAAATATGCGGTAAAAGTCGTAAACACTCTCCTGCTTCCTGCAATTCTTAAACAGATAAATCTTTTGGCAAAGGCAAACGAAAACTTAAGCAAGTTCAACATAAAGCCAGAAATATTCTCAAAAGAGTTTGAAATTTTGATTAAACTTTACGATGATATAAAAAAATATTGTATTGATCTGGATAACTTTCTTGCTGCAGATTACAGCGATATTACTGCAACAGCCGATGAATTTTCATCTAAAGGCACAGAAATTCTGACAAAATTAAGAAAAAAGGTTGACATTGCTGAGGATTTGGTTGCAGACGAGTTCTGGCCGATGGCAAGTTATCAGAAACTTTTGAACGTTTTTTAATGAGAAAATGCCCGAAAACTTATAAGATTTTAAAAGAGATAAGACGCTGCACAAAAGTAAAACATTTCAGTTAAATCGCAGAAGCTTATAGAAAAATAAGCAATTAGAGATTTACTATCTTGCTTTTTCAGTTTATATTAACAGACGAAAAGATACAGTTTTCCAATTTAAATTTGGTTTTCGGGGTAGTTATAGTAGAAGGCATTACTTTTTCGGCCAGCCCTGCAAACTCCTTCTCTAAAATCGAGTTAACCGAGTTAACGAACCTTGATAAAGTTAACTTTCTTTCAACAACTATTTAATCAATGCCTGGTTTCATCCTGCATGCTGACTTTTACGCCTATAAATTTCATTTTCGGGTTATTCATACCAGCTTTTCTGATTTGTGTAATTGTTTGCTTACATCCAGCCTTATTTAAATTTTCTAAAATCACAATAATAATCTTAGCAATCGTCTAGCATTGACAAAAAAATATGTTTGCTGCACCTAGTTTTGATTACTTTTTACTTTTTAACAGTTTATATTCAACTGAATCGGAAAGAGCCTGCCAAGATGCATCTATGATATTTTCGCTGACGCCGATTGTTCCCCAGCTTTTTGAAGCGTCGGAAGATTCAATCAATACTCTTACTTTTGCAGCTGTATTTGCACCGCTGTTTACAACTCTCACTTTAAAGTCCATCAAAAATACGCTTTTTATATCCGGATAATATTTTATCAATGCCTTGCGCAGGCAGTTGCTTAAAGCATCGACCGGACCGTTGCCTTCCGCAACAGTATGCTCTTCTTTGCCTCTTACATCAAGCTTAACTGTCGCTTCGGAAACTATATTCCCGTCAGAATCTTTTTCAATTATAAGTCTGTAACACTCTAAAGAAAAGAAAGGTTTAAAAGATCCTAAAGCTTTCTTTGTAATTAAAAAGAAAGAAGCATCGGCATTTTCGTATTGGTATCCGTTATTTTCCTTTTCTTTAACTATCTCTATAACTTTTTTAATTTTTTCAGAGGCATTTCCGTCATCGGTATCTTTAATGCCCATTTCCATTTCATTGAACTTGGACATAATATTGCTTTTACCGGATAAATCGCTTATCAGAATTCTTCTTTCATTCCCGACAAGGGTAGGATTTATATGTTCATAAGTTTCAGGATTTTTTTCTATTGCGGAAACATGTATTCCCGCTTTGTGCGCAAAAGCATTGTTTCCGATATACGGTCTTGAATCGTCCGGCACGAGATTTGCTATCTCATCAACATATCTTGAAAGTTCCGAAAGCTTTTTCACATTCTTTTTAGGTATGCATTCATAATTTCTCTTAAACTCAAGAGCAGGTATTATTGAACACAAATTTGCATTGCCACATCTCTCACCAATTCCGTTTATCGTACCCTGAACCATAACGCAACCTTCTTCAACGGCAGCGATGGAATTTGCAACGGCACATCCGGAATCATTATGAGCATGTATCCCAAACTTGACTTTTGGAAAAAGACTTATTGTTTTTCTGATAACACTCTGTATATCGGAAGGAAGCATTCCGCCGTTTGTTTCGCACAGACAGATTATATCCGCTCCCCCGTCAATGGCGGTCCGCACTGTTTCAAGAGCATATTCTCTATTGTTTCTATAACCATCAAAATAATGTTCTGCGTCAAATATCACTTCAAGTTTTTTAGATTTTAGGAAAGTGACACTGTCAAAAATCATTTTCAGATTTTCTTCGTTTGTGGTTTTAAGCGCATATTTGACGTGCAAATCCCAAGACTTGCCGAATATGCATGACGTCTTAACTCCCGACTTAACTATTGCATGTAAACTTTCATCTTCCGAAGCCGTGCTTCCCTTGCGACGAGTAGAACTGAAAGCCGTAAGTTTCGCATTTTTGAGTCCCAGACTGCCAAGCTTTTTCATCTGAGAGAAAAACAGTTCGTCTTTAGGATTAGAACCGGGCCAGCCGCCTTCAATATATGAAATTCCGAAAGAGTCTAAAGCTTTTGCTATTTTTATTTTATCCTCAACGGTAAAAGATATGCCGGCTCCCTGTGAACCGTCTCTTAACGTTGTATCAAACATTGATATCTTCACTCTTACTCCTAATTTGTATATAAATATTAAGCGAGGTCAAGCCAAGTCATTTCAATTCATTCAAAATGACTAAAAAATACAGTTTTGTCATTGCGGATTTGACCTCTCTGCCGTTTTTAATGACGCAATAGTAGCTTCTATGCAACGCAAACGTCTCTACCGACGCTTCTATCCGCCGGAACCTTTCCTCTGGAAATACCGACCGGAACTTCTTTTAAAGGAATATTTTCTGCTGCGGATTCTTTAACATCAGAAATATTCTGCACCGGCTTTGTTTTTTCTATATAGCTTCTGTAAACGGGAATGGCTATAATGCTCAATATGCCTACTATAATAATCACTATTATAAATTCCACCAACGTAAATCCTTCTGGCTTCACAATAAATTCTCCTGTTTTTTTTTGGATAAACCAAAACTTTTATGCAGTTCCTCAACCGCCTTTACTATATCGACTTCATCGACAATACATGATATTTTAATTTCACTTGTGGAAATCATTTCAATATTTATGCCTTTTTTGTAAAGCACTTCAAACATCTGCGCCGCTACGCCCGGATTGCTTTTCATACCTATACCGACAATCGAAACTTTTGCAATATGTTCATCGCAAATAATCCTTGTACTTACAGCCTTAAATTCAGGAATTGTCCTGTCAAGTTCCACCTGTGTTTTTTTCATATCCTGTTTGCTTACGGTAAATGAAATATCATTTTTCTTATCAACAGCCGCAGATTGAATAATCATATCTACATTAACGCCGATTTTTGCAAGTCTGCCGAAAATTTTTGCGGCAACTCCCGGAAGATCCGGCAAATCTATTATTGTAAATTTTACTTGATTTTTATCAAAAGTTATTCCTGAAATGAGCAAATCTTCCATCTGCTTCCTCCTGATTTTTTCTTCGCTTGTTATTATAGTTCCCTGATTTTCGCTGAAAGTGCTTCTCGAATGTATTTCAACGCCGAACTTTTTTGCGATTTCAACGCTTCTTGATTGCAACACCTGAGCGCCGGATCCTGACATTTCAAGCATTTCGTCATAAGATACGCAATCAATTTTTCTTGCGTCCTTTACAATTCTGGGATCAGTAGTATATACACCCTCGACATCAGAATATATTTCGCATGAATCAGCCTCTAACGCCGCCGCTAAAGCAACAGCAGTTAAATCCGATCCTCCTCTGCCTAACGTAGTTATGTCTCCATTGGGATTTAAAGCCTGAAAACCGGCGACTATGACGATATTGTTTTTCGCAAGCTGATCTTTAACCCTTTTCTGATTGATTTTCTTAATTCTTGCGCGTGTATGATCTGCATCCGCCGAAATTCCCGCCTGTGGTCCGGTCATAGAAATTACTCTTGAGCCTATAGAGTCGATTGCCATTGCTAGAAGCGAAATTGAAATCATCTCACCGGTTGAAAGCAGCATATCCATTTCCCTAAACGGAGGATTAGACGTAACTTTGCCAGCCATTTCAAGCAAATTATCTGTTGTATCGCCTGGCGCCGAAACCACAGCGACAACTTTATTGCCGGCTTTACTTTTCGCAACTATTTTGCTGGCAACATGTTTTATCTTATCGGCATCTGCTACGGAAGAACCTCCGAATTTCATTACCACAAGAGCCATCTTATTTTCTCCTAAAATTACAGCTGTTTCAAACACGCCCAAAGACGTGTTATTCCGAGTTTGACCCGAAATTACTATGTCACAGCTTAGCTTCTTTCTCAAATACACTGCCTCTTCGGAGGGCGTAAAACTATATGCCGGGTTCACTAAATACGAGGCACGATGCATCAAAAACAATCTGGTTAAAATTGAAGCCGCTGGAATAAAGAAAAAAATATCAATCTTTGAATGTCTAAGTCTGAGAGATTATATCTTTTGTCACATCCTTAAGCGAAGATTTCCGGCAGCAACTCTCAGGAAACAACAACGGCATAACGGATCTCTTAATTGAAATTACATCTAAATTTCTAAAACACCTTTAGTATCAAAATCCAGTATATGCGATTTTACTGAAATGTTTTCTTTCTCCCACCTTTTCACCATAGCTTTTTGAACGTTTAGCGCATCTTCCCTATTACAAAAAGCGGCAAGCGCAGGTCCAGATCCTGAAAGATACGCACCGTAAGCCCCGGCAGATATCGCTGCTTCAAAAACCTCATTCATAGCGGGAATCATTTTCCCTCTATACAACTGATGAACTTTATCCTGCATACCTTGTTTGAGAAGCGAATAATCCCCGCGGCAAAAAGCGGTCGTAAGCATCGCAACTCTTGAGATATTAAAAACTACATCCTTTAAGCTAATACTCTCAGGCAGAATCTGTCTTGCGCGCTTTGTTCTCAGCTCAAAAGACGGAATACATAAGACAGCTTTAAGTTTTGGAATAGGCAGATGCAAGACAGTTCTGTGATCTCCATCTCCGTCTTTACTGCATGCGCACAAACCTCCGAAAACCGCCGGAACAACATTATCAGGATGCCCTTCAATTTTAACAGCAAGATCTGCAATTTGAGATTTATCCAATTCTTTTCCGCACAAAACATTTGCAAGAGCAATACCTCCAACTATAGCCGAAGCACTAGATCCAAGCCCTCCGCTTAAAGGAATGCCCGTATTAATTCTTATATTCAAATTTTTTAAATTATATTTATCTTCTTCCAAAACCTTAAAAGTTTCTAACATTGACTGCCAAACGAGATTTTCTCCGCCTTTTGGAAGCAGTTTTTTTCCTTCGCCATCCAATATAAAACTTGTTTTTCTGACATTTGGAATATATTCCGCTTCAAATTCATTGTACAGCGACAAAGCCACTCCGAAAACATCAAACCCGGGACCTAGATTTGCCGTTGTCGACGGGACGCGTATTTTTATTTTCATTTTTTTACCTTTATTAATGAATTACTGCATAACTCGACGTATGAATAGTGTATCAGATGAATTAAATTTTTATATCGATTGGACATCTTTTACTTCGGGAACTGCTTGTTTAATTGCATTTGTAACGCCATACTGCAAAGTCATAGCAGCCATAGGACAACATCCGCAGGATCCGGTAAGTTTTATTTTCACAATTCCATCTTCGTTTACATCTACTAATTCAACATTACCGCCGTCCGCCTGCAAGTGAGGTCTTACAGATTTTAAAGCTTTTTCTACTTTTTCTCTTAAATTCATTTTCTGTCTCCTGTTGCAATATTCTTACTTTCAAAAAATCTTCTAAAAGCTAGAATAACTGAAAATAAATCCAATCTTTCGAATATAACAAACACAATATACTCCTTTATTATAACATAATATAAAGACTGGCTTTTGTACACGATTTTTCGCACTCGTTTGCCGAAAGGGTAATCCCCAGTAAACATTATAAACTCTTAGTCTCAGTTAAAAAAACTTCTTTTATATCTTCTTCACTTTATTTTGTCTGCTTGTGTTTTAACTTCATCTAGTTTACTTGAAATACTTTAATATGTTCAAGTTTAAGTCAGATAAAAAAATTTTAGAAGCAACTCCCCATTATTAGAGTTTCTTTTTAGGGAACCAATGTTAAAATCAAACTGAATAAAACTAAAATACTTTTTTTATTACCGTTCATTATGCATCATTCCCATATAAAAAACATAACCGCCGCTTTTTACTCAAGTAAATTTATAATATCTACAAATAAATATATAGAAGGGCGACTGTCCTCTACCCGTTCTTATTTTTTTAACAAGTCCGCTACTTCCCAATCTTTTAAGAATATTTCTCGCCGTATTCTGCGATTCTATTTTACTTTTTTTCGCAAAAACAACTGAATTTATTATCGGTTTTTTAAAGAAAGTATCAAGCGCATCTTTATAGTACCGTAATTTTGTAGCTTCTTCGAATTTTTCACTTTTATATTCGTACAATTTATCTCTTTTACTTTTTTTATATTATTTTTTGTTTGTTCTTTTACAGCTGTCAAAAAGAATTCTATCCATTCCTGCCATTGGTTATTTTGAGATATGTTCCGCGATGATTCATAATAACGTGTCCTGTTATTTTCTAAATATTGGCTCATATAAGATATAGGTCTATGCAAAACATCGCTTAAATATAAAAATAATGTTATCAGCATTCTGCCGTTTCCGTTGTCAAAAGGATGTATAATTTCAAGTTGAGCGTATATAGCAGCCGTCTTAATAAGCCGTTCTTCTCGACTGTTTCTCAAGTAGTCTTCCCAATTCTCCATATATTCAAGTATGAGGAAATGTTCCGGCGGAATATAAATTGCCCGTTCTATCGATGCACCTCTTTCCCCTACAAAAGCCTGTTTTATCCTGAAATCGCCGGGATGCGCAGAACTGTCCCAGCGGGAATCACACATAAGCATATTATGCATTTCTTTTAAAAACAATAAAAGAAAACGACCTCTCGTTTCTTAATTCGTCTTCTGCCCACCTCAATGTCTTCCTATAATTCTGCAAAACATTTATCTCTTCTATTTTCCTATCATCTGTTATATTTTCATCGGCTTCGTACTCCAAAACTTCACTCATTGTTGATTGAGTAGCTTCAATTTTTGAAGATAATTCAGCCTCTTTTGTTAGTAACGTTGAAAGCAGTATTTCAGGATTCGGCATACAATCCAAAAGTCTGTCATATCTGCCTATTTCAGTATTAGTTTCTCCTAACAAAATCGCTAATTTTTCCCAATTAATATTTTTTACAGGCAGTTTTGTAGGAATATAAGGATTTATTTACATCTCTACTGTAGCATACATTTCATAGTGGACTGTTTCACATATCTTTTACTCAAAAACGAATAGATAACAATGGTTTTGGTTTTATTGTTGTCTAATAAATTTGACCACAACTTTTGTAGTCTAATTTAATAGAACACAAAAAATTGAACTTTATTGTGTTCTGTTAAAAATCTGTTAAATATAAATTACCTGCTTTAAATATTATTGCACATTGGTTTTTTTATTGTGAAGAATATATTTTTATAAAAGAGCGCGCCCAAGAGGAGTTGAACCTCTAACCTTTTGATTCGTAGTCAAATGCTCTATCCAATTAAGCTATGGGCGCGCTAAAACAATTTTATGGAGAATGGTCAAAACCAAGATATTTAGCGCAAGATATCAAAAAACTCTTGCAATAGACTTTTGCAAAAAAATGCTTTCTATTGCGCAAGAGTTTTTTCTTGAACCTCAAGTAGCTTTGCAAATATCGGCAAGAGAAATATCCATTTATTTTACGTTTTTCTTTAAGAATTCTTATCACTGCCACCTAACAAAACAAAATAAAAACAGTCGCGCTAGGAAGCGCTAGCGCGACTGTTTGATAACCTTGAGCTTTGCGATATGCATTTTATAGTTGTTTAAAATATAAAAGCCTAGTGTAATCGGGTTCCGTTTTTATCTCACTGAATCCTGGTCTGAAAGGGATTTGGTATCGTCATCGTCTTGGTAGCCTTGTCGCTCCTAGCCTTTGAGTTTGCTCTTTTCCTGCGCCAACTTCGCTTTTGCTGCGTTCACTCGCACCTGCAACCTATCCAGAGACCTCTTCACATCGTTGTCGATTTTTACCATTATCGCCCTATCATTCTCTATCGCCGCCACATATGGTGAAGCATCATCTGTGTCAGCTACCTTCGTCCTTGCCAACACCTCCGTTGCGTCAGCCCATGTCTTTATTCTCGTTTTCGCATTCATAATCGTTTCAAACATCTCATTTGCAATATCCATATGCTTCTGTGCGAATTCTACGTTGTAACCAAGACCCATCATACAATCACGTCCATCACTCACCATTGTCAGCTCTGTATCTATATTACTTATCAGTCTATTATCTAAATCTACACGTGCATACCATGCCCAATCAACAATCTGCTTCATTTTACTTGCCTTCTTCTCTAGTGTCATGGGGATTGGAGTTACCGTATCCCTATCTGCAACCTTAGAACCATCTCCGTTTTTGTCTTCTTTGCTTTTGCAGGAATTAAGCGAAAGAGCAAATAAAACAACTGCAGTAAGCATTACTAATGTTTTCATTGCCCGTGACTGGCCATCTAAAATTTTTACTTCTTCCATGGCGCTACTCCTTTTTGCTTATCAATTACCAAAACGCAAAAGACCACCTTAAGGTCTTGCTAGTAATTAGAAGCTTTTTATTTTTGTTTAAAGATTAAATCTTCTTAAACTTTATAACAAGTTCTATGCGTATTATACATTTTATTTCTGTTTTTGCAACTCGTTAAGATCAATATATATGACCCTAACGGTCTTTTTTATGCACTTTTTTCAAATGGGTTGATAACAAAAGGCCACATGGATTTTCAAATAACAAAAAGTTGTATGAACTCAAATGGCACGTCGAGAGACTTTTTACACTTCCGCAGGGATTTAGCATTTGCCAAACGCTTTGCCTGCGACTAAACGTAAAATATCGTTGTATGTTATAAAAAGAAAAATACAGCCTATAATCACCAATCCTATTATATTGTAAACCTTAACTGCTTTAGCACTTATACGCTTTCTGATTATGCCTTCAATAAGAAACAATACTATCATACCGCCATCAAGCACAGGAATAGGAAATAGATTACATATTCCTAAAGAAAACGATATACTCGCAAGCAGATTTAAATAGTCATACATTCCAGTTTTTGCAGCGTCTGCCATAGCACGAAAAACACCTACAGGCCCTAAAATAGCATCCATATCAGGTTTTTCAAATGAAATAATTTTTCCTACAAGATACTCAACGCATCCAACAGTCTCATCTATTAGAATTTTCCACCCACGACGTAAAGATTTGGCAAATCCTAATTTTTCTTTCACTATTAAAGGTTTTACTCCTACGAAGCCAAAACCTGTCTCAGGATTTTTTTTAACAATCATACTTAAATCAAAAGAATTCGTTCCTCTCTCCACTGTAAAAACTGTCTGTTTGCCAACCTTATTTTTTAAATTTGAAGTTAGCTCTTCCCACGTATTTATTTGGATACCATCTATAGCCTTTATTTTATCTTGCGCCATTACGCCCGCCCGCATCGCTGGGGAATTTTCTATAACAGACTCCACTGAAAAATTCATAGGCATCTTTGGAACACCCCATATATTAAAAACAAAGGCAAGAAAAAAAGCGGCAAGGACATAATTTGCAAACGGCCCCACAAAAGATATCAATGCTTTTTTATACCACTTTAACGATAAATATTCACCTTGCGCACCGGTAACTTTATCTGGATCTTCCCCCGCCATCGAAACAAACCCGCCAAGCGGAATTGCTTTTATACAATACTTTGTACCATTGTAAGTGTGTTTTACAATATCTGGCCCAAAACCCAAGGCAAAAGTTAATATCTTAACTTTATACATCTTTGCTACAAGAAAATGCCCTAGTTCGTGTATAAAAATTATAAATCCAAACCCAACTACAATACTAAGTACTTGAATAAACGTAGTCATTTTATATCTCCTTTTTTGATTAATTTTTGCGCATATCGTCTTGCCCATAAGTCAGCCTCAAAAAAAGTATCCAACGATATATTTTTTGAAATTTTATGCGACTTGACTGTTTTTTCAACAATTTTGGCAATATCGGTAAATTTTATTTTTTTATTTAAAAAGGCAGCGACAGCCACCTCATCTGCAGCGCTCATTACGGCAGGTGTAGCGCCTCCCCTTCTTGCCGAATAATATGCAATAGCCAAACACGGAAACTTATTAAAGTCTGGCTTATAAAATTCTAGCTTTCCTATTTCAAAAAGATTTAACGGTTTAATACTAGACGGCAATCTTTCAGGATAGGTTAGCGCGTACTGTATAGGAAGACGCATGTCATGGCTTGAAAGTTGCGCTATAACCGAACCGTCTATATATTCTACCATTGAATGCACTATAGATTGAGGATGTATAACTATCTCAACTTTTTCTATAGGTATGTCAAAAAGAACCGAAGCCTCAATGGCTTCAAGCCCCTTATTCATAAGCGTAGCGCTATCTATCGTTATTTTTTTACCCATTTCCCATGTAGGGTGATCTAAAGCCTGTTTAACGGTTATTTTAGAAAAATCTTTATCGTACCTGTAAAAGGGTCCGCCTGAAGCCGTAAGTAATATCTTCTTTATTTGCGACTTTTTTTCTCCGTTACAACACTGAAATACGGCTGAATGCTCGCTATCAATAGGGAGAACAGAAACGCCGTTACTTACGGCAAGATCCATTATATACTTTCCCGCCATAACAAGAGACTCTTTATTTGCAATAGCTACGTCTTTTTTTTCTTTTATCGCTGTTACTATAGATTGCAACCCCGCAGACCCCACAATTGACGCAAACACCATATCAACACTTGGCATTATAGCAAGTTTTTCTAGTCCTTCTTGGCCACTATAAACAGCAATTTTTATATTATTTGTTTTACTC
Source organism: Endomicrobium sp. (assembly GCA_031260705.1). Taxonomy (GTDB): domain Bacteria; phylum Elusimicrobiota; class Endomicrobiia; order Endomicrobiales; family Endomicrobiaceae; genus Endomicrobiellum. The sequence goes on along the minus strand of JAISLA010000004.1, from coordinate 3,686 downwards.
CATTTTTTTAAGTTTTGGGCGGCGGACGAACTACTAACCGACACCGCTTTGGGTTTAAATTTTTTGATTTGAGATTTTAAAAGTTCTATATTGGCTCCTACTGCAAGACCTTCAACGCTAACATATCCTTTGGTTTTAGAAACTACATCAAGAACTTGCGCACCTATCGAACCAGACGATCCTAAAATTGTTATTTTTTTCATTGAACCTCTAACATATTGGACTTTTGCCGTTTTGGATATATATAGTCAATCATACCTTGAGGTTGACTATAGCAAGACAATGCTATTTGCGCTACTTTTGAGCATTTCAAAAAATTTAATAGAAACATCTTTAGCCAATGAACTACTATTAGAAATAACTTTGACTTTCACTTTGTCATGTCCTTCATTTGTTATAAAAATACCCACTTCAGTTGAATCCAAACAACAATCAAAGCTCTTTGGAAAATCAAAAGCTACTATATATCCTTTTTTAAGGCTCTTATTAACAACTCTTGCTCTAAGTTCTTTAATTATTTTCAAACTTTTTTCAAAACAGATTTTTTGGGACATATTAAAAATTTCTTCAAATCGTCCAGTTTCTTCTTTTTCAAATTTTTCTGTTGAAAGCCCAAGAAAATTTAAAGACGCAATAGAAATTTTTGCCGCGACTGTATAACCTTCCCGCATACCGGTATGTTTTTGTAAGCTTAACCCTATGCAAAAATAACCGGTATTTGCCGTACCACCAAGCTCATATATGTTTGTACCGCCTTCAAAGCGCGCGTTAGATAGGGGATAGTATCTATTTACCTTAATAGCCATATTAAAGTTCCCGTCAAATTCATACTCATACCCGGCGGCTGCGTAAATGCTAAATATTGGATTTGGATTGTATAATAATTTTGCCCCAACTTTTAGCCTTTTCGAATCTACATCGGAAAATTCAATAAGTTCATTAAAGATATTCTCATACTTTTGCCGCATAAAAAAATATCTTCCATAAGTATCAAGCCCTAAAGTATTGTTAAATTTAAACAAGTACCCCAGTCCCGCATGCCAGCCAAGACATAAAGAGTCGCATTTATTTTTCAACCGGTACAAAAACTTCGGAGCTGGAATGGGATTATTACTAGGATAATCATAATACAAACCATAAATATCAGCTTGAATGTTTCCCGCACGCCCCGATAGTTCGCCATACAAGTTATTCTTAAAATCAAAACGACCCAACAAACCTCCACCATTATATTTACTGTGGTAACCTTCTGTTTCATAATTGTTATAGTGCTTAGTATAAGCATCAAGCGAGTCATAATTAATTTTGTCATGATCGCCAAAAACCGCTAATAATAACCGCCCGCAATCTAAATCAATTTTTTTAGCTATCCCCCCAAGAAATAAAGGGCCTTCTAACTTTACATTTTTATACTCACGGGACCCTGTTTTATATTTATATTCTTCAGATACTCCATAAGAACATGCTCCAAAAAGAGAAAAAGTGTCGCTAGAATTTGAATTAACAACTTTAATAGCCGAAGCTAGTCCTTGGTCAGTCAAAATATCGGTCGCTTGGTTTGCGCAAAGACCGCCAGCAATTCGCGCTCTTAAAAGCGGAAATGGATATATGTGCTGATGTTGATATTTGCATTTTTCTGCAAAAGCTTGACTTGCAACCAAAGTAACAGATACTACAAACAAAATCATAATATATACGCGACGCTTTTGACAAAAACGCATTAAATGTACCTGTGATAACAAAATATTCAAGTAGGATTTGGATAAAAACTCTTTAGTTCTTCTATTAAAAAACAAAAGACTTTTTTATCTTTAGAAAGGATTATATCTTTTTTTTACACAAAAATAAAACGCAAATGTTGCATTGGCAAGTTGAATTTGAGGCTTGTGGTTTGTTATAATCGCTCTTCATAAGAAACTTAATGGGTAATGGGTTTGGCTAAAAACCCAATGAATGGAATGTTTATCAGAAAAAAATTCTAGTAGTGCAAGTGTGTCAACCTTCTTAATATGATTGACTATATATGGGTCTGTCTAAAAACCCATGACGCTTGTAGATTTTTGCATTTACCATACCGACTTGTATTAAGTATTTCGCCCGCAAAAAATAATCAAATACTAAAAACTATAGTCAATCAGTTTAACACGCATGCCCACACTTTGCGCTACTAGATTTTTTATAGAATTTTGCCGTATTTTGTGCGAGTTTAGGTTATTGAGTACATAACCTCCAAGCAAATACGGCAAAATTATCAAAAAAAGGCTCATAGCACGTAATTGTGCTAACGCAAGGTGTGGGCAGGCGTTAAACTGATTGACTATATCTGTTTCACGACAAACGCATGAAAACTTTTTTAATTTTTGACTGTCGTCTATGGCTCTAAATGATAACCTATGAAATTTGCTTGGGGCAAATAATCAGTCTTGCCCGAGAGATTTTTTTCATACGTTTGTCGTGATATCTGTTTTGCCATTTTAATGGCAACATAAAAAAAGCAAAAAGGAAGTACTATGAAACAAAATAGAAACCTTAGTCAGTCAGGCTCTGAGGGGGGGGGAGTCAAAAGGAACATGCATATTAGACTTCTTTCCAAACTATCTCAAACTGCCTCATGTCTTACATCGTCACCTGCGAGGAACGCAAGCGACAAAGTGATCAAGTCGCCATTTTCCGTCATTGCCAGGAGCGCAAGCGACAAAGCAACCCTAGGCAATAATCTAAGTGTCGTTGTGGTTGTAGCACCTAGATTGCCACGCCTTGCAAACGTCGCAAAGCTTGCAATGACGACACTTGTTGCCATATTTGTTTTATTGGTTTTGAGTTTTACGTTTAGTTCTTGCAAGGCATGCGATAAAAAGGAAATCAAGCCTGATTCTTCAGGTGCCGAAAGTACAAAGACAACTGTTTTACCAGTTTTAAATCCAGCAGTTCCAGATAGTACAAGTCCACCTCCAGTTCCAGATAATATAAGCCCACTTTTAGACACAGATAGTTCAGTTGTGGACTCAAAGAAAAACCCTCAAGCTGTGAAGTTACTAAAAATTCAGGCGAGGCTGGACTTACAAGCAAAGGAGGCGTATGTGGCGTATGAGGTGTTCTGGGCAGTGCTTACTCCACTAGCTAGGGGAGATGTTGTTTTGACACGGGTGCAAGCGATAAAAGTAAAAGAGGCGCGGCGGAAGGTGGAGGAGTTTGTGACAAAGGGAGATGTGGTAGAGGCAAAGAATTCGACAGATAATGATATAAAGAACACTGCAAAAGCAATGGATTTGCTGGTGATGTTGGCGAGGTTAATTGAGTTAAGGGTGGATAGGGAAGCCTTGTTTGCGGTGTGGGTTGCGTATGTAAAAAATTGTAGTGGAAAATATACTTTTTATGATTTTGCAAAAGCGGAGGCAGATGGGGTGGAGGAGGCGAAAAGATTAGAGGTTGCGGAAGGGGCGAGAGATGATGCTGACAAAGAGTGGAGTAAGATGAAAAAGGGTGCATCTAAGAAATCTCTAGAGATAGCGAAGGCTGCGTTTGTGCAGGCAGCTGTGGATAAGGGCGGGAACAAGGAATTGGCGGAGGGATTGTTCTGTAATTGGATATAATTAATTTATAACTATTCTATTTCAAATTTCTAAAGTAAATGTCTATGAATAAATAAATTTATAGTCTTTGGGTAACATCTCTAATGTTTTACT
>JAISLA010000005.1 GCA_031260705.1 Endomicrobium sp. | reverse complement strand
TCAGTCTGGTTCTGGTCAGTCTGGTTCTGGTCAGTCTGGTTCTGGTCAGTCTGGTTCTGGTCAGTCTGGTTCTGGTCAGTCTGGTTCTGGTCAGTCTGGTTCTGGTCAGTCTGGTTCTCAATATCTTTTATCAAGCCTATGGCTTTGTTAGATTTGCCACATCCAGAAACTAAAAACACTGCTATGACAAAAACTGCAATGATTCTTTTCATTTACGCCTCCTATTTTTTTTATAAATCCTAACAAGCATATGTGACTAGTATCAAGCAAAGAACTGCTGGAATCGACATTGAATCTAAATACGAATACGAAAAAAAATAAAAATACTGGTTGGAAACATTTAAATTAACGATAATTAGCCTGCCTTCTAATTTTAGCATAATACTTTTTACTATTCTTTTTGATAAGCAAAATAACTTTTTCAACTGTCTCATTAAAAATTTTTTTATATCCTTTGTAAACATATGCTTTAGGAATTATATTGTACATAAAATTTTCCAAAAACAATTTTGTCAACAAATCCTAAAGCTTTTAAATATTTTTTGTAAATATCTAGTTTTATTTTACTATAGTTTTCTATATTTCCGTTTTTATTCATTCTGCTACTAGCAAGAATATTCTAGGTTTTAAATGCATAATGCATATCATATATTATAATATTTTGTTATGCTATAGATAGAGTTGCGCTGCAAGAAAACATGATAACAAATTTATATGCAAAAAGATACCTTTCTAAGTCATATAGATTTATATTTCATAAGTAAAGTATGTTTTGAAGACTTTTCAACGCAAATACAGTCGGGAAACCGCATCGCGATTATAGGAAATAATGGAACCGGCAAATCGTCTCTGCTCAAAATTATCAAAGGCGATATGCCCGTATCTGAAGGCGAGATACAAAATAAAAACGTTTCTTTCGGCTATGTTCCGCAGTTAATTTATGAATATGAAAATTTAAGCGGCAGCGAGAAATTTAACAAAGCTTTAAGTACCGCTTTTTCAAATCATCCTGATATTTTACTTTTAGACGAACCGACAAATCACTTAGATCTAAAAAACCGCAGATCTCTTATAAAAATGCTGAACTTTTATAAAGGCACTCTGATAGTTGTATCCCACGATGCAGAGCTGTTAAGGAGTTCTATTGACATATTGTGGCATATAGATAACGGGATGGTGAGTATTTTCAACGGGAAATATGACGACTACTGTCAAACAATAATGCAAGAACGCCGGAATATTGAAAATAAGCTTGAATTTCTTGCGAAAGAAAAGAAAGAAAATCATAAAGCTTTAATGAAAGAACAGCAGCGCGCAAAAAAAAGCAAAGAAAAAGGCAGAAAATTTGTTGAGCAGAAAAGATGACTGTCCGCATTGGGAGATTTAAATCAGAGTTATGCTCAGAAAACAACCGGCAAAAACAGAGAGTCTATTTCAAACAAAAGAAAAATATTAAACGAACGTCTTTCAAGTTTAAGAGTTCCCGAAATAATAAAACCGAGTTTTTCTTTGACGGCTAAAGATACAGCTTCAAAAACAATTGTTTCAGTAAGCGGAGGGCAAACGGGGTACGGACATAAAATAATTTCAAAAGATATAAATCTGTCAGTTGCAGGAAGCGAACATTTAGCGGTAACCGGCGACAACGGTTCAGGCAAAACAACATTGTTCAGGGCTATTTTAAATTATACGCAGATTAAAAAAACGGGTGTTTGGGATCTGCCGCGCTCTGAGGATATAGGTTATTTAAACCAATGTTACAGTTCCTTAGATGACACAAAAACAGTTTTAGAAACTCTGACTGATTTGTCGTCTGAAAAAACGCATGCTGAAATAAGAGATTTTTTAAATGATTTTTTATTCAGGAAAAATGAAGAAGTAAATAAACATGTATCCGTTTTATCCGGCGGCAAAAAAGCAAGATTATCTCTTGCCAAAATAGCATTACAGACGCCGAAACTGCTGCTTATAGACGAGATTACAAATAACATTGATTTGGAAACAAAAGAACACGTTACGCAGGTATTAAAAGAATATCCCGGAGCAATGATAATAATTTCTCATGACAGCGCATTTCTGGAAGATATAGGAATTACGCATTACTATAAGCTATAAAGATATATCGTTCTCAGAAAAACTATGCAGTTTTTATTCTTATTATTGTATTTTCAGGGAAAATAGAAAGGTCTCCGCTGACAGATATTTTTACAGATTGACCAGCTTTCCCCGGCGCAATCTCTTCAACAAGATTATTATTATCTTTATTGTAAATTTCATTTAAAATAATTTTCACCGGTTCAAACTTAAAAGGCGATAATATTTCTATTTCATTTCCTTTTTTCAGTTTATGTCTCAATTCTATTATCAAAAAGCCGTTTATGCTGCTTTTTATGATGCCGGCATTTCTGTAATTACTTTTACTCGATGTGTCAATGTAATCCTGCGCTTCTATTCCCGGCATACCGTCAAAAAAACCTATAGTATATCCGCGGTTTTGCAGAGTTATCAGTTCTTTCATATATTCATCAGAATGCCAGCCGCCGGGATTGTCAAAATAATCGTCAATTGCTTTGCGATAAACCCTTGCTGTCTGCGCCGCATAATATTCACTTTTGTTTCTTCCTTCTATTTTTAAAGAATCAATTCCTATGCTTATAATTTTATCCAGTTTCGGCATGAGACATAAATCTTTTGAATTTAAAACGTATGAACCTTTATCATCTTCTTCCATTTCTAAATATTCGCCCGGTCTCAATTCCTCCTCAAGAAGCAGTCTGCTTTTGTATTTCCATCTACACGAATGGGCGCATGCGCCCTGATTTGCGCTGCGCGAAGCCATAAATGCAGACATTAAACATCTCCCGGAATAACTTATACACATAGCTCCGTGTATAAAAATTTCAAGTCTTATGTCTCTGCACTTTTCTCTTATTTCTCTGGCTTCAGAAAAACTAATTTCTCTGCCGAGAACGCATAGTTCAGCTCCTAAGTTTTTCCAAAAATCTACCGTAAGCCAAGAACAAACATTTGCTTGGGTTGATATATGTATGGGAATTTGCGGAATTTCTTTTTTTATATATTTAAATATGCCAGGATCTGAAATAATAATGCCGTCGGGATTTAACGTTTTCAGCGTTTTTGCAAATTTCTCAAGTCTATCAACATCTTTATTATGCGAAAATAAATTAAGCGTCAGATACACTTTTTTCCCGATATTATGCGCAAAGGAAATTCCCTCTTCCATTTCCTCCAAAAGAAATTTTGATTTTACTCTTAACGACATTTCGGGAATGCCTGCATAAACAGCATCGGCTCCGTAAAGGAACGCTGTTTTTAATTTAGACAGAGAACCTGCCGGTAATAGAAGTTCTGGTTTTTTTATATAAGTAAGGTAATTTGACGGCAGTGGCGAGGTTTGTTTAAACATAGTTTTATAAAAAATTTACTGACAGGATTCAGTTTTAATATTCAATAAGCCTGCGATTGTAAGTATGCGTTTATCAGAAGAGAGGATTGTAATATTATCGTTGCCGTGAATTAACTGTAATTCCATTGCCATTGCAAGAATGAGAATATCAAAAGCGGTGTAAATCGTACGGGTAAAGAATAAGTCTGTTTCTTATAAGCGTTTTAAAAGATGCATAGAGTTCTTCATATTTTTCAAGATTTATTTTCTTTTCAGCATAGTGCCATTTTGTGAAAGTATTAAACAGCAGAATTGAGGGATATAATAAAACCAGCCGTTATTAAAATTTGAAGTTATATTAGATAAGGAACTTTCATTAACTTGAACATCAGTATCTACAGAGCGACAAAAAGCCGAACTATCCAGCAGATAGTAATGACAGGGCTGCGCTTTGTTTAGCATGTCTGTTTTTCATATATTCTTTGTATGGAGAAAAACCTGCCTCTTTAAAAATTCCCCGCATTTTTTCAACAGCTTTTATAGCTTTTGCTAATTCTTTAGCGGGTTTTATTTCGAGTTTTTTAGGTTTCTTTTCTTGATTTTCTAATTTGCTTATTGGTTTTAAATCTCCATTATTATTTTATTCTAGCGGTTTTCACTGATATTTATCAAGTTCTGTAAAAATAATTTCTATAAATAAAGCAGAAAGACGGATCGGCAAAGCATTCTTGGATTTGTTATTTTATAAGAGGTTAGTATCTTTGTATAAATAAGCAAGACTGTCTTAAATTATCAAGTTTTAAATTTTGTGATAACTGGTTAAAGCAAGATTTAAAAGAGACACGTAGATTCAAACCTTATTTCGGGAAAAAAGTTACGCGCTGTTATAAGAAAATAAAAAATATGTTAAAATACTTCTCATGTTCTATAGAAAAAAAATATTATTAAATTTACTGAACGCTTTTGGCGGAAGGTTAAATAAAATTTCTTTTGTTAAACTTTTATTCCTTTTTAGTATGTCTGATAACTTACGCTCTCGCCCGTGTTATGAATTTATTCCTTATAATTATGGCGCTTTTTCTTTTACAGCGTATTCTGATATAAATGAAATGAAAAGAGAGGGTAGTATTAGCGGAGGATCAAAAGAATTTTTGTTAAAACATTTTGATAAACAGCTTTACAGAATAACTGATAATGACTTTGAAAAAATAAAAGAGTTATATCGGGAATTCCATGATAAAGGTTGTGAAGATTTAATTAAAATTACATATCAGAGGTATCCGTATTATGCAAAAAACAGTAAAAAATATGAATATTTAACAAATCAGATTCAAAATGAAATTAAGAAAATAATACCTGATAATAATAAAACGATTTTATTTGATATCGGTTATGAAGGTAAAAGTTTAGAAGCTTATTTAAACTTATTGATAAGAAATAACATAAAAACTCTCATTGATGTCAGGAAAAACCCGATAAGTATGAAATACGGGTTCTCAAAAAATCTTTTGGCAAAAACAGCGTCTTCATTAAAAATTAAGTATATACATATACCGGAACTTGGAATAGAGTCAAATAAAAGACAAACCCTGAACTCTTTTGAGGATTATCAAAATTTATTTTCAGATTATGAAGCAACAACTTTAAAACAAAATGCCGAAAGTATTAAAAATATCTATGATATATTGATGAAAAATAAAAAAACTGCCATTACCTGTTTTGAAGCGGACAAAAATTATTGTCACAGGTACAGAATTGTTAATTATATTAATAATATTCATTTAAATGAATTTGAGGTCATACATTTATAAATGAAAGAAAAAAAGAAAATTCTCATTACAGTTAAGACATATCCTGTGCCGTCAAAAAAATATGACGAAGTTGTCTGTACGGCAGGAATTACAGAAGATGGAAAATGGATTAGATTGTATCCCATAGAATTCCGGAAATTACTATATTGTAATCGGTACAAAAAATATGATTTGATTGAAGTTATGACAGAAAAAAGAACTGAAGATTTTAGAAAAGAAAGTTTTAAGCCTGTTGGACATTGTAAAGTTATTAGACATATAGATACTAAAAATAATTGGGCTGAAAGAAAAGATTTAACATTAAATAAAGTTAAAATCTATACAAGTATCGAAAAATTGATAAAAGATTCAAAAAAACCAAACTTTATTTCTCTTGCAGTATTTAAACCAACAGAAGTATTAAATTTTATATATGAAAAGCAACCTCACTGGAATAAAGAAGAAAGTAAACAACTGGATATGTTTCTAAATGATTTTGAACGAGTTGAAAAATTACCTTTTAAATTTAAATATGTTTTTAAAGACGAAACCAATAAAACCTCAAAACTTACAATTACCGATAGGGAAATCGGAGCATTATTCTTAAAATATATCTTAAAATATAAAAAAGATTATGCGTCAGCCTGCGAAAAAGTGAAAGAAAAATATTTTTATGATTTTGCATACAATAAAGATTTATATTTCTTTTTAGGAACTGCAAAAAAATGGCATAACATATCTAAAAACCCATTCTCAATAATAGGAACTTTCCAGCCACCTAAAATAGCCGATGATAAGCAAATTTTGCTGTCGTTTTAAATATTGTAAAAAGAACTCCTTTTCTCTCTCTTGCCTTGCAACGGGAGGACTTGCGAAGCAAGAAGGGAAAAAATAGAAGCGTTCACAGTTTAAAACTGCAGTTGTTTGGGAAGATTGAAAGTCATTTGCCGGACTTTCAATGTCGCAATCTAAAACCGGGTCAAAACATCGCCATGAAACTGATTAAAAAGACAGGCTGTCTACATTGATATTAAAGCTGAGATTTTATTTTTTGCCGACAATTTTAAAAACCTTAGTTGAACAATGAGGACATACGCCCGAAATAGCTTTAATGCCATTTTTCATCACTACGTCTTGAGGATCTTTCACTTCAACCTGTTTTTTGCATTTCATACATCTCGCTTCTGCCATAAATTATACCTCCATATTTTTTATATTTTACTGTATTTGTAAAGCGGGCGATGGGAATCGAACCCACATCTCCGGCTTGGGAAGCCGGGGTTTTACCACTATACTACGCCCGCAAAACAGTGGTTCGCAGTGGGTTTCTCTAATATGCTGCCCGTATTTGCCGTTATTATCGTTAGAGTCTATACTTTTTTTTAATATGTGTCAATTTTGAAAAAACTATTTTTAGAGCCTCGCCCGTATTTAAAATTTTACTTTCTAGCTGTGCCTCTGCAGCAAAGTTTAGAAGTTCTCCGATCCACGGACCGGGTTTTAAATTAAACTTTTTCATTATTATATTTCCATCAATAATTTTAGGCAGCGGTTCTGCATTTTTCAATTCATAATAATATTTTAGAAGTTCCCTGACCGATTTTTCTTGAAATTTTAGTTCCTTAGAGGAAAAGACTTTCAGTTTCTTATAAGAATGCCAGTCTGACATTGAAAGAACAAGTAAATCCGGGGTATTGTCGCCTATATCTCTAAAAATTTTTAATGCAGCTTTTTTTGTGACGATATTATTTCTTGTCAAAGTTGACGGACGCATGTGATTACTTACTAAAAATACCGCAGTTTCAATATCATTTTTACCGGATTTGAGAGAGAACATAATTTCTTTTACTTTTTCGGCTCCCAATTCTTCGTGTCCTAAAAATCGCATTTTGCCGTTTTCAAATTTTGCAGTTTCGGGTTTTGCGCTGTCATGGAAAAGGGCTGCGAATTTTAAAAGGCTCTCTCTTGTGACGTTCTCGGAAAAATCGGCGTTATCATCAAAATGTTTTTGTATATCGGCATAATTTTCAGGAAAATATTTTTTTAAATTATTGAGAATATTTTCTGCCGATTCCACAGTCTCAAAAGAATGCTGAAACAGTCCTCCCGGATGATAATAGTATTTTTTGCGGGATTTTTTCATTTTCTTGATTTCAGCGAAAATCTCAGAAAGCAGTCCGCAGTTATCCATATCTTTAATTAAAACTGCAGAATTTTTTACCGACAAAACTCTGAAAAATTCGTTTTTTATTCTTTCAGGAGCGGACTGGCGGATAAGTTTTGCATTTTTTATGATTTGTTTAAAAGTTTTTTGGGAAATCTTGAAATTCAATTCCGCCGCAAAACGGAACGCCCTCAACATTCTCAAAGGATCTGTTTTAAACGATTCAGCAGAAACAGTATTTACAGTTTTTGATTTTAAGTCTCTTGAAGTATTTCTGTCAGACAAAATGATATGTTTTTTAAAATTTTTAAAATCCTTTAAATTAAAGGCTGTCGCATTAACGGTAAAATCTCTGTTTTGCAGATCCTGTTCTATAGTTTTGCCGTTAAAGAGAGAAACGTCTATATTTGCGACAACATTGTCTTTAAGCATTATTCTATAAGTTTTGCTTGCTTCATTTAAAGTGGTAAGCTTTGATTTAAATGCATCTGCGATTTTTTTAGAATATTTCAAAGCGTTTCTGCTGACTGCTAAATCAATATCATTAGGACAGCGTTTTAAAAGCAGATCTCTTGAAAATCCGCCTGTGGCATAAACGTCAAAATCTTTTGACAAATCGTTGATTTTTTTAATAAGTTTATTCAATTATTCGTCTCTCCCTCAGCCGTATAATTGGCATCAGGATTGATAATTACGCTGACAGAGTGCCTCAGAAATACTTTATTTGCAGCATCAAGTATATTTTGTGCTGTAATTTTTTCTACGTGTTTGAGATATTCATTGTCATATTCGCAACCCTGTCCGACAATTTCTCGCCAGCCGTAATAATAAGACTGTTTGCTTACGGTCTGTCTGTTCATAATATAAAGACCTTTTATGTACGCTTTAGTATTTTTTAATTCCTCTTCGTCAACTTTTAGAGTGCAGAAATCTTTCAAAATTTCGTCTGTCTTTTTTAAAGTTAACTCAATGTTTTTCTTGTCAAGCCCTATATAAACTGCAAAATAACTTTCTTCTTTTCTCGGCGGATAAACGGCGACTACTTCATAGGCAAGTCCCAGATTTTCTCTTAATTCGACAAAAAGTCTGCTTGTCATCTTTCCGCCTAAAATCGCATTTGCAACTTTAATTGAAACAAAATCTTTGCTGGAAACAGCAGGAGCGGGAAATCCCGTATATATGTAAGCCTGATTAAATTTTCCTTTGATTTCCTTTTTAATTGATTCGGACTGTTTTATGTTGAAGACAGGTTTTTCAAATTTTTTGCCGTCGGGAATCGTCGCAAAATACTTTTCTAAAGACTCTTTCACAATATTTTTGTCTATGTTTCCGGCAACCGAAATCAAAATATTTGAAGTGTTATAAGAATACCTGTGCCATTCTGCCAGATCTTTACAGCTGATTTTTGAAACGGTTTCTTTTGCGCCTAAAACGGGCATTGCATAAGACGTGTTATAGTAAAACAATTTTGTAAATTCATCGTAAGCGGTGTTTCCTATACTGTCTCTGCGGGAACTCAGCGCCGCTATAACATTCTGTTTTTCAAAAGACAATTCTTTTTCATCAAACGCTGGATTTAATACAGCGTCTGCAAGAATTTCTGCGGCTTTGTCAAAATATTCCGAAAGAAAGGTCATACTAAGTAACGCCGTATCGTAATCTGCAACGCCGGACAAATCAGCTCCGATGCTTTCTGTATCGTTTGCAAGGATTTCATTGGAACGATTTTTTGTGGACTGCGTCATAAGTTTTGCAGTAAGGTACGATATTCCGGCATTATCTGAAGTCTCGTTTATAACTGAAACAGGGGTAAATATTCTTATTGAAACAACATTGACCCCGCTGGTTTTATTGAATATGACCTCAATATTATTTCTAAGTCTGAAACTTTCCATTTTGCCTCCGGACACATCTTGTACAGGCAATATTTTACGTCAAAACATAATTTTAAGCAAAGTTGCCAACAAGGTAAAATTGTATTTTCATTTATTTATGGCTTAGACAGCTGCTGCTGAAGGCAATAATGCTATATTAGAAATTGTTGCGGGAGAATAGTATTTCTTGAAGAAACCGACGATATCTCCGATTGTCATACTTTCTATTTTTTTTATATATTCCGTTACAAATTCAGGACTGCCCATTAAATGCCAGTACCCGATGTTATCAGCGATGTCAAAAGGAGTTTCAAGAGAAAAATTCCAGCTTGTTTTTATTGAAAGCTTTGCCCTATTTAATTCTTCTTCCGCAATACCACCGTCGATAATATCTTCAATTTGTTTTTTGATTTCATCTTTTATTTTTTTGAGATTTTTAGAATCAAAAACAGACATAATACAAATATTTCCAGTTCCTTTTTCAGTCATAAAGTAAGAAGCTGTTGAATATACAAGATGTTTCCTTTCATACATTGCCTTATACAGTCTTGAACTTTTTCCGCCGCCCAAGATGTTTACAGCCATGTCTGCGGCATAAATATCTTCCTCATTTATAGCAGGTCCCAGAAATCCGGTAAGCATATATCCCGTTTCAACTTTTCCATATTCAATTATATCTTTTCCGTCATGGTTTTTTTCAAAAAGCATCGGATCCGGAGATGTAGACTGTTCCTCAAACTTTCCGAAAGTTTCGCCGATAAGTTTCTCTACGGCGGTTTCATCAAAGTTTCCCGATATGACAACAATCATTTTTGCCGGAATATAATGAGTTTTGTAATAACTGTATATTTCTTCTCTCGAAACGTTTGTAATAATCTGCGATGTTCCTATAATGCTGTTTTTCAGCGCGCTTTCCGCATAAATAGTTTCATAAAACTTTTCATAAATAACAGCTGCGGGATTATCAGAATGTCTTTGGATTTCTTCAATTACAACTTTTCTTTCTCTGTCAATTTCATCCTGCGGGAAAAGCGGGTTTTGCATAGCGTCCGCAAGCATTTTTATACTTTCTTCCAATCCGTCTTTTTGTATATTTATATAGTACATTGTAAATTCTTTTGCGGTAGCAGCATTTATATATCCGCCCATATTTTCAACATTTCTGCTCATTAAATCGCCTCTATAATTTTTGCTGCCTTTAAACATCAAATGTTCTAAAAAGTGGGACAGTCCCGACTGAGACGGTTTCTCGTCAACCGAACCCGCTCTTACAAAAACGATCGCTGCCGCCGTCAGACTATTTTTATCGTTTATTAAAACAGACGTAAGTCTATTTTCATATTTCACAGTTTTTACTCCATTTAAAACAGTATTTTAAATAAGAAAATGTTTTTTTAAAGACATTTATATCGCTTTTGTTCTGAAACTAAAAGACCTTGTATTTATTTTATATGGGTTTAAAGATGTATATATTTTAGCAATTTTTGCATTGTTTATATAAGATAAATTTATCCGCATTATAGATATCAGCGGAAATATTGCGCAAAAACAGGGGTTTAATCTGCAGAATTTTAACAGTTTTGCTTTTTCAATGCAAATCATCAACATGCAATCGGGAATGTTCTTTATTTTTTTTATTGCTGTCTAAGTCTTCAGAAATGGTTAAAGGTTTTATCTATGACAAACGCCTCCTCTTATCTTTAGGAGAAACTCTTTTTAGACAGATTAATGTCAGACTCTCAATTAGATTCTTGCAGCAGTTAGATATAAATATGCAGCATTTCAAGATGATGAGAAATTTATTCCAGCGTACTTTAACGTTTTTATTTTTCACGGTATTATTTATAAATTGCATTTTAACGACAAAAGCAGCTTTGTCATGACGCTGTCCTTCTCCAAGAGAGCACCCCCCCCTCCCCCCAATAAGTCTTTCATATAATTTTCTGGTAATTATCGTCGTAAGCAGCGTTGTGGAATAATGTATATTATACTTTGTCAAAAGACTACTGTGAAAATAAGGGAACATAGGAGACAAAGTCGTAAACAAATTTAATAATACTGACAAACTAAAAATCAACATGTTCTTAGAAAAATTAGTTGTTTGGAACATAAAAATTAAAGAAAGTAACAGTACAAGCAATACTGTAAGACAATTTGTATAAAAATTCATTAAATACAGTTCTGTTTTGTTGACACTAGGATTAAAATATCAACAAGACGCAAGCACATTCAGAAGCAAAGTCGTAGTTAATATCCCCATAAAAAAAAGGGAACTAGAAGTGGGGGGGGGGTAGGAGTTTTTTCATCTCGATTAATATGTCTTAATCTTTTGTTGCATCCGCTAAAGCATAACAGGACGCAAGAGAGTACAATATAAATACAGATTAATTTTTTCATATCTTTTTTCAGGAATTAAGCTGCTTCAGAATTGAATTTTATTTTTCAAGAGTTTCTATAAAATTTTAAAATTGTTTATCCTTGTCAGCTTTGTACAGTCTAAGTGTATAATCCAATTCCCTTGTTAATTTTTGTGGAGAGGTATTTATCATTACTGAAGAAATTTTCCATTATTCAATTAATTTTGGAGCTATCTGCGACTCACTTTGCGGAAGCAGCGACTGCTTGTCCATCCTATTTCTGGTGATTTGTTTTCTTTTGTTGTTAATAGAGTCTGGAGTTAAAAGCGTCCAGACGTTCATTCCTGTTAAATATTGTTATTATGTCAAATAATGGTATCCGCACTTTTGTTATAAATTCTGCTAATCTTGTCTGTTCTAAATCAACGTTGAGAACTTCGTAGTTTTCTGATAAGGATAGAATTTCTTTTTTTTATCATTAACTGATTGATAGCATTAAGAGAAGTTTTGTTATTCTTTATTGCCTTCCAGAGACTTGATGTAAATGTAATTTTGTGTGAGTTTGTCTGCTGGGCATTATGATTTATCGTTCGCTGCATATCTGTAAATACGGCAAAGCATAACAAAATACGAGAAAAATAATATAAATATAAGTTGATTTTTTTGTTTTATATACGTAAAAGATGACTAAAAATGGATTTTATTTTTCGAAAAAAGAAAGTAATTCTGTCGAGAAATAGACTAGAAGCTTTCTTCATAGATAAAAATCTCAAAGTTGAATTTTTGGGCAAGTTTTTTTAATTCAACTTCTTTCTCTGGAGAAAGATTCGAGGCATTTTTCAACCTTTTGACGCGAAAGTTTAAAAAAGGTTTTATATCTTTCTCTCAATGCAGGATCAGTAGTATCATCTTTTAGAGTTTCTTTCCAGTTTAAAAGCATTCTTCAAGATATTCTAATTGGACACCTTTTTCTTTTTCGTTAATTAATGTCTGTTTCCTCTAATTTTTTAGCAATAATCTGATTTTTTTTGCTGACTTGACAAAAATTTTGCTGGCTGGTATAAGAATTTTTATTATTACCGCTACATCATACTGTTTTTGTAAAGTGTTATGCATATTAGTTGTTTTCTGACTATGATACTCGTTAACCTGCAAAACGGTTATTATTTTTTTATATCCGCACACCCGCTAAAGCAGGAAAGGATGAGGCATAACACAACATGACAATATAAATTTTTTTACTGCTTTGAAAGTAATTAGCGACAGCAGACTTTTAACAACTCTAAATTAATCAAGTTTATAATGACGGCTCTGAAAACTTGACAATTTTTAATTCTGAAAATGCGCTTCAGTTTTATGAAAAAATTACAAAAAAGTTTTGATCGACGTATTCATTGATTGTCGTCTATATATCTGTTATAGGTTTAAATTTAGGAACGAGCAGTTTCATTATGCACCACGCCAACAAATAGGCAATTGCACAGAAAGCAAACATTATAGTATATCCAGTCTCAATATGTCCTAATGTGCTGTAATGATCGAACAGCCAGCCGCCGGCTTTAGAAATAATTACGCCGCTGATACTGCCTGCCATGCCTCCGATGCCGGTTACTGAAGCTACAACTTTTTTGGGAAACATATCTGACACTGTAGTAAAAAGGTTTGCTGACCATGCTTGGTGAGCCGACGTGCCGATTCCTATCAGCGAAATAGGCCACCAATAGCTGATACTGCTTAACGGCTGCGCTAACAGTACTACAAGGGGGAATATTGCTATGACAATCATAGCTGTCATGCGGGCAGGATATATGTTCATACCCTTATTGACAAAATAAGCGGGCAACCATCCTCCGCCTATGCTGCCCAGCATCGTCATAGTGTACAACACTGCAAGAGGCATCATGAGTTGCATACCTGTCATACCATAGTACGATTTGAGGAAAACCGGCAGCCAAAATAAAAAAAACCACCAAACGCAATCCGTAAGAAATTTGCCTGCGACAAAAGACCACGTCTGTCTGTATACGAGAAGACGAAACCACCGGACTTTGTTTTCGCTGTTTTCCTTTTTGACATCATTTTCAACAGGCTGTTCTTTCGTATCACTGTGTATATAGTTATACTCGGCTTTATTTATTTTTCCTTTTTTCAAGAGTTTTTCTGGACTGTCATAGTAGTATTTCCAAAAGACTATCCATAAAAATCCTGTTGCTCCTACTATGATGAATGCGTATTCCCAGCCAAGGTATTCTGCTATAAGAGGCACACTGAGTGGTGCGACAACCGCTCCGATGTTAGCGCCAGAATTGAAAATGCCTGTCGCAAAAGAACGTTCTTTTTTAGGAAACCATTCGGCTATCGTTTTAATAGCTGAGGGGAAATTTCCGGATTCACCTACACCCAGCACAAAACGCGCGAATATGAAACCTAGTACAGACACTGGCATCACTATACCGAAAACGGAAAGCAAAGGTGACAATGCGCTACCTATGCTGTTTGCGAAAGCGTGTATCACAGAGCCTATTGACCATAATATTAATGCCCATGTATACCCTTTTTTAGTGCCGAGCCTGTCTATAAACCTGCCTGCAAAAAGCAGGGCTATAGCGTAACAAAACTGAAAAGCTGAAGTAATATTGGCATAATCGCTGTAAGTCCAGTGAAACTTCTCCGACAGATACGGCTGTAGCAGACTTAAGACCTGCCTGTCTACATAATTTATCGTGGTTGCAAAAAAAAGCAATACGCAGATAGTCCATCTGTAATTAGTCATTTTTTGATTAATTGTACTGACGTCGGAAAGAGTTTCATTTTGTGCCATTTATGATCTCCTCTTTAAAAAAGATAATTCCTTTACCTGCGATAGTAAGAAAGTATTAGAAATCAAAGCTTAAATTTAAAATAACGCACGGCGTTGTCATAAGAAATATCGGAAACTATTTTGGAAAGTATTTTGATATCGCAGGGATATTCGCCGTTTTCAACCCAGCTGCCTATCAAATCGCAGAGAATACGTCTGAAATATTCATGTCTTGTATAAGACAGGAAACTGCGTGAATCGGTAAGCATGCCTACAAAGTTGCTTAAAATACCTAAATTGGCAAGAGAAGTGAGCTGTTCCGTTATGCCGGTTTTGTGATCATTAAACCACCATGCAGCACCCTGCTGTATCTTGCTTAAAGCCGAACTGTCCTGAAAGCAACCCAGTATGGTGCCTATGACAGCATTATCATTGGGGTTGAGGCTGTATATTATCGTCCGCGGCAGCTGTCCGGCAGAATCAAGAGCATCGAAAAAATTTGACAACTGTGCGCCGGGAGCAAAATTGTCTATACAGTCATGCCCGGTATCCGGACCGAGTTTATCAAATACGAGCGTATTATTGTTTCGTTTGCAGCCGTAGTGCAGTTCCATTGCAAGGTCATTTTTGGAGTATTCCCCTCCGGCAAAAAGCATAAAAGCGGTTTTATATTTCAATTCCTCTTCTTTGCTGAGAGTGCCTCCATTTAATCTTTTGTCAAATATTGTTTCTACTTCCTTATCGGAAGAAGGGACGTACATAATATATTCAGGAGCATGGTCTGTTGCGCGGCAGCCTGAGGATATAAAGAACTCAAGTCTTTTCCGGAAAGCCTCTTTCATAGTCTTAAAAGAAGTAACATTAACGCCGCTTACTTCTGAAAAACGGGCGATATAATCTTTAAAACCGGGTTTTCCTATATTCAGCGCTCTGTCCGGACGCCATGTGGGAAGAACCTGTACGTCAAAAGATTCATCTTCTTTAATTTTCTTGTGCCATTCAAGATTGTCAACAGGATCGTCCGTAGTGCATATCAGCGTAACGCCGGACTGCTTTATCATGCCGCGCGCGGACATGGATTTTTCCCGAAGTTTTTCGTTACAAATTGTCCATACTTCCTTTGCAGTTTCGCCGTTTAAAACGCCTTCATAACCGAAATATCTTCTGAGCTCAAGATGACTCCAGTGATAAAGAGGATTTCCTATTGCTTTCTCAAGAGTTTCAGCCCATTTCTGGAATTTTTCACTGTCTGATGCGTTGCCGGTGATATACTTTTCTTCCACGCCGTTGGAGCGCATCTGACGCCATTTATAGTGGTCTGAGCCGAGCCAGAGCTGGCTTATATTTTCAAACTGTCTGTTCTGAGCAATCTCTTCAGGATTAATGTGGCAGTGATAATCCAGAATAGGCTTTTTTTCCGCATATTTGTGGAAAAGTTCTTTTGCCGTTTCCGTAGAAAGCAAAAAATCTTTATCAAGAAACTTTTTCATAATTTTACTCCGAGTTTTATTTTTATACGCCTGAATATGCCTGAAAACCGCCGTCCACTGCAATAATGCTGCCTGTGACGAAACCAGATGCATCCTCGTCGCAAAGCCATGAAAGTGCGCCGAATAAATCACGCGCTTCGCCGAAACGTCTCATTGGCGTATGTGTGATAATTTTATGTGATCTTGGTGTAAGCGAGCCGTCAGGGTTTGCCAAAAGCGATTTGTTTTGATTAGTGAGGAAGAAGCCGGGCGCAACAGCGTTTACGCGCAGCCCTTGTTCTGCAAAATGTACCGCAAGCCATTTCGTAAAGTTGTCAATAGCCGCTTTTGCTGCGGCATAACCGAGAACTTTTGTCATAGGACTCTGAGCTGCCATGCTTGAAAAATTTATAATAACAGCGCCTTTTGCACCGAGCATGCGTTTTGCAAAAATTTGAGAGACAAGAAACGTGCCCATAAAGTTTAGTGAGAAAACTTTTTCTATTTCTTTTGAATCTAAATCAAAAAAAGAACAGACGTTCGGATTATTCAAATCTTTGGGATTAAAAATTTCATTTGTAGTATTGGCATTTGGCATATTCCCACCGGCGCCGTTTATAAGGATATGGTACTGCCCGAAATCTTTATATATCTGTTCTTCTGTTTTGACAATGTTTTCTTTATCAAGTACATCGCAGGCGTATGCTTTTGCGATGCCGCCGGCACCGGTAATTTCTTCTGTAGTGCGCTGGGCATTTTTAAGGTCTCTGCTTAGAACGGCTGTTTTAACGCCTTTTGAAGCTAATTCTTTCGCATAGGCGCTGAGCAACACTCCGCCGGCACCGGTTATGACAGCCACCTTTTTATTCCACTCCATACTGCCCCCTTTTGGATGCAGGTATTTTTTTCAAAAGCATCCCATAATCCCAAAATGTACATTATGCCGAGAGATCTGTCATATAAACCATATCCGGGGCGGCATTTTTCGTCCCATATATGGCGTCCGTGATCAGGACGGACATAATATTTATAACCTATATCGTGGTATGCCTTTACAATTTCCGTTATATCAAGAGAGCCGTCGGAAGTTTTGTGAGAAGTCTCTATAAAATCTCCGTTTTTAAAATGCCGAATATTGCGTATATGCGCAAAGTATATCCTGTTGCCGAACTCTCGTACCATAGCTGCAATGTCATTTTTCGTACAGGAGCCTAAAGAACCGCTGCATAATGTGAGTCCGTTTGAAGGATTGTCAACAAGGCTTAAAAATTTTTTGATATTGTCTCTGCAGGTTATTATGCGAGGAAGACCAAATATACTCCACGGCGGATCATCGGGGTGTATAGCCATTTTTATGCCGTTTTCCTGTGCGGTGGGTATAATTTCCTGCAAAAGGTATTTCAGATTTTCCCAAAGATCGTCATCTTTTATCTCTTTATAGGCTTCAAAAAGTTCTTTTATTTTTGAAAGTCTTTCTGGCTCCCATCCGGGCATCGTCAAAAGACCTTCCTGTTTTGACATTTGTTCCAAAAACTTAACCGGATTTATGTTGTCAACTTTAGTTTTTTCATAAAAAAGCGCCGTAGAACCGTCAAGCTGCGGTTTGTACAGATCTGTCCGCGTCCAATCAAAAACCGGCATAAAGTTGTAACATACGACTTTTACGCCTGCTCTGCCGAGATTTTTAAGAGTGTTTTTATAATTTTCTATATATTTTTTGCGGGAGGGAAGTCCAAGTTTGATATCTTCGTGAACATTGACGCTTTCCACAACATCAGTATTAAGGTTATATTTTGCGGCTTGTACCTTAACTTTTTCAATGCGGTCAACAGGCCAGCATTCCCCTGCTGGTATGTCATGCAGCGCCCATACTATTCCTTCAACGCCGGGTATCTGTCTTATATACCTCAGCGGTATGGGATCAACATTTTCCCCGTACCACCTGAAGGTCATTTTCATATATTTGTTACCTCTCTACGCGGCCGGAAGCATTCCCATCAGCAAGTTTTTTGACCTCATCAACCGAAACCTGATTATAGTCCCCTTCAATACTGTGTTTTAAGCAGCTTGCGGCAACCGCAAATTCTATTGCTTCCTGACCAGTATAGTCGTTTATTGAGGAATATATCAACCCTGCACCGAAAGAATCGCCTCCACCTACGCGGTCAACGATATGCATCAGATACTCTCTGCTGAAGAAAAATTCCTTGCCGTCGTAAAGCATAGCTGCCCAGCGGTTATCACTGGCGGAAATAGAGCTTCTAAGCGTTATTGCCACTTTTGAGAAATTAAATCTTGTCTTTAATTCCTGCGCCACTTCTTTATAGCCTTCATGATTAACTTTGCCAGCCGCTATATCCGTATGTTTAGCTTTTATGCCAAATACATCGCCCGCATCTTCTTCGTTTGCTATACATACGTTTACGTATTTGCATAGCTCTCCCATAATTCTGCCGGCTTTCTCTTTAGACCAGAGTTTATTCCGGTAATTTAAATCGCAGCTGACAGTGATTTTCTTTTCTTTGGCACATTTGCAGGCTTCAAGGCATATTTCAGCGACATTATCGCCCAATGCAGGCGTAATACCTGTAAAGTGGAACCACTGCACGCCTTCAAAAATTTTATTCCAGTCAAAATCTTCTTTTGACGCCGCGGATATGGAAGATCCCGCTCTGTCATAAATAACTTTAGATGGTCTCTGGCTTGCTCCTTTTTCTAAAAAGTATATGCCGACGCGATCCCCGCCGCGCGCTATAAAAGAAGTATCCACGCCATATTTGCTTAAAGAATTTATGCCTGCCTGTCCGATTTCATGTTTAGGCATTTTGCTTATAAAAGACGCTTTTAATCCGAAGTTTGCAAGGGAAACAGCAACATTAGCCTCGCCTCCGCCGTAAGTGGCGCCGTAGCTGTTGGCTTGTGAAAAACGATAATATCCTTCCGGTGCAAGTCTGAGCATTAATTCCCCAAATGTTACTATTTTTTTTGACATTTTAAATCTCCACTTATATTATTTTTTTGAAGAAGATGAACGGCGAAATTCCCGATCTCTTCTTTCATATATATAGTGCGCAGATTCCCCGCTTCATCGTATGAAGTAGTTCCTTCATTAAATACGGCGCCGGCTCTCCGCAAATAATATACTGCGCGTGCCGCATTGTTTGTACTCACTGCTATATGCCCGTTTTTGCCTAAAAATTGTTTTTTCATAATCTCTATGCCGGAACTGGCAAAGAAAGATCCGGAACGTTCCTGTTTTGTAAAACCAAATAGAGTCTCAAACGCACCGGCTGTCTTATCTGCAGCGACTGTATCCGGCATATTAATACCCACGTGCTGTACTTCAAAACCAAGCATGGTGCACAGAGCTTCTTTGGTTAGTTTTGTAACGGTTTCATAGTTACTACTTTTGAGCAGTTCTTTACTGACCATCCAGCTTCCGCCGCAGGCAATAACTTTATTAAATGATAGATATGTATTCAAATTCTTTATATTAATCCCGCCTGTCGGCATAAATTTTATACTTGTGTAAGGTGCAGACATAGCCTTAATCATATTAATCCCGCCGGCAGCTTCCGCCGGGAAAAATTTGACGACTTCAAGTCCTAAGTTCAGAGCGGTTTCTATATCGCTCGGCGTTGTGCAGCCCGGAATTATCGTAATATTTTTATCAACGCAGTGTTTTACAATTTCGCGGTTTAGTCCCGGACTCACTATAAATTTAGCACCAGCGTCAATTGCTCTGTCAACTTGTTCTACGGTTAAAATCGTGCCTGCGCCGACAAGCATCTCCGGCATTTCCTTAGAAATGATTTTTATCGATTCCTCTGCGGCAGCGGTTCTGAAAGTTACCTCTGCGCATCCTAATCCGCCGGTATATAACGCTTTTGCAAGGGGCAAAGCCTGGCTGGCCTCATCAAGCACGACAACCGGAACTATACCGATATTAGAAATTTCCTTTAATAATTTATTCATTGTAAAGTCTCCTGATTTATAATTGTACAGAGATTCTGTATCTTTGTTATTTTTCACAGGATTATATCCGCTTGGCGATAATAGAAACAAAAAGCAAATTTCTGTACCTCTATATATAAACAACTTTTATTTTAAAAATGCAAACAACGTTTTATAAAAAGGATTTTCTTTGTCCACTTTTTTTAAAATTTGAGAGGAATAACGGTCAATTTGTCAGTAATTGCAGTATTTTGTAGAATTATTCCACAACGGGTTAACAGCGGTTTACAGATTGCGCTCGTAGCTTAAGGGATAGAGCGCCGGCCTCCGGAGCCGGTAATTCCGGTTCAAGTCCGGACGAGCGCAGTTTTCATTTCAGTTTTCGGATTTGCATTTCTTTAAAGACGAGTTATATTTTCGCTCTTTGGTAAGCTATGATTGTCTTTTTACATCCCCTGAACTCAGAGCAAAAAATTATTGATAGTTAAGAGTTCTAGAGACCTCAGAGCGGGATAAAATAATGATTGATTTCAAAAAAAATATAGAAAAACTTTATTCAAAGATGGACAGGTGTTCTATATGTCCGAGGAAATGCGGTGCAAAGAGGAATAACGGACAGAAAGGTCTTTGTGAAACTGCGGACAAGATATTTGTCGCAAGTAGCAGTGTTCATACGGGTGAAGAACCGACTATAAGTGCAAACAGCGGATCCGGCGCAATTTTTTTTTCAAACTGTACCTTAAACTGTGTCTTTTGCCAGAATTATCCGACAAGCCAGCTTGGCAACGGAAAAGAAGTTAGTCTTGAAGACTTAGTTGATATGATGCTTAATCTTCAAAACAGAGGCGTCCATAATATAAATTTTGTCACGCCTACCCACTACAGTCCGCAGGTTGTAAAGTCAACATATATAGCCCGCAAAAAAGGGTTAAGAGTGCCTGTCCTGTACAATTGCAGCGGATATGAGGATATAGAAACTTTAGAACTTCTCGAAGGAACTGTTGACATATATCTTCCCGATATAAAATATTCAGATAATGAAACAGCTTTTAAATATTCCGGAGTTAAGAATTATGTTGAAGTAAATCGAGCCGCTTTGAAAGAAATGAAAAGACAGGTCGGCGATTTAACGGTTGATGACGAGGGTACGGCACAGAAAGGTGTTATTGTGAGGCATTTGGTTTTACCGGGAAATATTGAAAATACCAAAAAAGCTTTAGAATTTATCGCAAAAGAATTATCAGAAAATACTTTTGTAAGTTTAATGTCGCAGTATCATACGGCGCATAAATCAAATAATTTTAAAGATCTATCGCGCTTTTTAGCCAAAGAAGAATACGAAAAAGCAGTAAGTTATCTTGAACTGTTAAATCTGGAAGACGGGTGGGTGCAGAGTTTGCAGTAAGGTTTTTTGGCATATACTGGAATATACAATAAAAATGGTCATAAACAGAAGCAAAATACCCATTAAGTGAATATGATTTGTATCTGTCTAAAAAATAAACTGCAGCAATTCCGGACTGAGCTTGATCGACTTGTATAATTTGAACGCAGTAGGCGGGGGGAGCTACGGCAGCAGCACAAACAGTGACAGAAATAAAAAAGCAATAAAAAAAGACGAGAGAATATATTATAACGACGAAAGCTCTCCTTTTTATTTTAATAGAAAATCTTTTACACTATAACTTAGCTACAGTTAAGTTATATGACTTGACAATTGACAAAAAAATATAAATGTGGTAAAATAATCGAAATGCAGATGAAGTACTAATGCCGACCGCGGATTATAATAGAAGTCTGGCAACTTGGAACGGAGTACTTGACAAAAGAATATAAATATTATAAACTAAACAAGTCAGAAGAAAGGACTTGACTTATTTTAAAGAATTTTGTTTAATCATCTGATTATATTTATGTTATGTAAGTTATGTAATGAAACCTTTGCTAAAGTTAAAAAGGCGGAAAGCAAAGAAGAGAGAGTTTTTCTCTTTCTTAAAGCTCTTTGAAAGCTAAATAACACGCAGACAAGCGCCTCGCAAAAGAGGCAATCATTTAATTCAAGGGTCATTTGTAAAAAATCAATTCAAATGAAAAATTGAAAAATTTTCATTTAGTAATATCAGTAATTATGAGCTTATTGACAAAAACTCTATAAAATTATTTATGGAGAGTTTGATCCTGGCTCAGAGTGAACGCTGGCGGCGTGCCTAACACATGCAAGTCGTGCGGGATTCTGCAGAGTATCGCAGAGTCTAGCGGCAAACGGGTGAGTAACACGTAGGAAACCTCCCTCAAAATGGGGAATATTTCCGAGAAATCGGAGTCAATACCGCATAAGACCACAGTTTGGCATCAAACAGGGGTTAAAGCAGCAATGCGTTTTGAGATGGTCCTGCGTCCTATCAGCTAGTTGGCGGGGTAACGGCCCGCCAAGGCTATGACGGGTATCCGGCCTTAAAGGGTGAACGGACACACTGGAACTGAGACACGGTCCAGACTCCTATGGGAGGCAGCAGTGGGGAATTTTGGACAATGGGGGAAACCCTGATCCAGCGACGCCGCGTGGAGGATGAAGGCCTTCGGGTTGTAAACTCCTTTTAGAGGGGAAGAAATAAATGACGTTACCCTCAGAAAAAGCCACGGCTAACTACGTGCCAGCAGCCGCGGTAATACGTAGGTGGCGAGCGTTACTCGGAATTACTAGGCGTAAAGCGTATGTAGGCTGTCGTATAAGTCTTTAGTAAAATTTTCCGGCTCAACCGGGAAAAGCCTAAAGATACTGTTCGACTTGAGTGTGGGAGAGGGAGACGGAATTCCTGGTGTAGCGGTGAAATGCGTAGATATCAGGAGGAACACCGATGGCGAAAGCGGTTCCCTGGGCCATTACTGACGCTGAAGTACGAAAGCTAGGGTAGCAAACAGGATTAGATACCCTGGTAGTCCTAGCTGTAAACGATGTTCACTAGATGTGGGAGGTATCGACCCCTTCCGCGTCGGCGCTAACGCATTAAGTGAACCGCCTGGGGAGTACGGCCGCAAGGTTGAAACTCAAAGGAATTGACGGGGGCCCGCACAAGCGGTGGAGTATGTGGTTTAATTCGACGCAACGCGAAAAACCT
>JAISLA010000010.1 GCA_031260705.1 Endomicrobium sp. | reverse complement strand
ACTTCGCTAATGCTATCACTTTTCAATCTCTTTATCAACTTATCAATTCTTATGTCATCAGGACCCACCGCATCAAGAGGCGATAAAGCGCCTCCAAGCACAAAATAAAGCCCTCTATACTCCTTAACTTTGCTGACGGCTATTAAATCCTGAGGAGTTTCCACAACGCATACAATATTCTTTTCTCTTGTAACATCAGAACATATAGGACATGGATCGTGTTCGCTTAAATTACAGCAGATGCTGCAACACTTCATCATTCGTCTCGCATTTTGTATAGAATCTATAAGTCTGTCAACTTCCCCTTGAGGCATTTTCAATATATGATAGCTCAGACGTTCCGCCATTTTAGGTCCTACACTTGGTAGTTTTTTTATTATTCCAACCATTTTCTCTACAGGCTGCGGTCTGTTCATACTATTTTAAATCCCCAATATTCCTTTAATAGCTTCAAAATATCATCTTTTATTTTTTCTTTAGCAGCATTGCTAAAATTTTCAAGTATATCCATTATATCCATTTTCGCTTTTCAAGAAAATATTGAAAAGACTTGTTGTACAAAGTTGCCCTTTTGAACTTATATACGATGCTTTATCAGTCCAATTAACGAAATATTATATACATCTGCCTGTCGCAAGCGGCGAGGCAGTTGAAGAACCTGCTATTTTTGCAATTTTTGTAGCAGTAGAATTTTCGTCTCTTATTTTTCGTTCTTCTGCTTTTTCTTTACAGACAGAACCCGCCACAGAAGCACCACGAATGGTACGGCTACTAATGTTCCAACGGCTTTGCCTGCCTGAAAAAGCTCTGGATTTTCTTTCCTGATTTGTTTATCTTCGGCTAACTGGTCTTTGGATTTTGGTGCGACTTTATGAGCAACCAGTTTAGTTAACGTTCCAACTAATGGTATCGCCCCCCGCCGTATCTTCCATTAAAAGATTTGTCGTTTTATCGCCGCTGTGAATTCCGACGTTGGACTGCATAGGGTAGTCGTCTAAAAACTTAGATATTTTACCTTTCCAACCTTTTTGATATTCCATATCTCTGGCTTTTCCGCTTTTATAAGCGTTTTCCATTATTTCCTGAGTTGGTTTCACGTCGTCGGGGAGTTCAATAATTTTAGAACCGCCCCCGAAAAGGTTAACTTTATATTTTTTCATTTTGTTTATCTCAACGCTTTCATAAACCTCTTTCGTTTTTATCGCAAAAAGATTCGATGCCACAAAACAAAATATTATAGACAAAACGAGTTTTTTCATTTTAAAAACTCCCTATTAGAAACTCTTTATAATAGAATATTAAATTTTTTTGGCAATAGAACCAAACTTTTTTGCTATTTCTTCTATGTGTTTGGGTACCGCAGTTTTTATGTTTTCTTTAGCTGACGGAGGGTCTTCCTCTTTAACAACCGTATTCTCATATACCGCCCTATTTTTAGATATATTCTTTTCAATAACAATTTTTATTGTTACATTTAAACCAGTCATTTTTTGGAAAAGTTTTGAAATCTGTTCTTGAAATTCCAAAGCAGAATCGTAATCAAATTGTTTTGAAAATACTAACCGTATCGATGAGGCACTTTCCGTCTTAATTAACGCATTTTTTAACGGCTGCGCCGTAAGCGAATGTTCTTTTATTATTTCAGAAACAATCTTATTCCACACAACTGTCAAATCTGCAGGATCGGAAACTCTACCGGCAGCATAAGACTCGCTTTGCACTGCAGGCTGTTTTTCAAAAGGCAGCTGAGAATTGCCGCAAATCCTGACATTCTTTTCTAAATCAGTTATCTTATTTATAAGTTCGCCGACATCATAATACGGCTCTGACATCTTAAGAAGATACATCTCAATAAGAATTCTGGGCTGGTCATGCCAGCGCATTTCTTCAAGAGCTTTTGATAAAAGATTGTTCATACGCACATAGCGGGAAACAGTAAACAAAGTTTTTTGAGTATCAAAAATCTTTTTGTCTTCAGAAGAAATTTCTCCGATGGCGGGGTTTATAGAATAAATCATAACATTCCTGAGATGATCTCTTAAATCCCTTGCAAACTGCAAAATATTATATCCCTGCTCGTAAATTTCTTTGACAATTTTTAAAATTGCATGTATATCGCCTTTCGCAATATTGTCTGTAACCGAAACTATAATATCTTTTGGAAGAAGTCCAAGCAGTCCTCTCATATAGTCACCGGTTATTCTGCCTGTATTTGAAGATACAGCTTGATCTAAAAGACTTAAGGCATCTCTCATAGAGCCATCGGATGCTGAAGTTACTATATTTAAAGCTTCTTCATCTATTTCAAAACCTTCTTTCTGTCCTATATTTTTTATTGCACCAACCATTTCAGCACCCGATATAAGTTTAAACCTATATTTCTGACACCTTGAAAGAATAGTAATGGGAATTTTGTGCTGTTCGGTTGTAGCCATAATAAAAACAACATGAGGCGGCGGTTCTTCAAGCGTTTTAAGCAATGCATTAAACGCCTGAGCGGTTATCTGATGAGCTTCGTCTATAATATAAATTTTATATTTTGAATTGGCGGTTGAGAATTTTACGTTCTCCCTTAAAGCCCTTATCTCATCTATGCCGTTATTAGATGCTCCGTCAATTTCTAAAACGTCGATGCTCGAACTTTTTGAAATCTCTACACAGTTTTCACATACTCCGCAGGGTTCGACTGTCAAATCGTTTTTACAGTTTAAAGCTTTAGCAAGAATTCTTGCCATAGTGGTTTTGCCGCAGCCTCTGGGTCCGCTAAATAAATAGGCATGGGCAATGCGTTTTTCAGAAATTGCGTTTTTCAGAGTTTGTGAAATATGTTCCTG
>JAISLA010000006.1 GCA_031260705.1 Endomicrobium sp. | reverse complement strand
TCTGATGGTGATGTTTTTTTTATAGATGAAATTCACAGAATGAATCATTTTGTCGAAGAATCTTTATATCCGGTTATGGAAGATTTTGAACTTGATATTATAATAGGACAAGGTCCCTCAGCAAGAACAATCAAACTGCCAGTTCCACGCTTTACGTTGATAGGTGCAACAACAAGAGCAGGCCTTTTATCAAGCCCTTTGAGAGATAGATTTGGGATTATAGAGCATCTTGATTTCTACACTATAAAAGAACTTGAGCATATAGTTAACCGTTCTGCGGCAATAATGAACATTCCTGTTGACGAAGATGCGGGCAAAGAAATTGCAAAACGCTCAAGAGGAACGCCAAGAATAGCAAACAGGCTTTTAAAAAGGGTAAGAGATTTTGCCGAAGTAAGAGGCGGCAAAATTACGTATGTAATAGCAAAAGAAGCGCTTAATGCTTTGGAAGTTGACAGTGCGGGACTGGATAAAATAGACAGACTTATTCTTACCATTTTAGTTGAGAAATTCGGTGGCGGTCCCGTAGGTATTGATACTATTGCGACAGCTGTAGCGGAAGAGTCGGATACTATAACGGACGTCTATGAGCCGTATCTTATACAATCTGGTTTTGTAGCAAGAACGCCAAGAGGCAGAGTTGTTACCGCAGACGGATACAAACATATAGGCATTGATCCTCCAAAAAACTCTCAAAAAGAGCTTCTGTAAAGTGAAAAAGAAAGTTTTACTTCACATCTGCTGCGCTCCATGTTCGGCATCCGCAGTAAAAATGCTTCGTGACGGATATGATATTTTTTTCTATTGGTATAACCCCAATATTTACAGCGAGCAGGAATATAAAAACAGAAAAGAGTCGTCGGTAAAATACGCAGAAGAACTAAACGTTCTATTTTATGAAGAAAGGGATTTTTTTTATAACTATGGCAGCTGGAAAAATAAAAGTTCTGAAAAATGCAACCTTTGTTATATATTAAGATTAGAAAAAACCGCAATGTTTGCACAGCAAAATAAATTTGATTTTTTTTCCACTTCGCTTCTTTCAAGCCCTTACCAAAAACATGACTTAATAAAACAAACTGCCGATAATTTTGCTTATAAATATATGATAAAATTTTTATATGATGATTTCAGAACATGTTTCTACGAAAGTAAAAATTCTTTAAGGCAAAAAGGTTATTATATGCAGAAATATTGCGGTTGTAATAAATCCTTAAACGAAAGATTGAAAGTAAAAAAAGTCTGTCGTTCTGACACTGCGCAATAATGAAAGGATACAGAAAGACAGAATGTTTCAAAATTCTGTTTTTTCATTATGGCATTATTAAACGGCATCAAATTAATATTAAAGTTTTATCAATATTTATTTTCTTTTTTTTATGCTGTAATATATATGCATTAGATGATGTGCAAGAAAACATAAGTGTCGGCATAATACTTAATACCCTTTCTTTTACGGCAGGAAGTTCAGAGGATTTTTTTATCTCAGACGCATCAAACAAAAAATTAAAATTCACTAAAGGCACTGTTGATGTTTCATGTTCTGAAGAAGGCATCAGCATAAAAAAACATCTTTTATCGCCTCCTCTAAAAATAGAATCTTCAAACGGCGTCATTTTCGCTAATTCCAAACCCTACAGGGGATATCTAATGATAATAAAATCAGATAATAAAATAAACATTATCAACGTTTTGCCCATAGAAGATTATATAAAAGGCGTTTTGCCTAAAGAAGCAGCAACTAACTGGAGCATAGAAGCATTAAAATCCCAAGCTGTAATAAGCAGAACATACGCGATTACAAGTTTAAACAAACATTCGGCTCAAGGATTTGATATATGTTCTACAACTCATTGTCAGGTTTACGGTGGTGCTGGCGTTGAAACCGACTCCTGCAATAAAGCAGTTTTAGAAACTCAATGCAAAATTTTAAGTTATGACGGAAAATTTGCACAGACCGTTTTCCACGCAAACTGCGGCGGATATACCGAAGATCCAAAATATATATGGAATTGGAAAGATACGCCTCCATACTTAAAAGGCGTAAAGTGCGGTTATTGCGCTGCGGCTCCGCATACAAAATGGGAAAAAACGTTAGATGAAAGTTTTATAAGAAAACAACTTTCAGATAATAATATCGGAAAGATTAAAAATATCAAAATCAAAGGAAAGACTTCCGCAGGCGCCGCAAAGAAATTAAAAATAACACACTCAAAAGGAGAAGTTACGTTAAACGCCTATCAATTTCGTCTCGCGGTTGACGCATGGTATATAAAAAGCCACGATTTTGACTTTATAAAAACAGACGGCGATAAATTTTATTTTAAAGGCAGAGGATGGGGACATAAAGTAGGTTTATGTCAATGGGGTGCTAAAGGTATGGCAGAAAAGGGCAAAACCTATAAAGAGATTTTAGCTCATTTTTATCCCGGAACAAAAATTAAAAAGGTTGTTTATAAATGACATACAAGGATGATCTTTTATCTAATTACAATTATGAAATTCCGGAAGAGTTAATTGCACAAAAACCGACCGAAAATAGGCAGGATTCAAAACTTTTTATCGTTAATAGGAAAACGCAAAAATTTTATCATAGAAAATTTTCTGACATTGTCGAATATTTCAGCGCCGGCGACTGTCTTATAATCAATATTACAAAAGTTGTTCCGTCAAGGCTCTTAGGCAGAAAAAAAAGCGGGGAAAAAGTAGAAATACTATTTCTTGATCCGTGCCAAAAAGATGAAGACTATAAAGTTTTGATAAAACCATTTATCAGTGTCGGAAAAAAAGCATATTTTGAAAACGGTTATGAATGCGAGATAACGTCAAAAACAAAATCAGGTGAAACTATAGTTAAATTTAATAAGTCTGGAATTTTAGAATTTTTGCAGGAACACGGTATTATGCCGCTGCCGCCTTATATAAAAAGAAAAGGAGGGCTTGCGCGGGAACTGTCAGACTTTGACAGACAAAGGTATCAAACAGTCTACGCCAAAACTTTAGGCGCTATTGCAGCTCCTACAGCAGGTCTCCATTTTACCGAAAATATTTTAAAAACTCTTAAAGAAAAAGGCATAAATATTGCGACGCTAACTCTTCATGTAGGATGGGGAACTTTTAAATCTATAACTGACGCGGAACTAAAAAACCACAATATGCTTCCGGAAAAATTTACTATAGACAAAACAAATGCGGAAATCATAAATTCGGCGATAAATAACAACAAAAGGATTACTGCAGTGGGAACTACTTCTGTAAGAGCGCTTGAATCTGCTGCCGGTAAAGTCGGTTTTTCAAAAAACAACAAAACTTTTATAAAAGATTGTTCAGAAGAGACTTCAATTTTTATATATCCGGGCTATAAATTTAAAATAATAAATATTTTAGTTACCAACCTTCATCTTCCCAAATCAACGCCTCTTATAATGGCAAGTGCTTTTTCTTCAAGAGAAATTATGCTCAAAGCTTACAAAGAAGCCGTAAAAGAAAAATACAGATTCTTTTCCTACGGCGATTCAATGCTTATTTTATAGCAATCATCATGACAAATATCCTCACATCATTATAATATCCGACCGGTACAGCATTTGTAAAATAATGCAATTTAATGTATAATTTAATTAGTATTTAGTATTATTTTATTATTTTGCGGCACGGTATATGCCGAATGTCGCAATTTTTTTATATATACATAAAAATGAAAGCAAAAATGATTATAAAAACATTATCAAAACTAAATGGCTTTTTAGAATATTGACGACTTAGTCTGTGATTATTTTTGTCATACTAAAAAATAATTATGGGAGAAATAAAAATGGAAAAAGACACTATAATATTTTTTGATACAACATTAAGGGACGGAGAACAATCGCCGGGTGCAAGTATGAATTTAAAAGAAAAACTGCTTGTCGCAAACCAGCTTGCGGCTTTGGGCGTCGATGTTATTGAAGCAGGATTTCCAATTTCCAGTCAGGGAGACTTCGAAGCCGTAAAAACCATATCGCAGCAGATTAAAACATCTTCAATCGC
>JAISLA010000014.1 GCA_031260705.1 Endomicrobium sp. | reverse complement strand
TCGGCGAAGAAATAGTGGACACCGTCAGCAATTTAAGCGATGATTTCAAAGAAGATGAAAGCCAGTTTTATGAAAAAGGATACAAAAAGGTTCCTTCTAAAGATAAAGTAAGCGAAAGTGACGGAAAAGAGAGTTCTGATAAATTCAGTAAAAAGATCAATTAGAAACTTTTATTGTGTGCTGAGGTAGCTCAGTTGGTAGAGCACAGGTCTGAAAAACCTGGTGTCGGCAGTTCGATTCTGTCCCTCAGCATATTTTTTATGATTTTTTGATACGGCTTCTATTGACTGTAAGGCAGTGCCGTAATTAAATTAGTTAATTATAAACTGTGCCGATGTAGCTCAGCTGGTAGAGCAATTGCTTCGTAAGCAATGGGTCGGAGGTTCAAATCCTCTCATCGGCTGAAATATATATTGAAAATTCTGAATGCTGATAACAGAAAAGAATGATGAATAGGTTAGTTGGTACGTCAATATATAAGAGCTTTAATTCATAGGAAATTTATCAATGACTATCTCAAATCTTGAAGAAATTGAGTGTCCCTACGGACATCTCTTTGAAGCAGAGTTGTTTTCTGCAATAAGCGTTTCACATAATCCTGAGTTAAAGAGCGTGTTAATGGGTGGGGAAATTAATGTTATATCCTGCCCTGAATGTAAAAAAGTATTTTATGCTGAGTGTTTTGTTCTTTACCACGATAGAGAAAATGAACTTATAGCTTTTGTGTATCCGCTGAGTTTTCAAAATCAGGCGTCGCAGTATAAAAGGAAAATGCGCGAAGAATTTGAACTTGCATTGAAAAGTTTTGAAGAAAAAGAGAAAATAAATTATGAACCTCTTATGCTGTTTGGTATTGAAAATTTGGTTTCGCTGTTGCATTCCGAGCAGGATATTGAAGATGAAGAGATAGTTTTAAAATATCTTGTTTCGGAACTTCCACTAGATACTATAAGAATTGCTCATAGTCTTGCCAGAAAATTGAGAATTCCTAAAATCCTTCCTGTTTCAAAAGGAGAAAAAAACCTTGAAGCAAAATCTTTAATTTCAGGTTTGCAGATTCTCATAAAATATAATTCAAATCTTTTGCATTATGTTGGGCTCCTTGATAAAATATCAAAAAATAAAACAATGATTGCAGATATAAAAAATGACATTAGCTAAAATCTCATTATTGGTTTTAATTGTTTCTCTCGTATTATGTTCGTCTCTTTATGCTGAATTAAAAGTTACCAGAATTATTCATGGTAATAAATCATTTGAAATAGTTTTAAACAGTGATATTAAAATTTTAAATATACTCTTAAAAAATGATGATATTGAATTGCCTGTATATAGAAGTAAAAATAAAGTATATAAACAATTTGGCATTTTAAAAAGAGAGTTCAGGCAATATCTAGTCAGTGCTTTATATCAAAATAAAATATCTTCAAAAACTGAAAAAACCGCATTTAAAACGAATAAACTTTCGATTTTAAAGGAACATCTAAAAATGAAAGCTTTTGCATCCGTCATTTTTAATGACGATATCGAAATTGAATGTCGTATTATGCAGAGCGCAAAAGGTTTATGGATTGCATGGCCTTCAAATAAAAAAGACGGCGTATGGATAAAAGATTTTGAATTTATAAATAGAGATTTAAAAAAAGCAGTTGAGAAAAAACTGATTGACGACTATATTTTTAAAAATGATAAAATAAAAAATAAATAATGATATTTCAGTATTATTTTGATTGTAAGTCTGTTTTACCGTCAGTGGTTACAAATAAATCTTGAATATAAATAGAAAAATAACAATTAATTTTCCGCTTTGGAATTTTTTGAATAACTGTGAAAAGACTTTTCTGATTAAATAACGGAAGTTTCTCCCGGATATCCGCTGTTAGAACCAATCCGCAGTAAAGTTTTAGACTACCTCAAATATTTTTTAATTATTAGCGTATGTCCCGTAAATTTGTAAATAGTAGAGATATTAGAAAATACCCGATACTTCTTATTAAATCTATAATGCGATCTAAAATCTGACAGGGATCTGCGGGCAGCTGAAAGAAAGTTTAGAATTACTTCAAATGGCTGAACTTGTTATTCTCGTAATTTACGCATCGGTAGGCGTAAATGGTAAATCTCAAAAAAATAAAAGATGTTATTGCTTTTCCAGCAGTTATAAAATTTTCATTTGTTTTTGAAAAGAAAGAATGTAAATTTTGTAGTCTGCCCGCCGTATGATAAAGTTAAAATT
Organism: Endomicrobium sp.; assembly: GCA_031260705.1. Taxonomy (GTDB): domain Bacteria; phylum Elusimicrobiota; class Endomicrobiia; order Endomicrobiales; family Endomicrobiaceae; genus Endomicrobiellum. The sequence goes on along the minus strand of JAISLA010000014.1, from coordinate 92,298 downwards.
TACACACCGTATTAAACATTCTCAAAAGCATATGTAAAAACGAAGGAATATTGTTGTAAGTGTCATTGACAAATCTATATGTATATTATAAATTATTTCTATCACAACATATAGTTTAATTATTCTTGAATTTCAATAAAATAGAACGAGAGAAAAAGAATGAAATGTCCTTTTTGCGGTATTAATAATGATCAAGTTCTTGATTCGCGACCTATCGAACATGCGCCGGCTGTAAGAAGACGCAGAGAATGCTCCAGCTGCAAGAAAAGATACACAACTTTTGAGAGACCTGAAGAACTACCGATTATGGTTGTTAAATCAGACAGCAGAAGAGAACCATTTGACAGGAGAAAAATTTGGGTAGGTATAGATAGAGCTTGCAGAAAACGTCCTATTTCGGCTGAAACAATAAATAAAGTGGTAAGTAAGATTGAAGATGAAGTTGTGGGCGAATATATTATGGAAATTTCTTCGAGGAATATAGGGGAAAAGATTTTGGAAAAGCTTTGGAATATTGATTTGGTTGCATATATAAGATTTGCGTCAGTATATAGAAAGTTTGATGATATTAGCGCATTTATGAGAGAATTGAAAAAATTGAAAAAAGAATATATGAAGAGACAAAAAAATAGAAAACTTTAATAGTCGTATATCAGTTAATTAGATATATAGGAGATATTGATGTTACGGGATAAAAAACAAGAATTAATTTCAGAAAACAAAGTTAATCTAGGGAAAAATGCACTTACTGTTCTAAAAAAGAGGTATTTGAAGAAAGATGAAGATGGTAATGTAATTGAAAGCCCTGAAGATTTGTTCTACAGAGTTGCTGAAAATATTGCTCAGGCGGACAAAATTTATGATAAAGATACGGATATAACTATATTGATAAGAGAGTTTTATCTCACAATGTCTTCATGTGATTTTTTACCTAACTCGCCTACTTTAATGAATGCAGGCAGAAATTTGCAACAGCTTTCAGCGTGTTTTGTCTTGCCGATAGACGATTCAATGGATTCGATTTTTGAGACGTTGAAAAATACGGCTCTTATACATAAATCTGGCGGCGGGACAGGATTCTCATTTTCAAAATTGCGTCCTAAAAAAGATGTGGTAAGAACCACAAGCGGTATTTCTTCTGGTCCCATATCTTTTATGCAAGTTTTTAATGCTGCCACGGAAGCTATTAAACAAGGCGGCACAAGACGCGGCGCAAATATGGGAATGTTGAGGATAGATCATCCTGATATTTTGGATTTTATAATCTGCAAGGATAAAGATGACAGTTTAAATAACTTTAATATATCCGTTGCTATTACAGAAGAGTTTATGGATACTTTGGAAAAAGGAGAATATTATAATCTTTACAATCCGAGAAACGGTGTGGTAACAGGCAGATTAAACGCAAATGAAGTTTTTGATAAGATAGTCAATCAGGCATGGAAAAATGGCGAACCGGGTATAGTTTTTATTGACAGAATGAATCATAAAAACCCTATTCCCGCGGTAGGTTCAATAGAGTCTACAAATCCATGCGGAGAACAGCCGCTTCTTCCTTATGAATCCTGCAATTTAGGTTCAATAAATCTTGGTCATTTTGTAAAAAACAATGATGTAAACTGGGAAAAACTTGAGAAAACAGTGAAAACTGCCGTTCATTTTCTTGACAATGTTATAGATGTAAATAATTACCCTATACAGAAAATAGGCGAAATTACTCGCTCCAACAGAAAAATAGGACTTGGAATTATGGGCTGGGCAGATTTGCTTCTGTATTTAGGCATACCCTACGGATCTGACGATTCTTTGTCGCTTGCCGAAGAACTTATGGGTTTTATTCAATCTAAATCCCGTAAAGCTTCCGAAGAACTTGCTTTTAAGAGAGGATCTTTCCCAAACTTTAAACAAAGTATATATGCAAAAGAAAGTCCCGTAAGAAATGCGACAACGACTACAATCGCTCCGACGGGAACAATCTGTATAATAGCTTCAGCTTCCGGCGGTATTGAACCGATTTTTGCGCTTGTTTATAAAAGAACGCAGTGTCTTGACAATGAAGAGATGTATGAAGTAAATCCGTATTTTGAAAAACTTGCAAAAGAAAATGGTTTTTATTCGTTGGAACTTATAGATAAAATATCAGAAAAAGGGAGTATACGCGGACTTAAAGAAATTCCGGAGAAAATAAAGAAAATTTTTGTAACTTCACATGATATTGCTCCTGAAGATCATATAAAAATGCAAGCGACTTTTCAGAAATTTACCGATAATGCCGTATCAAAAACTGTAAATTTTCCCAATTCAGCCACAAAAGAAGACGTAAAAAAAGTTTATATTCTTTCATATAAAATGGGTTGCAAGGGAGTAACTGTTTACCGCGACGGAAGCAGGAATGTTCAGGTGTTAAATCTTGCAAATAAAAAAGAAGAACATTCTCAGGAAGCATTGCATGAGAAAAAACCGAGAACTCGTCCTAAGAAGACAACTGGTTTTACGTTCCTTATGCACACCGGCTGTGGTAAAATGTACGTTACCGTAAATGAAGATGACAGAGGAACGTGCGAAGTGTTTACGCAGCTTGGTAAATCCGGAGGATGTACTTCATCGCAGGCTGAAGCGATAAGTCGTTTAATTTCTTTAGCTTTGCGCTCTGGCGTTGATCAACAAGAAATTATAGACCAGTTGAAAGGTATAAGATGTCCGTCTCCGACCCTTGCGGACGGCGGAATAATTTTGTCGTGCGCGGATGCCGTTGCGAAAGCTTTAGAAGCGTATAAGAAGGAAAAAATGACGCCGGTTCTTTTCGCGCGGGATATATCTGTTTCGGAACCTTATGTGTCAAAATATGTAAAAAAACATTATAGTCCCAGTTTAAGCGGTAATTCGTCGGGTGCATGTCCGCAATGCCCGGAATGCGGTGAGATGTTGACTTTCGCCGAAAGTTGTGTTATTTGTCGGGGATGCAGCTACTCTAAGTGCTTTTAGTTTTTTGATTTGTTTTTGAGTTTATATTTTTCGTTTGCAGTATTTTGTGGATATGATGATTTTTAAAAGAACCTATAAAACATATACAGGAATTCCGTTCTGTTTTGGAAACTTCAGATGGTAAAAGATGTATGAAGCAGAAAAAAATTATTATAACGATAAGGTAATAATATGACAGAAGAAACATTTTTACGATTTGTTAATTTAGCTATAAATCGATTAGAACAATATAAAAATATTTTAGTTAAATGTGCCGTGGATAAAAGTATGCTTGATTTATGTGATAAGACAATATCTTGTTATTCTGAAATAGAGAGTATAGTATCGAATACAAAACAATTAATTAAAATTAATTATTTAACTCAATTTCAAAATGATATTAATCAAACTTTAAATGTTTTCTTATATATAGGAAACTATCCAAATTTGGATTTTATTAAAGATGATGATAAGAAACAAATAGAACAACAATTGTCACAAAAATTAGAATCATTGCAATTTAATCTTGATTTTTTTAAAAAACTCGGTTTTTTTAGTAAAAATATTGTTGCAATTGGAGCTAATGGCAGTGGTAAAACAACTCTTTCTAAGCACATAAAACAGTATTTACCAACTCTCGGGACTGTTATTTCGGCTCAAAAAATTCTACTAATACCTACTTTTGATGCAATTCCTAATATTGCTAATACTTCTATAAAATTGCAAGAATCACAAAAACGAGACAAGTCATTAAAAGAACCTTATTCTACAAGTGGTATGTCATCTACTATAAGTTACGTTTGTAATGAATGTAATATGTTGCTTGGCAATCTTCTTGCAGAAAGAAATGTGGTAAGAAATAAATTTTGTGATAATATTAAAAATGGAGCTAAATATGGAATTCTCTAATCCAGCATAGAATTCTTAAAGTTGAGGACGGTATTACTTTTACCTTGGAAACAGATTCGGGCGTTAATTATCCAGCATACCAAATGAGTGATGGCGAAAAAGTAGTGCTTTATTTAATAGCTCATGTTTTACAAGCGCCAAAAGATGGTTTTGTTATTGTTGACGAGCCTGAAATGTATTTACATAAAACTATTCTGAAAAAATTATGGGATATTTTAGAGGATAAAAGAAAAGATTGCATTTTTATTTACTTAACTCATGACTTAGGCTTTGCAACAAGCAGAACATTAGCAAAGAAAGTTTGGGTAAAGTCTTTTAGTAGTCCTGATAAATGGGAGATAGAAGATATTAAAGGAAATGAACTACCAGAAGAATTGCTGATGGAATTGCTTGGCAGTAGGAAAAATATTTTGTTTTGCGAAGGTAAAAAAGGTGGTATCGATGAACAAATATATAATATCTTATTTCCTGACTTTACGATAATTCCTGTTGAAAGTTGCTTTTTTGTCATTAACTATACAAAAGCTTTTAATAAAATGCCTGATTTGACAACAAAAGCAGTTGGATTAATTGATTCAGACCATCATGAAACTGATAGATTAGAAAAGTTGAAATCTGATAATATATTTTCATATTCAATGGCGGAAATTGAAAATCTTTTTTTTGACGAATCCTTTTTAAAATTATTGAAGGAAAAATTATTGGTACAGGATAAAAATGCTGTTGAAAATATTAAAAATGAAGTGATTTTACAGATAGAAAAAGAAATGGACTTGCAAATAGCCAATTATATATCAACGAAAATCAATTATTATTTCAAAGATTCACATTTAACAAAAGGAAATACTTTAAAAGAGGTAGAGGAGAATTATGCCAACTTTAAAAAAGAAATAGAAATTTCTAGTTGGGCTGAACAGAGGAAAGCTGAATTAGAAAAAATAATAAAGGATAAAAATTATGAAAGAGTTCTTTCCATATTTAATAATAAAGGATTAAAGCGAATTGCCGAAAAGCATTTTGAAATTTCTGATTTTATAGATAGAGCTATTGACTACTTAAAAAATAATTCAAAAGCACAGGATGCAATAAAAAATATTTCCCAGTTAAGAATTTGGGATAGGAAAGAATTTGAATAAACTTTAGCCTAAAGATGTATTGTTTGCCGTGCTTGTGGTTAATCCGGGTTGTTAAGTTTTGAATGTTTCGCGAAGCAGAATAGACTATATATAGCTGATAATTTTTTATAGGACTGTTTTATTATGAAATGTGCTTTAAAGGAAAACTATTGTAAAGACAATATAAATATAGAATATATAAAGCAACTCGGCAAAGAAAAGAGCGAAGAAAATTTAAATAAACTCTTGTTGTTTTATAACGGCATTCTTCCTTTGAATGCAAAAAATAAGAGAAAAATTATAAAAGCAACTTTATTAAAAGGCGATAGCGAGCAAACTTTGTTAAAAATTCAGAATAAGACTATACATTTTATATTTACATCTCCGCCGTATTATAATGCCAGGATGTATTCTGATTATACATCTTACGAAAAGTACTTAGAAAAGATGTGTAGTATTTTAAAACAATGTAATCGTATATTAAAAGATGGACATTTTATTATTATAAATGTTTCTCCGGTAATTACAAAAAGACCTGGTCGGGAGTTTGAAAGTGTTAGATATCCGATTCACTTTGACTTTCATAAGATTTTAGAAGAAGTAGGTTTTTATTTTATAGATGAAATTATATGGATTAAACCTGAATATACAGTTCCAAACAGAATTGCGGGTTATTTACAAACCGGTATGCCTTTGTCTTATAAACCTAACTGTGTTACTGAAAGTTTATTGGTTTACAGGAAAAAGACGCCTTTTTTGCTAGATGAAAATATAAGACATTATTCGAGAATGTTGGCAAATGCCGTTGAAAATACAGATACATCAAATTGTTGGTGTTGGTATATATCTCCAAAAACAGATAAAGATCATCCGGCTGTTTTTCCTGAAAAATTATGTGAAAAAGTTTTAAAATATTATTCTTTTAGTGGAGATACAGTTTTAGATCCTTTTGCAGGTTCTGGGACTTTTGGAAGAGTGGCAAAAAAGATGAAAAGAGTTCCAGTGTTATGTGAAATGGATAATAAGTATACGAAAAAATTGGAAGAAGAAAGTTATGATAACCTTTGAAAAAGAAGTCATTGATAGTGCTGTAAGTAAATTGATTAAAGGTGATGATTACCGCGATGAAGTTGTAAATGCAATAAATGTGTCTTTTCTCGATTTTGCTGTAGATTTTTTCAAGAAGATAGTCACTGCAAAAATTAAAGAAAATAATGTTGATTTGGCTTGGTATAAAAAATATTTTATTGTCGCAGATAATATTTCTTCTGATGATAAAGCAATATTTGCAGGTATAAATAAAAAGACAATCACTAATATATGTGGAAGTGCAACAAAAAAAAATTGTTTTAGATGTTGCCAATGCAAATTTTGAATATTTATCAGAGCTTATTTCATCATTAGAAAAGGACAGCGAATCAGGAATAGTTCTTAATATAAAAATAAGTTATAAAGAAGTTTCAGTTGAATTGTCGCTGACAGAAAGTTTGCTTGTTATAAATGCGTTGGCTACAAAAAAAATAGCAATACGAGGCGGTGCATGGAGTTCAATAGGTAAAAAAGTTGAAAACCCTTTATTACTGAAACTGTGTAAATTATGTAAAGTGCCAAAGGAATATATTAATAGTTCAGTTTTTAAAAAAGATGAGACTTTAGATTTTGATAGAGAAGTTGATTTTAAACTCTATGATAGCAGAAAAGAAAAAGAATATAGAGTTGAGGTTAAGCTTATGGGTAGGGGGAATCCTGAAAGTGCGGATGTAATATATGCCAGAGGTACCGATATATTTATTGTGGATACTTTGAGTGAGCAAAACAGAAATCAATTAAAATCTGAGAATATAAAATATATTGAAATGAAAGGTAATTTGCATTGTGTTGATGATTTTAAAATTTTGCTGGAAAAATTAAATATTCCTTGCAAATAAATGAAAAAACTTTTTAATGTAGTTATGAAAATTGAATGATTTTCACGAATTTCTAAACAGTTAAATAGAAATTTTATAGGGATTTGAAATAAATTCGGTTTTTGTTGAATGGTAACATTTTGAACTTATTTTATAATTACTTATATAAAAGGTGATAAAGTGGTTAAAAATGATAAGTGGATAAAAAAGATGGCTTTTGAATATAAGATGATAGATCCGTTTGAACCCCGACAGATCAGAGATGAAAAAATTTCTTTTGGTACTTCTTCTTACGGATATGATATGCGTCTTTCAAACGAGTTTATGGTTATGAAAGTCAAAAATAAAGATTTTGTTTTAGATCCTAAAAGAACAAGTGATAGTCTGCTTGAATCCATAACGGTTAAGGATTATATAGAGATCCCGCCGAATTCCGTAGTTTTAGGTAAGACAATAGAATATTTTAGGATTCCGAGAAATATTGTGACAATTGCATTCGGCAAATCGACTTATGCAAGATGCGGAATTTTTGTAAACATCACTCCGTTTGAGCCCGAATGGGAGGGATATGTTACTCTTTCAATAGCAAATATAACCTCGGTTCCGGCAAAAGTCTATGCAAATGAAGGAATCGCGCAGGTTTTATTTTTAGGAGCAAGCGGAGTTTGTGAGGTCTCTTATGCCGACAGAAGAGGAAAATATCAGGCTCAGAAAACCATAACTTCTGCAAAAATTTGATACAATGCAGAAGCTAAATAAAGGAAAGAAAATATGAAATATGGTTAAATTTTTAAAAATGTATTGTTGGGATATTATATTGACTTTGATGGACGCGCCTCTCTAGCCCAATTTTGGTATTTTATGTTAATTAATTTTGTTGGGGGAGGGGGGGGAGTGGATATAGTGGATATGTTTCTATAGGCATTGCAAGCATTTTTAGTTTTTAATGTATGCTGTACTGATACTGCCGTCAATATCGATAGTTACGCGCAGATTGCACGATACTAATCGTAGTGGCTGGTTTCAGTTTATAGAACTTATTCCTTTTATAGGGTGATTATATTAATTATTTTGCTGGTTTTGGGTCCGGTTGATCCGAACAGATTTGATGATAAAAGAATATAAAAAATAATATGAGGAAAATAGATGATTTTGATATTGGATTTTGGTTCGCAGTACACGCAGCTGATCGCAAGACGCATAAGAGAAGAGAAAGTATATTGCGAACTATACCCTGGGAATAAATCTATAAAATCTTTTTCCGGACTTAAAGATTTAAAGGGTCTAATTCTTTCAGGCGGTTATGAAAGCGTTTACTCAAAAGATGCTCCTTGGCCTGATCCTAAAATATGGGAACTTGATGTTCCTATTTTGGGAATATGTTACGGTATGCAGCTTATAGCGGAACGTCTCGGCGGGAAAGTTGCTCCGTCAAAACGCAGAGAATTCGGTCTTGTGAATGTGAACGTAGAATGTAACAGTTCTTTATTTAATGGACTTAGTTCCGAAGAAACTCTATGGATGAGCCACGGTGACAAACTTTCAAAAATTCCAAAAGGTTTTGAGATAACGGCAAAGTCAGGTAACTCTCCTTATGCGGCGATAGAAAATACAGCAAAGAATATATACGGTGTTCAATTTCATCCGGAGGTAAAGCATTCTGTTAACGGCAGAATAATCTTGAAAAATTTTATATTTAAAATCTGCGGTTCAAAACGCGACTGGACTATGAAATCTTATATTGTGGACGAAGTTAAAAGAATTCATGAACAAGTTGGAAAAAGCAAAGTTTTATGCGCTCTCTCAGGCGGAGTTGATTCTTCCGTTGCGGCTGTAATGCTCTATAAAGCTATAGAGAAGCAGCTTATATGCGTTTATGTTGACCACGGACTTCAGAAGCTCGGTGAGACTGAAAGAGTGCACAAAGTATTTGGCGGAATGTTCGGTAAAAATCTTATTATAGTTGACGCAAAAAAAATATTTTTGTCAAAACTTAAAGGTATAACTGATCCTGAACAAAAGAGAAAAATCATAGGGCACACTTTTATAGAAGTTTTTGACGGAGAAGCAAAAAAGTTGAAAGGTATAGATTTTCTTTTGCAGGGAACGATATATCCTGATGTTATAGAGAGTGTTTCTATAAAAGGAGCGAAATCGCCGATTAAAAGTCATCATAATGTCGGCGGACTTCCTGAAAAAATGAAGATGAAACTTGTTGAACCTCTGAGGTTTTTATTTAAAGATGAAGTAAGGGTTTTAGGAAAAGAACTCGGGATTCCGGCAGAAATCATAGACAGGCAGCCTTTTCCGGGACCTGGACTTGCCGTAAGAACATTAGGCGAGATAACGAAAGAAAAACTAAATATTTTAAAAGAAGCGGACAATATAGTAACGGAAGAAATAAGAAAAGCTGGACTTTATGAGAAAATATGGCAGTCTTTTGCCATAATACTGCCTGTTAAAACGGTAGGCGTTATGGGAGACGCCAGAACTTATGAATATATAATTGCCATAAGAGCCGTAAATTCTGAAGATGCGATGACGGCAGACTGGGTAAAACTTCCTTATGAGTTGCTCAGTAAGATATCTTCGCGTATTATAAACGAAGTTAAAGGCGCCAACAGAGTAGTTTATGATATTTCCAATAAACCGCCCGCTACTATTGAGTGGGAATAATGAAAATTCTTAAACTTATTACGGTTCTTTTAATATTCGTATTTTTCTGCGCTTGTATGAAATCGCAAGGTGGTGACAGGCACGACATATCTATACAAATCAGGGGATCTGATACCATCGTAAATCTTATTCAGGAATGGGTAGAAAAGTTTGTAGAACAGAATCCGTCGTTTAATATAAGTGTTACGGGAGGAGGATCGGGGACTGGATTTGCATCTTTAATAAACGGAACATGTGATATTACAATGTCTTCCCGTAAAATAGAAGAAAAGGAAAGGATGTTGGCAGAGAGTAAAAATATAGAACCCGTTGAATTTAAGATCGGTCTTGACGGACTTGCTGTGCTTGTAAATAAAAATAATTCAGTAAATAAACTTACATTAGAGCAGCTGCGGGATATTTTTATGGCAAAAATTACAAACTGGAAAGAGGTCGGAGGAGAGGACAAAAAAATAGTAATTCTTTCAAGGGAAAGTAATTCAGGAACACATATGTTTTTTAAAGAGCATATCTTAGGTATTGATGATAAAAATAATAAAAATGAGTTTTCCACTCAGTCGCTTATGATGTCGTCTTCGCAGGCTGTATGCAATGAGGTTTGTCAAAATCCCAATGCTTTAGGATATGTCGGTATGGGTTTTGTAGACGAAAGAGTAAAATCTGTTTCGGTAGCGGTAAATGCGGAAAGCGAATATGTTTATCCGATGCCTGAAAACGTAATGAATGGTACGTATCCTATTTCAAGACCTCTGTATATTTATACAAACGGAGAGCCGCAGGATGTTGTAAAAATGTTTATTGATTATGCTTTATCGGATGCGGGGCAAAAAATTGTATTGGAAACTGATTTTATACCGATAAGGAAACAGAGTGTAAAGTAAGAAATAAAGTTTTTTGCAGAGTAAATATCATTGTTTTTTGCAGCAAGGAAAATCAGTGATGTGTTATTCTTGTTTTCTAAAAAAAATAGATGCTGTTACAGCATCGCCATCTTTGAAAGAGTGGGATATATTTAATGTTGTTGTATTTTATTTTGCAATTTTATTCCGAAATCTTAAGGAATTCATAATACCCGGATATATTCTGAATTTTGTTTCTCAAAATTTTGTCTCTGAGAGTGGCATAAATTATTTGTTAAAGGACCAAAATGAGAAAAATTATAGACAATGTAATTGAAGCGGTAATTTTTATGTGCGGAATATTATCTATTGTTTTTGTCGTTTTAATTTTTGGCTTTTTGTTTAAAGAAGGTTTTAGTTTTTTTAAAGATTTCGGCATTATAAAATTTATTACCGGACAATTTTGGTATCCGACTTCAGACACTGCATCATTCGGTATTCTTCCTTTAATTATCGGCTCTGTTTTAGTTACTGTCGGAGCATGCATAATAGCGGTTCCTATCGGCATTATGTCCGCACTTTACATTTCAGAAATTGTACCTAAAGGCGTGCGGGACGTTTTGAAATCTTTGGTTGAGCTTATGGCTGCAATTCCAAGCATAGTTATAGGATTTGTCGGAATGGTTACACTTGTCCCTTTTGTTAGAACACTCTTTGACATACCTACCGGACTTACGGCTTTTTCAGGATCGATAATGCTTGCATTTATGGCTATGCCAACAATAGTAACGATATCAGAAGATGCAATACGATCGGTTCCTTGGCAGTATAAAGAAGGGGCACTCGCTTTAGGAGCGACTGAATGGCAGACTATGAGAAGAATTGTGTTGAAAGCGGCAATGCCTGGAATAATTGCCGCGATAATGCTTGGAATAGGCAGAGTTATCGGAGAGACGATGGCTGTTATGATGATAACCGGAAATTCCGCGCGTATTCCTCATTCGATTTTCGAGCCGGTGAGAACTATGACGGCTGTAATAGCCTCAGAAATGGGAGAAACTGTCAGCGGAGGCATTCATTATAGAGCGTTGTTTGCCATAGCGCTTGTGCTTTTTATAGTAACGTTTATAGTAAATTTTATAGCGGATTTATTTCTTGGGAAAAATAAAAATAAATGATAAAACTAAATCCTAAATTGTCCCAGAAACTTTCATACACAATTCTCTTTCTCGCCACAGTTTTGGCTGTTGTTCCAGTCGTAGTGATAATTTTTATAATAATAAAAAACGGAGCATCTGCTATAACTTGGGAGTTTTTGACGTCGATGCCTAAGGACGGAATGCGCGGAGGGGGAATTCTTCCCGCGATACTTGGCACTCTTTCAATAGTTACATGTGCTATTGCGATAACTCTTCCGATAGGTGTTTGTGCGGCTATATATTTAAGCGAATATGCAAAAAATAATTTGCTTACGAGGATAGTTAAACTTGCTATAGTAAATTTGGCTGGCGTTCCATCAGTTGTTTACGGATTATTCGGACTCGCTATTTTTGTTATGTTTTTAAAACTGGGCGTTTCTATTATTGCCGGAGCTTTAACTCTGTCTATAATGGAACTTCCCGTTATTATAACTACGTCGCGCAGTGCATTAAACAGTGTCCCTTATTCTTTCAGAGAGGCGAGTTTATCTCTTGGCGTAAGCCGCTGGCAGACTGTAAGATACATAGTGCTTCCAAATGCTATTCCGGGCATTTTAACGGGAGCAATACTAAGCATTTCAAGAATATCCGGTGAGACTGCGACGATATTATTTACTGCTGCGGCATTTTCTGTTCCGCATTTGCCGCATTCTGTGCTTGATCAGGTAATGACTTTGCCGTACCATTTATATATTATTTCAACGCAGATTCCTAATATGCCTGAAAATGTGATATTCGGTACGGCTCTTGTGCTTTTGCTGATGGTTTTGACAATGAGCTTTGTTGCGATCGTTACAAGAATTTATTTTAGGAAACGCAGAAAATGGTAGATAAAATTAAAGTTAAAGATTTGAGTTGTTATTACAATAAAAAATGTGTTTTGGAATCGTTGAGCATTAATATCGCCCAAAATGAAATTTTAAGTATTATAGGTCCGGCAAACAGTGGCAAGACGACGTTTTTGAGAACTTTAAACAGAATGAACGATTTGGATGTAACTTATTCACGCACAGGCAAAGTTTATCTCGTAGGCGACAATATTTTTGATATGAATATGGAGAATTTAAGAAAACGCATTGGTATGCTTTTTGCTATGCCTATACCGCTTCCTGTGAGCATATATGAAAATATTATCTATGCTCCGAAGCGTCTGGGGCTTATTTCAAAGAAATCGGAACAGGATGCTATAGTTGAACAGGCTTTAAAAGACGCTTCTTTGTGGAATGAAGTTAAAGACAGATTAAGCTCATCTGCAATGAAACTGTCTGGCGGACAGCAGCAGAGACTTTGTATTGCAAGAATTCTTGCAATTAACCCTGAAGTTATTTTATTTGACGAGCCTTGCTCAGGACTTGATCCAATATCTACGGCAAAGGTTGAAGAATCGATGATTGAACTTAAGCAGAGATATACTATAGTGCTTGTGACAAATAATGTAAAACAGGCGTCGCGCGTTAGCAGTAGGACGGCATTCTTTCTTATGGGTAAACTTGTTGAAATTGATAAGACTGATAGATTATTTGTATCTCCGAAAGAAAAACGGACGGAAGATTATATTACCGGCCGCTTTGGTTGACACTTTTGCCGATTATCATTTCCATTCGTCCGGCGTAATCTCGCTGGTTTTGCAGATGCGTTTGTGCGGTTGATTTTGGGGAACGTATGTCAAAAATAGAAATAAAAAAATTTAATTTATATTATGCAGATTTTCATGCACTCAAAAATATTAATATTAATATTGAAGAAAAAAGAATTACCGCTATGATAGGTCCGTCAGGCTGCGGCAAATCTACTCTTTTAAGATCAATAAACAGAATAAATGACACGATAGAAAACGTTTATACAAGTGGCGAAATCAACGTATCCGGCGAAAATATTTACGGCGATGAAATTGATGTAGATGCTTTGAGAAGAAATGTCGGAATGGTTTTCCAAAGACCAAATCCTTTTCCGATTTCAATTTATGAAAATGTTGCTTTTGGTTTAAAAGTTAACAGAATAGCTTTAAATAAGAATATTATTGACGAAACTGTAGAAAGAAGTTTAAAAGCCGTTTTGTTATGGAACGATATTAAAGATAAACTGCGTAAATCGGCATTAAATTTGACTCTGGAGCAACAGCAAAGACTTTGCATTGCAAGGCTTATTGCTGTAGCTCCTCATGTTATTCTTCTTGACGAGCCTTGTTCTTCTCTTGATCCGGTTGCAACACAGAAAATTGAAGAATTGGTGATTCAATTAAAGGACAGATATACCATTGTAGTAGTAACGCACAACATGCAGCAAGCGGCGAGAATTTCGCATAATACTGCCTTTATGTTTCTTGGCGAACTTATAGAATTTGATAAGACTGAAAAAATATTTACAAATCCGTCAAAAAGAGAAACGGGAGATTATGTAAGCGGCAGATTTGGTTAAAGACATATAATAAAATAAGCGGCAGAAAGATATTTTATTGTCATTGAGAAGTAGCAAGTATAATGTCATGAGCTGTTATCGTTAACTTCATTTTTCAATCTTAACTTTAAGCTCTGCTTAAAAAAAGGGATGGGGGGGGGAATATGCGGCGTTTTGACGTTGAAATGAGAGATTTACAAAATTATCTTCTTAATATGGCTGGACTTGTTCAGAAAATGATAAAAACTGCGATGCAGGAGCTTGTCGAAAGAAATCCCAAGCAGGCTGATACTGTATTTTGTCTTGAAAAAGAAGTTAACATTCAGGAAATAGTTATTGACGATAAATGTTTAAAACTTATAGCTTTAAATCAGCCTGTCGGCGGTGATTTAAGATTTATAACTTCCGCAATGCGTATTAACAGTGATTTGGAAAGAATGGGCGACGAAGCCGTAAATATAAGCGAGATGGCTTTGGATTTAATAAAGTATCCCAAAATTAAATCTCTTATTTATATTCCTAAAATGGTGGAAACTGTGCAAAATATGGTAATAGACTGTATAAGAGCTTTTAATACGAGCGATCCCGAACTTGCATTGTTGGTGCTTGCAAAAGATGATGAAGTTGACGATTTAAAATACAAAGTTCTCGCTAATCTTAAAAGTTTAATGCTTAAATCTTCAGATATTGATACTATTCAAAGAACCATAGATTTGATTTTTGTGACAAAAAGCATAGAGAGACTTGGCGATCATGCTACAAATATCAGCGAAGATGTTATTTTTATGGTGCGCGGAAAGGATGTGCGTCATCCGTATTCGTCGCACGGTGTTCCGGGGTAGTTAACAAGCGTTTTGCATTCTTATGTCCGGACGACAAAGCCATCCTCATGATCCTTTTAAGAGGAATAATTGAGAGAATGGATATTTTTTGTACCAGCTTAAATTTAAGTTGACTGTAGAAATGAGACGGCAGGAAAAGTATTATAAATCTTTTTTCTCCTGTGGCAGTCGTATCAGATTATGACAGAATAATAAATTCTTTTTCTGAAATTAAGAACAGATTTAAAGTTGGATCTGATAGAAAATAATATAAAATATAAATAAGAAGTGAATATATGTTAATTGATATGAAAGACCTATTTTTTGAAGATATAAAAAAGCAGATAGATACAAAATTTATCGATAAAGGCTGGATAACTGTTTTTTATAGCCTTCGACGTGATAAAGTATTATGTACTGATAATTTTAGTAGTGGTAGTGGTAATGGTAATGGTAATGGTAATGGTAATGTATATACTGCAATAATAGATGCTAATAAAAAAGTTAACGAAGTATTACAAAATCAAAATTATGACCATGAAATAATTTATGCAGACACTCGTCCTGTATTTGACGAAGATGAAACAAAATATTATAGATTTAATAATGAAAGTTTTGAACCGTTGGTTTATTGTCGTGAAGGATTTGGGCGAAAGGATGGATATTTAGAATTATCAGAAGAATTTAGACTTTATCACAATTTATATGAAGAATACCACTCTCCTGATAAAAAAGAGTATTTATATTTTGATGATAATGGGGACGAAGAAACTGTTGCAAAAATTGATAATAATCAGGTACTTATAAAACTGAAATTTTTAAAAGATTATATATCGGCAAGAGGAAAGAATTTGTTTGTCTATTTTATTTTTTTTAGATTTAGCGGTAAAACAGTAACAGAATTAGGAATAAATAATATAAATAAAAATAATTCCTCTGAGGAATATTTTTATAATCATGAGATTACAGATATTAGTGGCTTATCTGCTGTAAAAATTAAAAGCTCGATTAGAGGTAAAGTCCTGATTAAAAAAATTGAAAATTATAGTCCTAATACAGAAAAAAATGATAAGTTTGAAGAGTTTATTATTGGCTATGATGAAAATGGAGATGATGTATCGTTTTCGTGTGATGAGAAAAAATTAGGGAATCTTTTTGGAAAAAATCCTAAAGCCCCGCAATATCTTACGCCTGTTTTTTTTTAAAAGATGTTTTACAAAAATACTATGGTAATCCGGACAAATATTCAGTAGATGATGGTCGTATCTCATGTAATAAAGCATGGTCTCTCAGGGTAGATAACAACTGTAATGATTATGTAATAGTTCTGCTAGGAGATTTAGGTCATCTAGGTCATAAAGAACAATTATACTGGAAAAGCTTTAATATTTCTCCACGTAAAGAAGGGTTTAGTGATACTGGATTTAAACGTCTCTTTGCTGGAGAATTTTGCGATCCTGTTAAAGCTGATTTAAACCTGAAAATGAATTTTAGAATATTTAGTGAATTATGGTTTAAAAAATATGATTGGCATTTATTTAATCCTTTATCTAAAGATGATTCTCATTATTTAAAAGCTCTTCACTTATTAACTAGTCAAGGTAACCAAAAAGAATTTAATGAACAAATACTTGCTTTGACTAAAATTTTTATTGATTCTTTAAATGAAAAAGAATTGGTTAAAAGAATTCTTATCGAAAAAGAGGATGCCAAAGGGATAGATAAGTTTGAATCATTTCTAGAGTATAATAATGTTATGATTCCTGAGGAGATTAAGTTTTTAAGGAAGCTTCAAGCTTTACGTTCTTCAACAGTTGTTCATAGACGAAGTGAAAGTCCAAATGAAAAAACATTATCTTATTTTGGATTTAATGAAAAAGGATTAGATGAAATATTAGAGGACATTTTTATTAGATTAATATATATGATGGATACGTTAAAGTTCAAAATGTTATAAGCAGTATTTAAATTGAAATATAGCGTGGAAATTGTATGTCAATAAAAATCGCATTTTTTGATTTAGGAAATGTCATTTTCAGGTTTGACTTATCAAAATTTATTAAAGCATATCTGAAAAAGCCCCGCAATTATAAAGTAAAGATTTTAATGAGCTGATTTTTACCTGTCCTGATATTTTACAGGAAGAAATATTTTACGTTGATGATATGGGAGAAAATGTGAAGGCTGCTAAAAATAACGGAATAAATGTTCACTTGTTTACAAGTCAATCAGAACTTATTAGAGATCTGAAGAAATCAAAAGGTACGGATATGACAGATTTTGGAGTAAGTCCTAAAAAACAAGAGGAACTTGATAAAAAATTTGAAAAATACAAAGTTCAGGAATCAGATATTGAAGAAAAGTTTATCCGTTCTTCGGAGAAAGGCGGGCAGAATGTCAACAAAGTTTCGACAACTGTTTATCTGAAGCATTATCCAACGGGAATAGCAGTAAAGTGTTGCAGGGATAGAGAACTCAGGGATTAAACAGATTTTTTGCAAGACGGTTGCTTGCAGAAAAAATTGAAGAAAAAGTTTTAGGAAGATTATCCGAAAACAGCAGAAAATAGAAAGAATTCGTAGACAAAAAAGAAAACGTTCTAAACGTGCTAAAGAAAAGATGCTTGAAGAGAAAAAAATGTGTCTTGCAAAAAAGAGATGCAGGGAAAAATAATTTATTGATGAATATAAAAAAGTCGGGACCTCATTATTTGGGACATAGATGCCGTCTGAGAAAAAAATTTATTTCCGGAGGGTTCAGTAATTTTGCGGATTATGAGATATTGGAATTGACACTGACATACGTTTTACCCAGAAAAGACGTGAAAGCTTTGGCAAAAGAAATGATAAATAAATTCGGCAGCCTAAAACAAGTTTTTGACGCTGATACAGATGAGTTGAAAGGAATTAAAGGCATTTCAGACTATTCTGCTGAGTTTCTGTTATTTTTGAAAAAGTTTGTTTCTCTGTATTTGTCTTTGGATATAAAAGAAAAAGATAGATTGTCATCGCCTAAAAATGTGAAAGATTATTTGATTTCAACTTTAAGCGGTGAGAAGATAGAGAAATTTTATGCAATACTGTTAAATTCAGGAAATAGAGTTACTGATTGTTTAGAACTTGAAAGCGGTACTGTAAATAAATCTTTGCTTATACCAAGAAAAATTGCGGAAATTGCGTTAAAATGCAGAGCTGCTTCCGTTGTAATAGCGCATAATCATCCCGGTGGTACTTTGAAACCGTCGCAAAACGACATAAATGCAACTGTTGCCGTGAAAAAGGCTTTGGAATCTATAGAAATTTCGCTTTTAGATCACATAATAATTTCAAATAATAATTATTTCAGTTTCAAAGAATACAGTTTGATATAAAAATGATGTAATTGAATGTTAAAATAAGTTAAAATAAGTTCTATGTCCTGAAATTATCAATATGGGTAATGGACACAGTTGAATAAATACTATTTGTAATTTACATATATGGCAACAGCAGGTCAGATGACAATGGTAAATATCTCATGGAAATAAATTTATTATGATTACTATACGAAAACTTGTACAGAGGAAATTGTGGAAAAGATGAAAGAATTTATAGAAAAAATAAATACAGAAAATTTTATTTCCAACACTCATACCAAGCAAACAAGGATTTTCGGGTATATTACATTACAACAAATATAAGAAGTCCTCAAACAATTTCATGTTACATAAAAGAACTTGTTCCTGAATATCTCAAAAAGAAAAATAATCCATTGGCTTGGAAAAGTTGGTGCTATGATATAGAGCAACAGAAAAAACATAAACAGAAATTTAAAAGGTTAGAGCTCGCTTCTCTATTATTTAGAAATGTTGAAAATAATATTACTTTGAACTTGTTAGCAGAAAAACTTTATAGTATCATTCAAAAGAATGGTATTCAATATGTGACGGCTTTTCTATATTTATATCTTTTATTGGGAAGATATTTTGGCATTGATAAACAGTCATTAATTGATATTGATAAAATTACCAATAGTTTCAATGATGATTTAGTAGCAACTGCGCAAGATTTAATTTTAAAGAAAAATCATAATAACAAGCTTTTTATATCTTCTGTTTTATATAATCCAACTTGTGATATAGCGTATGAATTTGCCTATAAAATACTATCTAATGAAATAAAAGATAATGATTTAGAAGATTTATACAAATATATTAATGGGAAAGGTAGTCCATTAAGAAGAAAGATAGTAAATGCTGATGGAGAAAAGAATTTTGTATCTGATGTTTTTACAGTAGTAAATTATTATATTTTTAAAGAGGCTTGTTTAAAGAATACAGGTATCGATAATTTAAATGAAAGAAAAGAAAAAATTATCAATACTTATGTTGATTTGCTATTTACAAATGGGCTTAATAAGTTTCTGGAAATTAACGATAATGATAAGGATTTAACAAAACAAGTTTTTAAGAGCTTATCAAAGTATATATTAGAAATCATTTTTTACGCTTCTGGAATAAAAGAAGAATATAAGAATGTTCTTTTTGATAAAAATACTAGGCGTAAGTTTTCATTAGATCAGAAGCAAGAGGTTATTAATAAATATGAAAAAAGATGTTTTTTTGATTATTTTGGGGATCACTCAGCGTGGCATAAGGAAGGATATTTTTTAACTAAAAAGTGTTTAGTTTATCTTGAAATTCATCATATAATAAAGTTAGAGCATTCTCACTTGTTTAACAATGATATAGATATAAGAGAAAACATGATACCCTTATGTCCAAATTGTCATCGTAAATTACATAACGTACAGAATAATATTGTTAAAAATTTGCTGATTAAAATGTATAGTGGAATAGATAAAAAAGCGTGGATTAAAAAAGGTATTTTTGTTGATATTAATACTCTTGGGAGTTTTTATGGATTAGAGGGAGATTTGGAAAAAAATAAATGATAAAATCTCCATTAAACTACACAGGGAATAAATCAAGGCTTTTAGATCAACTATTTCTTCATTTCCCACAAAAAAATAAACAAATTTGTAGATATGTGTTGTGGTGGAGCAAGTGTTGGGCTAAATGTAAATGCTAAATATGTTGTTTGTTTTGACAATAATAAAAAAGTTATAGAACTATATAAAAAAGTCTATATAAATGATAGTTTGTATTCAAATTATGTTTTTTATAATGCATGGCTTTCTAATGGCGAATACAATCAAGCCAAGATATATAAATTATTGAATTATTATAACAATTCAGAAGATTATATAAAAGATAATTATTTTTCAGATACATTTTCTGGAACATATTTTTCATATTCTAATGCGAAATTTATAGGTTCTGTAAGAGAACATTTAGAAACTATAAAAAATGAAGTAACGGAACGAGAATATTACATACTTCTCAGTTCTTTACTGTACTCCACTGACAAAATTGCAAATACTGTTGGCTTTCAATCTTTCGTTTAAAGATTTATTACACTGTACTCCACTGACAAAATTGCAAATACTGTTGGACACTATGAAGCATTCTTATCTTCTACTCCAAAGGATAAAAAAATAGAACTTCTTCCTCTTGAAATTAAACAATATAAACATTCACCAATAATTACTTGCAAAAATGCTAACAGTATTGCTGATAGCATAATTGCAGATTTAACATATATAGACCCTCCGTATAATGCAAGGCAGTATATAAATTTTTACCATATATTAGAGAATATAGCAGAGTGGAAAAAGATGTCAATTTCAGGTAAAACTCTAAAAATGCCGAGAAATAACAAAAAAAGTGATTATTCCAAATCAAAGGCATTAAATTCTTTAACAGATTTATTGTCTAAACTCAAAACCAAATATATTGTATTATCATATAATAATACTTATCATGCTAATAGTGAAGCATCTAATAATAAAATTAAATTTGAGCAACTTCAAGATATTTTATCCAAATTTGGTGAATTGAAAATTTATGATTATGACTATAAATTTTTTAATTCAGGTAAAACATTTTTTAATAGACATAAAGAATTTGTTTTTGTATGCAAGACTCCGTGATTGATAATTATTAAAGTTATATTTGGAGCTTGAATATTATTTAGCAGAAAAAATGTAATTTAATACATTGGCGGATAAATATGATAGGAATAATACTAAGACTGAAACTCCTCCCGTACAACCTGAAAGCGGTGAGCCGCAAGATAAACCACCTGCTATGTATGATAATTGCTCTATATTCCCTAAAGTGAATATAGATAAGGAAAATGAATTTAAAATGAAAGGTTGTAAAATTCTCTGTAATAATTTGTTTTTTTATTATACTAGAGTTATACTAGAAAAACAGAAAAAGCAGAAAAAAACCTATCAACAGTTATTGAAATATTATCTGCTTGCGAAAGGGTTTAAAATTGTCAAAGTGTTCGCACAGCAATCATAAAAATGTGGACGAACAGACATCAGTACAGGTAAATGAAAGAAATTAATGTTATGTAATAGGAAAAACTTATGAAATATAGGACGCTGCAGTGATGTTAAATGACGATAACTTTCCAGCCGCAATAATCAAGTGTCAGCGGAACGGCATGAGGTTTGTTGAATGGAATAAAAGTGAAGTGGCAATGTTCTTGAGAATTAAAAATGGGTAAAATAGTAATACGCGGAGGCAAGAAGTTAAAAGGTGAAATCGTTGTGTCAGGTTCAAAAAATTCCGCCTTGCCTATATTGTTTGCGACTCTTCTCACAGACGATCCAGCAACAATAACGAATGTTCCGTCTCTTGCCGACATAGATACGGCGGTTGCGTTTTTGAATTTTATAGGTAAAAAAACTGTTAAAAAAGGAAATACCGTAAAAGCTTACTCTTCGTACAAATATAAACATATAGCGCCGTATGATTTAGTAAGAAAAATGCGTGCAAGCATTTTAATAATGGGAACTCTGCTTGCAAGACTTAAAAGAGTTGAAGTATCGCTGCCCGGTGGATGCGCTATAGGCGCAAGACCTGTGGATATACATTTAGACGCATTTAAGAAATTGGGTGCTAAAATTTCAGTAGAAGGCGGTTATGTAAAAACTTCTGCAAAAAACGGACTTAAAGGTGCAGCAATAAGCTTTAGGTTTCCAAGCGTTGGTGCGACCGAAAATATACTGCTTACCGCAGTTTTGGTAAAAGGCAAAACTATAATCGCAAACGCCGCCTGTGAGCCGGAAATAGAAGATTTGGCAAACGTTTTAAATAAAATGGGCGCAAAAGTGACGGGGGCGGGAACAAAAAATATTGAAATAGAAGGTGTAGATAAACTTCACGGTTTTATGCACAAAGTAATTCCTGACAGAATAGAAGCTGCTACATATATAATCGCCGCGGCAATAACTAAAGGAAGAGTTATTCTCAAAAAAGTTATTCCGCAGCATTTAAAGTCAGTAAATGATAAATTAAAAAAGTGCGGATTGTGTATTAAAGAAACAAAAAATACAATTTCTGTAAAATGGGTAAAAAATTTAAAACCGCAGAATGTAAAAACAGAAGCGTATCCGGGATTTCCTACCGATGTTCAGGCTCAATGGATGGCTCTGATGTGTCTCTTAAACGGAGAGTCCCGCATAGAAGAGAATGTTTTTGAAAATAGATTTTTGCATGTCGCTGAACTTCAGAGATTTGGCGCTGATATAACAATAAATGGTAAAACAGTAAATATAAAAGGCGTTAAAAAGTTTTCGGGTGCGCCGGTAATGGTCTCGGATTTGAGAGCGGGAGCTGCTCTTGTTTTAGCCGGGCTTGCCGCAAATGGCAAAACTGTTATTTCAAGGATTTATCATTTGAATAGAGGATACGATATGCTTGAAAAGAAGTTAAAAAAACTCGGCGCCAATATACGAAGAATTCATAACTGATAACGTAAAGATATTGATGGCAAAGGCAGTAATCTAAGAGTTTTATCAGTTTACTGACGCATAATTATTATTAAGCCTATAATTAAATTCATTTGATTTCCCTGAAGGTTAAAATGTTTTCTGCTTTTTTAAAACAGTTATAAAGATTCAAAAAATTTCACAAACACTGAATTAAAAAATCCCAAAAATCTATTATATTTTTTATATGAAGTATTTCTGTCTTAGAAAAAAAAGGATGTAATATTTTCGGAAAAATATTGAATCCGTCTTTTTGTATTTAATGAGATTGTTTCTATTTGATTGTGTCGACTGAATAAGCGATGCCTTGAAAAACAAGGTTTTTTTTGATAAAATAACTATATATTTATAGAAGTGTCTTAAATAAGCACACAGTCGGATTTGCCATGGTCCCCAAAGCTAAATTTTGGGGTTTGGGATATTGAAGATTGTGGAAGCCGTGAGATGGGAATATAAATCGTCTGAAACGGAAATTGCGTTGTAAACGCAGTAAAAAAACCAAAGGAGAAAATTGTGGCAAATATTACAATGAAGGCTTTGCTGGAAGTCGGTGCCCATTTCGGACATCAAACCAGAAGATGGAATCCAAAAATGGCAAAATTTATTTTTGGAGTAAGAAACAAAATTCACATCATTGATCTTCAGAAAACCCTTAAAGAGTTAAGAAAAAGTTACGAAGTTGTAAAAGATTTTATTTCTACAGGAAAAGACATAATATTTGTAGGAACAAAGAAACAAGCGCGGCTTCCCATAAAGGAAGAAGCTCTGAGATGTGGAGCGTATTTCGTTTCTGAAAGATGGCTTGGCGGAACGCTTACAAATTTTGAAACCTTGAAGAAATCAATCACAAGATACAAAGAAATAGAAGATATGAAAGAGAACGGAGTTTTTAAACTTCTTTCAAAAAAGGAGCAGTCGCGGATTGAAAGAGAGAGAATAAAACTTGAGAAATCTCTGGAAGGTCTTAAAAATATGTCAAGCCTTCCGGGACTTATGTTTGTTGTAGATTCTCATGAAGAAACAACAGCTGTTTTAGAAGCGAGAAGACTTGAGATTCCGATTGTTGCAGTCTGTGATACAAACTGCGATCCGGATTTGATTAACTATCCTATTCCCGGAAACGATGATGCAATAAGAGCCGTAAAACTTTTCTGCACTGTTATTGCAGATGCTGTTTTGGAAGGCAAAAGTGTAATTGGAAAGCAAGAAGACAACAAAGCGAAAGAAGTGGTGGCGTTTGAAGTACAATAAGAAAACATGCGGAAAGGAGAAGTAAAATAATGTCAACCGAGCTTATAGCAAGGTTAAGGGAAATGACCGGCGCGGGAATAATGGATTGTAGAAATGCGTTAAAAGAATCAGACAACGATATAGATAAAGCCTGCCAGTGGCTTAGGGAAAAAGGTATAGCGTCAGCCGTTAAAAGAGCGGGAAAATCCGCAAAACAGGGACTTGTCCAGTCATATATACACGGCAACGGTACGCTCGGTGTTTTACTTGAAGTAAATTGTGAAACTGATTTCGTAGCGAAGACTAAAGATTTTCAAAATTTGGTTAAAGAAGTTGCTATGCAAGTTGCCGCAGCTGCTCCTAATTATGTTTCACGCGAGCAAGTGCCGGCAGGCATCCTTGAAGCTGAAAAAGAAATTTATAAAGCTCAGCTTAAGGAAGAAGGCAAGCCAGAAAAAGTTCATGATAAAATTATTGAAGGCAAAATTGAAAAATTTTACAGTCAGGTGTGTTTGTACGACCAAATTTATATAAGAGATGCCTCAGGTAAAGAAACAATAAACGACTTGGTGGCAAATGCCATTGCAAAAACCGGCGAGAATATAGTAATAAGAAGATTTGCAAGATTTAAACTCGGAGAAGAATAATAATGGCTGCAAAGAGAGTGCTTTTAAAACTTTCTGGGGAATCTCTTTCTGATGGTTCGTCTTCAATAAGCGCAGACAGTCTTTCAAGAACAGTAAGTGAAATTAAATCTGCCGTCACTCGTAGCAGAGTGCAGCTTGCAATCGTTATCGGGGCGGGAAATATTTGGAGAGGTGCATATAAATTTATAGAAAGAGTAACTGCAGACAAGATGGGAATGCTTGTAACGGTTATGAATTCTCTTGCTTTAAGTGATGCTTTGGCAAAAGCGGGTATGAAATCAAATTTATTTTCAGCAAACGGCGTAAGCGGTTTTGCTGAAAACTTTAACAGAGAAAAAGTTATAAGATGTATTGAGCAGGGAAATACAGTCATTTTTGCAGGCGGTACGGGCAATCCTTTTTTTACGACGGATACTACTGCCGCTTTAAGAGCTGCAGAAATAAAAGCCGATATGTTGTTGAAAGCTACGCAGGTTGACGGCGTTTACAGTGCAGATCCGAAAAAGAACAAAGATGCCGTGAAATTCAATTCTTTAACCTTTAAAGAAGCTTTGGGTAAACATTTAAAAATAATGGATTACGAAGCTTTTTCACTGTGTATGCAAACAAATATATCAATTACCGTGTTTGATTTTTATGAGGACGGCAATTTAAAGAAAGTTTTAAATGGCGAGAAAATAGGTACAATAGTGGAGGCGTAAAATGCATACGCAGAGTTTTTGGGCGGCAGAAGAGGCTATGAAAAAAACTATAGATAGATTGAAATGCGAATTGTCTTTGATAAGAACCGGCAGAGCAAGCAGCGCGGTAATAGAGACAATAAAAGTTGAAAGTTACGATTCTATTATGCCTATAAATCAAATTGCAAGTATCAGCGTTCCCGACGCAAGAACAATAGAAATAAGACCTTGGGACGCTTCGCAGCTAAGCGCAATAGAAAAAGCGATACTTAAAGCTGACATAGGAATGTCTCCGGTAAATGACGGAAAACTTATACGCATTTCTGTGCCTCATCTTACGCAGGAGAGAAGAGAAGAGATAGCAAAATCTATAGGCAAAATGGCAGAAGAATTCAGAGTTGCCATAAGAAACGAAAGAAGAGTTTTGGTTGAAAATATAAAGAAGCTTGAGAAAGATAAAGTTATAACTGAAGATGACAAAAAGAAACTTGAAGCCGAAGCCCAAAAAGTTACCGACGGTTATATAAAAAAAATAGATGATAATATAGCGGTTAAAGAAAAAGAAGTTATGCAGGTATAAATAAATATTGTGGATATCATCCGGGAGGATATGATGGCATATCAAATTAATGAAGATACTTGTGTGGGGTGCGGAGCATGTGCGGGAAGCTGTCCCGTTTCAGCTATTGAACAGAAAGAAGACAAATATACAATTAATCCTGATAAGTGCAAAGGATGCGGAGTATGTGAATCAACTTGCCCGGTCAGCGCAATTTCTCAAAAATGAAGGAAATTTTTTGATACCCGGACATGTAGCTATTATAATGGATGGGAATGGCAGATGGGCGGAGAGAAGATCCTTACCTAGAACTTTCGGTCATAAGCGGGGGGTTAAAACCGTAAAAAAGATTGTCAAGGCTGCAAGCAATCTTGGAATCAGAATTTTGACCTTATATGCTTTTTCTACTGAAAATTGGAAAAGACCGCAATCTGAAATAAAAGAATTGTTTTTTTTAATAATGCAGTTTATAAAGGAAGAATTAAAAGAGTTAAACAACTACGACATTAAATTGAGAATACTTGGAGATTTGTCAAAATTTCCTGAGAATATAAGAACTGAAGTTGAAAATGCCAGTAAGATTACATCTCAAAATACGGGACTTGAGTTAAACATAGCTTTAAATTATGGAGCAAGACAGGAACTTATACATGCTTTTGAAGAAATGTCAAAGCAGAATATAAAAGAACCTACAGAAGAAATTATCTCGTCTTTTTTGTACACTGCCGGACAGACTGATCCAGATTTACTTATCCGCACTTCAGGAGAATTCAGAATATCAAATTTTCTTCTCTGGCAAATTGCGTATTCTGAAATTTACGTAACAGATAAATTATGGCCTGATTTTACGCAGCGGGATTTAGAAACTGCGGTATCGGAATTTCAAAAAAGAGAGAGACATTTCGGCGGTTTATAACTTCGGAGTTAACTGTTTTGCTGATTGTACAGGTTTTTACAAATATATTTTTAAACGCTGGAATTTACTTATTGCATTTATGCGGTTCATACTATAAAAACCAAAAATATTTGCAAAAAGTTTAGTCTGTTATTATAATATAATTTCAAGAGTTTGCGGATGTTATTAACTAGAATATTGACGGCTGTTGTTGGAATACCTTTTATCTTAGTGTGCATATACTGGGGGAATATTCCGTTTTATGTACTGGTGTTTATCATATCGTCTCTGTGCGTTCAGGAATATTTGATGATTTCAAAAAAATATAATCCACATACCGTCGTGTCTCTTGCGATGGCTACAGCATTTTTTGTATTTTTATATTTCTTCAAAGATTTTCCGGTAGATAAAGTTATAGTTTCCGCTATAGTAATGATGCTTGTTCTTTTCGGAATTGAGATTTTCGGAGAAAATCCCGCTTTTTGCATTGGCAGAATATCATCATCTTTTTTAGGAGCTTTTTTTATTCCGCTTGCTTTGATGCATATGGTTTATATACGCAATTTACACGGCGGCAGGAAACTTATATTTTTCATTTTCATAGTCGTTTGGGTTTTAGATACTATGGCTTACGCTTTTGGGAGAGCGCTGGGGAAACATAAACTTGCAAAGAATATCAGTCCTAAAAAAACGTTGGAAGGTGCAATAGCAGGAATTGTTTTCGGAGTTTTAGCGGCAGTTGCCTGCAGGTGTACATTTATGAGCAATATTTTAAGTTTGCAGAATGCCGTAATACTTGGTCTTGTAATTGCCGTTACGGGACAATTTTCGGATCTTGCCGAGTCACTTATTAAAAGAGACGGCAACATTAAAGATTCCGGAAAAGTCATACCCGGACACGGCGGAGTTTTTGACAGGTTTGACTCTTATCTATTTGCAGCTCCTACAGTGTATTACGTTTTACAGATTTTAAAATGAAAAGAATAACGGTTTTAGGATCATCGGGGTCAATAGGGAAACAAACTCTTAACATAATTTCTAAAATGAAAGAGAATGTTTGTATTGAAGGTCTTGCCGTTGGCTCTAACATAAAAATTTTAAAATCGCAGATTAAAAAATTTAAACCCGCAGCAGTATCCGTAAACAGTCTTGCCGCTGCTCAAAACTTAAAAAAGTGGTGTATTTCAAATAATATAAAAACTGACGTTTACAAAGGAAATACAGGACTTGAAAAACTTACAACAATGCCGAAAGCCGATATGATTCTTGCCGCTATCGTGGGAGCTGTCGGTTTAAAATCTATTATAGCTGCAATAAAAGCGAAAAAAGATATTGCTATTGCAAATAAAGAAGCCATTGTTATGGCAGGAAGTTATATAATGAAACTTGCCGCTGAAAACGGCGTTTCGGTGCTTCCTGTTGATAGCGAACATTCTGCGATATTCCAATGCTGTGCTGATGAGAAAAAATCGCAGGTAAAAAGAATAATTCTTACGGCTTCCGGCGGACCATTTCATAAATATGACAAAGATTTTTCCAAAATAACAGTTGAGCAGGCTTTGGATCATCCGACGTGGAAAATGGGCAGGAAAATAACGGTTGACAGTGCCACTCTTATGAATAAAGGACTTGAAGCCATTGAAGCGTCTGTTCTTTTCGGTGTGTCTATAGATAAAGTTGAAATTATTATACATCCGCAGTCTATAGTGCATTCAATGGTAGAGTATGTCGATGGTTCGGTTATAGCGCAGCTTTCAAATCCGGATATGAAACTTCCGATACAGTACGCTTTAACCTATCCGGAAAGACTGCCGTCAAATATTAAACCGCTAAATCTTATTGAAATCAATAAATTAGAATTTTACAATCCTGATTTTAATAAGTTCCCGTGTTTGAAGCTTGCGTACTATGCGGCAAAAAAAGGATATACTGCGCCTGCAGTAATGAATGCCGCAAATGAGGCGGCAGTTGCTTCCTTTTTAAATAAAGAAATAAAATTTACGGATATTGCGAAAATTGTCGGAATAACCGTAAAAACCCATAAGGTTTCAAAGAGTACCTCATTGGATACTTTTATTGAAGCTGACTATTGGGCGAGACACTATGCAGAAAAATTAATTAATGAAATATAATTCGTAATATAAGGAAAATAAAGCCGAGAAGGAGTTTAGCGGAAAAAGATGATTATTTATTTGTACTTATCAAAGAAAAAATATTTTATTATTATTTTGTGATATGCTATATCATTTATTTAATTTACATTGCAATGTCTGCAGTAAAGATAAAATTTGCTCCTGTTTCTATTCACTAAAGCAAAAGGCAGTATCTGAAAAATTTTCCATTTTCCATTCTCATTTTGATAACGCATATATCAAGCTGTCTATCATATTTCACAGAGACTTTGAGACAAAATAAGAGTATTAGTAAAAATTATTATGTTGATAGGGTTGTTTATATTAATTGTTAAGCGTGAATATTAAGATAAAGATTAACTGGTAAATTGTGCCCAAATAAGCATATTTACATCGGCAGATACATTCACAAGCTTTTTAAGCGGTGTATTTTTACAGAATCTTTTTATCTGAATATGAAAAGCGGTAAAAATTATGACGGATTGTTAACTCCTTTTTATTTATAAGTTAGATTTTGATTTAATCTAAAAATGAAATTTTATAAAAGAACCGAAACAAAAAAAATAAATATCGGCAGTGTTATAATAGGAGGCGGGTCTTCTGTTGCTGTCCAGTCGATGACAAATACAAATTCAAGAGACTGGAAAGCTACCGTAAGACAAATAAAACAACTTGAAGAAACAGGCTGTGAAATTGTACGTATTTCTCTTCCCGATATGGAATCTGCTTGTAATTTAGGCAGAATAAAAAAAAGTATTAAAATCCCGCTGGTTGCAGACGTTCATTTTGATTATAAAATAGCACTTGAAGCAATAAAGCAGGGCGCTGATAAATTAAGAATTAATCCAGGAAATATAGGTTCAAAAGATAAAATAAGTATTTTGGCAAAAGAAGCAAGAAAAGCGCATATACCCATACGAATCGGAGTTAACGCCGGATCTTTAAAAAAAGTTCATAATTTTTCCGATAATTTTTTACGAGCAAAAGCTCTTTCAAGTGCAGCAATGGAGCATGTAAAAATTTTAGAAAAGCACAATTTTCAAGACATAGTTGTTTCTTTAAAAGCTTCAAATATTGATACGACGATAAAAGCATATAAATTTTTTGCTTCAAAAAGAAATTATCCTCTTCATCTGGGAATAACAGAAGCAGGTTCAATTTTCAGCGGGACCGTAAAATCGGCGGCTGGACTTGGCATAATGTTATATGACGGTATCGGCGACACCATCAGGGTTTCTCTTACTGCAAATCCCGTTGAAGAAGTTAAAACGGCTTATTCTCTTTTGCAGTCTATGGAACTCCGAAGTTCCGGAATAGAGATTGTTTCATGTCCCACATGTTCCAGATGCGAAGTTGATCTAATAAAGATAGTTTCAGAAGTTGAAAAGAAAACTTCTGCAATAAAAAACTTAAAGAGACTTTCTAAACCTGTAAAAGTGGCTTTGATGGGCTGCATTGTAAACGGTCCGGGAGAAGCAAAAGACGCAGATTTTGGCATAGCCGGAGAAAAGAATACGGGAATATTGTTTAAAAACGGCAAACTTATAGGAAAGGTCAATGCAGATAAATGGGTTGAAAAAATTATTTCTATGATAAAAGGTTATTGTAGATAAGATGATTTTGGGAGCAGAAAATGTCAGAAATTTATTTAACCAGAGAAGGCAGAAAAAAACTTATTAAAGAATTAACCGACCTTCAAAAAAGAAAGCCACTGATTCAAGATGAAATTGCAAGAGCGAGAGAACACGGGGATTTAAGAGAGAATGCGGAATATCACGCTGCAAAAGAAACACTCGCTAATCTTATACGCAGAATTATGGAGCTTGACTCAAAAATAGCCTGTGCAAAAATTATTGAAGAACAGGATATTGATTCTGACAAGGTGTTTATAGGCGTTAGCGTAACAATAAAGGACGAAGACGGTGCGAATTATCAATATACCATAGTGGATTTAGAAGAAGCAGATCCTGCCGCAAACAGAATATCAATACAGTCCCCGCTTGCTCAGGGATTGCTGGGACATACAGCCGGTGAAACAGTTGCGGTTGAGTTGCCAGCAGGCAAAACAAAATTTAAAATATTAAAAATTTCAAGATATCAGGGAGATTAAAATTACAAAGTGAAAAGACAGTAATGGCGACCTATATCCACATTTTCACTGCGACTGAAAAGAGGATGATTCCATGTTTTTTTCAAAAATGCTTATTCCCACGTTAAAAGAAGCTCCGTCAGATGCTGATATAGTTTCCGTAAAACTTATGGTAAGATCCGGAATGATGCGTAAACTAGCATCGGGACTTTATGAGTTATTGCCTTTAGGACTTAAAGTTTTAAGAAAGGTTGAAAATATAATAAGACAGGAAATGAACAGTGCGGGCGGACAAGAAGTAATTTTTCCTTTGATTTTTCCTAAAGCTTTGTTGTTGGAAACCGGTAGATGGAATGTTTATGGAAAAGAACTTTTCAAGCTTAAAGACAGAAAAGATGTTGAGTTTTGTCTTGCTCCGACTGCGGAAGAAGTGGTAACCGATCTGATAAGAAAAGATATTAAGTCATATAAACAGCTTCCCGTTATGCTGTATCAATTTGGGACAAAATTCAGAGATGAAATACGCCCGCGTTTTGGTGTGATGCGCTCAAGAGAATTTTTAATGAAAGATGCTTATTCGTTCCACACCGATGAAGCCGACTTAGAAAAATACTATAAAACTATGTTTGACGCCTATACAAATATATGTATAAAATGCGGTTTTCAATTCCGCGCCGTTGAAGCAGTATCAGGCGCAATCGGCGGATCATTTTCTCACGAGTTTATGGTTTTGACAGATACCGGCGAAGAAGAAATGACCTGGTGTAACTGCGGTTACGGCACAAACAGCGAAAAAGCCGAATGCTTAAAAATCGAACAATCTAAAGAAGAAGTGCTTCCTGCGGAAGAAATACTTACTCCGGATGTCGGTGCTGTCGAAGATGTTGCAAAACTTTTGAATTTGTCTCCTAAGAAATTTATAAAAACAATGATCTATATTGCAGACAAAAAACCTGTTGTCGTTTTAGTAAGAGGAGATCACGAGATAAACGAAATAAAACTTCAGACTCTGCTCGGCGCAGATGAAACGGCGCTTGCAGATGAACAGACTGTTATTTCCGTTACAAATGCACCGATAGGTTTCGCAGGTCCTGCAAGACTTAAAAACATAAAAATTATAGCCGATTTGTCTGTCGCTGAATTATCAAATGCGCTGACAGGCGCAAACAAGAAAGATTATCACCTAAAGAACGTAAACTTCAAAAGGGATTACAATGCAGACATAGTTGCCGATATAAGAAAAGTTATGCGCGGCGATATTTGTCCCAGATGTAAAAAAGAAGAATTAAAATTTTCAAGAGGTATTGAAATAGGACATACTTTTAAACTGGGTACCAAATATTCAAAATCAATGAATGCCTTGTACCTTGACGCAAACGGAAAGGAAAAATTTATTATTATGGGCTGTTATGGGATAGGAGTCACAAGAATACTTGCTGCAACAATAGAACAGTCTCATGACGATGACGGTATAATATGGCCTGACAATATTGCCCCGTTTGAAGTCGCAATTGTCCCTCTGAATTATGCAGATGAAAAAACTAAAGAAACAACGGAGAAAATACACAAAGAACTATCTTCAAAAGGATTAGATGTTTTAATTGATGACAGAGATGAAAGAGCCGGAATTAAATTTAAAGATGCTGACCTTATAGGCATTCCTTACAGAATAACAATCAGCGAAAAAAATCTCGCAAATGGGAATGTAGAATTAAAAGCAAGAAGAGACGGCAAAGATACCATCAGGCTTCTCAAACCGGAAGGAGTTGTAAGTGAATTGTTAAAGATATTTAAAAAGTAATATGACTTTATGCTATCTTTAATAATGTGAAAAATATAAAGTAATTTGCAGACTTAATTATGAAATTGAATTACTTTTATAAGATGAGTATAATGACTTTATTAAAAATTAGCAGAAGCATAAAAAGTGGCAAATAAAATAGTAGAATAATATAAAACGGCACAGGGGGTAGAGTACAAAAAAGAAATCGTGACAATAGTTTTAACTATAATTTCATTTAAAGGATAAATGAATTTGAATAAATATGATATTGCTGTCATAGGTTTGGGACCGGGCGGATTTACTGCCGCTATAAGAGCAGTTCAGCTTGGAGCAAAAGTTGCAGTAATAGAGAAATCTTTTACCGGTGGCACTTGTTTAAACTGTGGATGCATTCCAACAAAATTTTTGTGGCAGTCGCTAAAAACAAAACAAAAAATCCAAAAATCTTATGAATACGGTTTTAAGGCGGTTTTAGAACCAGTTATCTTTGCAAATATAATCGCAAAAAAAGATAGGAATATTGCCAATATTAGAAAAGGCATGGAAATGATACTATCTTCACATAAATTAGATGTTATAAACGGCACCGCTTTGTTTAAAGGTAAAAACACTCTTACAGTTTTGAATAATGAAAGAGGCACAGTTTCAAAAGATGTGATCTGCGAAGTCTTTGCAGATAAAATTATTATCGCCTCGGGTACAAAACCTTTAATAATAAAAGGTTCTGCCTTTGACGGCAGTAAAGTAATAAGTTCGACAGAGGCTTTAAATCTTAAAGAAATCCCGAAAAATATGCTTATAATAGGGGGTGGAGCAATAGGCATTGAAATGGCAACGATATTTTCGGGATTTGGCTGCCAAGTAACTCTATCTGAATATGAAAATTGCCTGCTTCCAAATGAAGATAAAGAAATATCTGAAGAAATAAGAAAAAATTTGTTAAGGCAAGGTGTTAATGTGCTGACTTCATGTGCTGATGCGTTTGATGATGCAGACAAATATGAAAAAGTATTGATAGTTACCGGCAGAACGCCGAACAATGACTTAGGTTTGGAGAATATCGAAATTAAAACGGCAAAGAAAGGTTTTATAGATACGAATGAGTTTTGCCAAACAAATATAGAAAATATTTATGCCGTAGGAGACATTGCTGGGAAAAATTTGCTTGCATATACTGCCCAAAACGAAGGAGCCTTAGCTGCTGAAAATGCTATTAGAGGAAATTTTATTGTAGTCGATAACTTTATTGTCCCGCAAGCTGTTTTTGCAATGCCGCAAAGTGCTTCGGTAAAAGTATTAGATTTTTCAAAATATAAAGATATTGTCTTCGGAAAGTTTCCGTTTACTGCAAGCGGCAGGGCTTTTATTGAAAGCGAGCGTACGGGTTTTGTAAAATGCGCTGTTGATAAGACAACTAAAAAACCGTTAGCTTTTTGGATTGTAGGTGCACATTCTGACGAACTCATAAATACAGCTTCTCAGATTCTCAAAAGCGGTATGGAGTATATATCAAGAGAAACAATGTTCCATCCATCGCTTAGCGAAAGTCTGCTGAACGCCTATGAAGACGCACTCGGAAAATGTACGGAACTGGTTAAGAATAAGGATTGAAATGCTTTTTGAAGAATATAAATATTTTGATTATAGATTTCCTGAGCCGCAATATTTAGGGGCAAAACACACCCATTTGTCATGGATAAATAAATTTATACCGGATGGAATTTCTGCTGTGCTTGATGCTTTTTCAGGTTCTCAATCTGTCAGTTTTTTCTTTAAGCAATTAGGATTTAAAACCATAACCAACGACTTCCTCAATTTCAACAATCAAATAGGCAAGGCCTTAATTGAAAATAAATCATATACATTAGACAATAATGACTTAGCGATTCTTTTTCAGTCAGCAACTAACAAAGATGATTTTGATTTAATTGAAAAGACATTTACCAATATATTTTTTGAAAAGAAAGAAGCCATATTTTTAGATAATTTTAGAGCCAACATTTCTTTATTGGAAAATGAGTACAAGAAAGTTATTGCCTTTACAGTAATCAATCGGAGTATAACTCGGAAAATAACAATGGGACATTTCGGTCATATGCAGGCTTTAGTCTATGCCAATGATCCTGAAAGGATAAAACGAAACAAAAGTTTAATTCGTCCAATTAAAGAGTTATTTAAAGATCTTTTGCCGAGTTACAATAATGCAGTTTTTGACAATACACATGACAATAGGAGTTTTAATCAAAACATTTTGGATCTTTTGCCGCAGTTATCAAATATTGATTTAGTATATTTTGATCCTCCATATTGCGACAGTCACGCTAATTATCAGGGTTTTTA
Organism: Endomicrobium sp.; assembly: GCA_031260705.1. Classification (GTDB taxonomy): domain Bacteria; phylum Elusimicrobiota; class Endomicrobiia; order Endomicrobiales; family Endomicrobiaceae; genus Endomicrobiellum. Next base: position 57,232 of record JAISLA010000014.1, on the reverse strand, counting down.
TCATTTGCTTGAAACTTATACAGAATATTGGAAAGACAAAGAATTTGTAAATGGAATTAAACGATATGAACCACAGAGATACAGCGGTTTTGATAAAAAGCGTGATGTCTTTTCCTCTTTTGAAAAACTGTTTGAGTTATCAAGAGGGATACCCTATTGGTTAATTAGTTATAACAATAAAAGTTATCCAGGAATAGAAGATTTTGAGGAGTTAATCCTGAAATATCGCGATGTAACTATTGAAACAAAAACCTATCAAAATGATAGAGGTGGAAAAGGAAGCGTCGCGGGAAGCCAGGAAATTTTATTTGTTTGCAGACCACGAAAGAAACATTTTATTCCAATAAAAAAACAGGAATAATTAGTATAATGAAAAATTTTAATTATTGGGATGATCTATATAGAAACGAGAAATTGGAAGAATTCAATCGTGACAATATCGGATTGCTATGGTTAAAAATTAAATCAGTCATCCGGGTTGAGTTGGTAAAAGACTTTTTAAAATTTTCAGGCTATACCATAGCTGCTAAAAAGCAAATAGATAATTTCCGAGAATTATTTGAGTTGCTCTCTCAAGATATAGTCCAAAGCCATAGCCTACTAAATGACTACATTAAAAAGGTTAGTCATGTACAAATAACAAATGTTGACGTTCAGCAGTTGGTTTCGGAATTATATAAACTTAAAAATTTCGATTGGGGTGGAGATTATCGGAGTTCATTAGATAAATATTTGGTGAGAAAATATGTAAAAGTGTTAAATCCATCTTATGATAATCTCATATCAAAATTTGAAACCGAAATCAATCCCGTAGTACAAGGCTATGTTTTAAACAGTTGGTATAATTATTGGAGTAGCATAGTGATTGAAAATGTTTTTAAATCACATCCTGTTGTGTTGCCTACGGTTGGCCAAATAAAAAACGTCGATTTCTTTATCAATGACATTCCATTTGATTTGAAAGTTACCTACTTGCCAGTGTCGAATACGTTAAATGTAAGCGTAAAGAAAAAGGTTTACCAATTGAATTAACTTACCTAAAGAAGAAAGCAGCAGAAGCAGGAATCGTATTTGACAAAAATGCAAAACCAACTGATATTCTTTACGAAATAACAGAGAAAATGAAAGATAAAAATGATGTATTTTGCAGTCAAGTACTGACAAAATTAAAAGCTGAAAAATTGGAGATTTTGAAAGAAGTACAAGAAAAACGAAAATTTTAATAAAGTGGCTTTATGAAAATCAGGGAGAAATGCGATTCGGTTCAGAAAATCGCTTGTTTCTTATTCTTGTTGACACAGATGACTTTAATAATTCATGGAAATTGAAACGAAATATTAACTTATTGAAACCAGCGATTATTTCATATTTGGACAATTTCAAAGGCAAAAAAACAGAAGATTTGAATATATCTTTTGAATTCAATGGCAGATCTCATAGATTTTCGGCTTTGGCGGATATAATATTTGTGGTAAAATGACGGCAAAATGAAAATTAAAAAACTCAGAGTATTTAATTTTGAGAGGTTCAGTTCTATTGAAATCAATTTTAAACAAAATATTAATGCATTGTTGGAGATAATGAATCTGGTAAAAGTTCTATTCTATCGGCAATAGACTTAGTTTTATCGGGAAGTATACATAAAATTGAAACACTGGGATTAGACAATTTATTTAATACAGATGCTATTAAGAAATTTTTTACAACCAAAACATATGAAACTTTACCTAAATTAATCATTGAATTATATTTTGACGATATAAAAGATGAAGAGTTTTTTGGAAGAAATAATTCTTTAGAAAAAGATCATTTTGGAATTAGTTTAATTTGTTCTCCGAAAGAAGAATTCAGCAAGGATATTTCAGATATATTAAAGCAGAGTACCAATAATTTCCCGTACGAGTACTATTCAATTTCTTTCATAAAATTTAGTGGCAATACTTACAATACTTATCTTAAAAAACAATTCAAACATATTTTATTGGATAATACAATGATAGACAATGAATATGCTACCGACTTATTTGTAAAAACACTTTATAACTGTTCCGTTTCGAAAGTTGAAAAAAATAAACATTTAAATGAATATCGTAATTTTAAATTAAAATTTAAAGAAAAGGTATTAAAATGTTTAAATGACAGAATATCTAAAGGCAGATACGAATTTTCAATAAAAAATAATACAAAATTTAATCTTGAGACAGATTTGACAATTACTGAAGACGATGTTGATTTACAAAATCGTGGTAAAGGAAGACAATGTTTCATAAAAACTGAATTTGCATTGCAAAAAAATGAAGATGAACTTGATATAATCCTGTTAGAAGAACCCGAAAATCATTTAAGTCACATTAATATGCTGAAATTGATAGAAAGACTTAACGAATCCCAAAACAAACAGTTATTTATAGCGACGCATAATAATTTGATTAGTGCTCGATTGGATTTACGTAATTCTATTTTGTTAAACAGCAGTAGCGAAAAACCCATTGTTTTAGAGGAACTAAGTGAAGAAACAGCAAAATTTTTTGTTAAGTCATCATACAACAACATATTAGAATTTATATTGTCAAGTAGAGTGATTCTTGTTGAAGGTGACACGGAATATATATTGCTTGAGAAGTTTTTTGAACTAGAAACTGGGGAAAAGCCAAACTTATCAGATATACATATTATTTCTGCTGGAGGAAAGAGATTCAAAAGATATATGGAGGTAGCTAATCTATTAAAAATAAAAACAGCTGTAATTACAGACAATGATAAAGACTATCAAAATAAATGTGTTGACAACTATACAAGTTATAATAGTGAAAATGTTAAAGTTTTCTATGAAACAGATAATGATATATATACATTTGAAATATCTTTATATAATAATAACAAAGAAATTTGTGATGAAATTTTTCGGGAAAAATTAAAAAAAAATAAAGATGTTAAGCAATATATACTTAATAACAAAACAGAGTGTGCACTTGAATTACTTGATAAAAAGGGTGATGAGTTGACAGTTCCCGAATATATTAAAGAGTCAATCAAATGGCTGAGAGAAAACTAATATTAGCTGTAGCAGGTTCAGGGAAAACCAAGTACTTGATAGATCGTTTAAATTTGAAAGAACGATTTGTCATTATTACATATACAAATACAAACCTCAATTTAATAAAAAATAGAATTGTAAAAAGATTTGGGTATCATCCAAATAATATCAGAACTCAAGAATATTTTGGATTTTTATACAATTTTTGCATTAAGCCTTTTGTGCTTTTCAAGTATAAAATAAAAGGAATATGTTTTAACAGACCGAAAAAATTCTATTCACAATATATAAATGAGGAAAAATGTTTTTATTATAATCGTTTGGGTAAGTTTGCTGAAGATAAAGGTATAATTGATGATATAAAGGCAAGACTTGAAAGATTTTACGATTATTTATTTTTTGATGAGTTTCAGGATTTAGGCGGTCATGATTTTAACTTTATAACTCAAGTTGCTCAGGCAAACATTGGCTTTTTATTTGTCGGAGATTTTTTTCAAAACACTTATGTGACAAGTGATGATGGGAACGTAAATTGTAATCTATACAAAGACTTAGAAAAATATTGCTGCAAACTTAAACAAAAAACGGGATTTAATAGTTGAAAAAGAGGTAGAGGCCGGACGCAAGGATTGGCTTAAATACGATAACATTCCGCAGTGCGAAGGCACTGCCAATAAAAAACACCCAGAGTTTGTTCCGCCAGAGCCTCCAAAGACTGTAAATTATTTGGCAGAATTATTAGAGCAGAAACGTGCGCCGTTGCATTGGGGCTGGTATGCGGGGGTGGGGACGGCGGCGGTGCTATTTATAGGTTACCATTTATATGCCTAAAATTTTTGAAAAAAGGTGGTGAAAATGAAAGTGGAAAAAGAACTGATAGATGCAACCCAACAATTTGCGATTTCATAAGAGATAGGATTGGAATTGAAATATATTCAAATAGAAAAGATATAACTAAAATAATACCTATTGAAAATAAAAATTCTGCTTTGGCTATTTTAAGAAACAATGCAGTAATCAAACTCATTTACGATAAAAAAAACAATAATGAAGGGTTTAAATCAAAGAATTGGGGCAAATGCAAGGGTGAAGATAATTATAATGATACTTGCATTATTTTAAATAAAAAGACTGCAAAATTTTGGAAAGAAGAAAGGCTTAATGAGTTAAGCCTACGAACAAAAAAATAAACTCTATGTGCAATTTCAAGAACAAGGGGAAAAGGAGTGAAAATGTGGTTCATATTACTCATAATCGAATTAGTTGTATGCGTAGTAGGAGCTGGTTTAATTAGGAGCTGGTTTAATATTGATTATTTTGGTCTTTTTTAATCGTTGTTTTTTTATACGAAGTAATGATGTAACAAATATGAGTAAAATGAAGAAGATTTTAGTTAGGGATAATGTTTTTTGAAGATTGTACAAAAAGGGAGTTGAACCGATATTAGATGACATAAACGAAGAATTGAAATACAAACAGTTACCCTTGGATATGAGCACTATTAGGTATAAACAGGGATGAAACAAAATGAAACTTAACTGGGACAGGTCAGAATACATAAAGAGACTGAATGCAACGATATACAGAGCGACGCTAGGAACAGAAGCGAAAGCGGGAGAATCGGGATGCTTTAAGTACATGTCCTTCGACGGTTCTGAGGACAGTGATAAGGGCTTATATGTACAAAGTGGGAGAAGAGGGTGCAAATGAGTTCCTCTGTATGAGTGATTACGACTACTCCATAGCCATGTGCTAAAAACCTTTAAAGAGATGTCGAGCAAGATTTATTGTTTATTATGTGCGATATTAGGATTACAATGCTTGTAGACCAAGAGCTTAACTATTATAAGGAGTGTCTGTCTGGTGCGAGGTTTGGCACAATCGAAGATATTAATAGCTGATGGTAATCTTAAAAATAAATAAGGAGGAATACAAAAAATGAAAAGAACACATTTGTTTAACGAGCATAAAAAGCTTGGAGCAAAATTTACGGAATTTGGCGGCTGGGAAATGCCGGTGCAATATACATCAATTATTGATGAGCATAATGCCGTAAGAACAAATGTTGGGGTATTTGATACGGCTCATATGGGAACTTTTACAGTAACCGGAGAAAATGCTGAAAAGTTTTTGAATTATGTTACGCTTGGAAATATGTCTGGACTGCCTGATAAAAAAGCAAGATACTCAATGATATTAAATGAAGAAGGAGACATAAAAGACGATATTATAGTTTATAAATTTGGCAGTGAATATATGATTGTAGTAAATGCCGGAAATCTGGAAAAAGATTTTAACTGGTTAAACAAACATAAAATGGAAAAAGTCGAAATAAAAAATATAAGCGGCGATATTTCTCTTACTGCGATACAAGGTCCTAAGTCTGCCGAAATATTACAAAGCATTTCTGAAACCGATATAAAAAGTATGAAATATTTTACAGCTTCAATATTAAAATTGAAAGATATTAATGTAGATTTTTACAGAGTTGCAAGAACTGGTTATACGGGAGAAGATGGCTTTGAAGTTTTTATCTCAAAAGAGCAGGTAAATAAATTTTGGGAAAAACTTATGAGTCTTTCGGTAAAACCCTGCGGACTCGGCTGTCGCGATACTTTAAGATTAGAGGCTTGTATGCCTTTACACGGGCATGAAATTGACGAGAATATAAATCCTATTGACGCCGGATTTCAAAAGATAATAAATTGGGATAACGATTTTATAGGTAAAAACAGGCTGCTGCTTCTAAAAAACAAGTCTATGAAAAAATCAATAGCGTTTGAATGTACGTCAGGTATTGCAAGAAATTCAAATGAAATTTTTTCGGGAAATAAAAAAGTCGGATATGTAACAAGCGGTTCTTTTTCTCCCACATTAAAAAAAGCAATAGGTATGGCGTTGATTGATGCGGATGCCGACACGGATGAATTGGAAGTTGAAATTCACAATAACAGAAGAAAGATAAAAACAGTTCCTAAACCGTTTTATAAAAGACAAAAAAGAAAAAATTAGTTATCATTTCGTTTTTATTTTTTTTGCAGTTGTTGCGTACGCATCAGAGCAAATGATAGAAATTGACGTAGAAATCACCGAGATCAATGAAAACAAAACTAGAGATCTGGGCATTGAATGGTCAGGCACAATTTCGCCAGACATATTCAGTATTCCGGCTGTTGTTGAGTCAAAGTTTGTAGAAATAAGAAAGCAGCTTTTGAAAACTCTCAAAATTTTGGAAGAAAACGGTGCTGTAACCTAAACTTATTACAAAATCAGGTACAAGTGCTAAATTTATGGTTGGCGGAGAATTTCCTATTGTAGCGGCTGGAGTTGTCGGGAAATCTTCAGTAAAATGGAAAAAATACAGAATACTGATAAATTACTCCAACTGTCGTAAAAGACAACAAAATTGATAGAAGAATGACAATGAAAATAAATAAAGGACAAACTTTAACAGAGTTTTTACTCGTGTTTGTCGTTTTGTTTGTAGCAATGTCGGGTATTTTTATTATTTATAAAAAGTTTTGGAAAGGAAAATATGAATGGGTTTCCGCTCCATCAGGAATAACCACAGGCACTTTAAAAATATCCGGATCCCAAGCGAGTTATGTTAAATGAGACAAAATATGCCTGCTCCTGATGAAGAATATTATTATAAAACTTTTCCATGAGCAAAAGAATTTGAAAAGAATTAATATATGTCAGATCAATTTTTGTAAACATAAGCTGTTTTCTCATAAAGGACAAACGCTGTATTCTGTATTATTTCTTAATTTTCGTAGTAATACTTGTCATCAGTTGGGTGATGATGCTAAATATAGCTAATCTTATAAGGAACAGAATGACGATGCAAAATGAAGCCGACAATATAGCGCTGTCTTTGGCGACATACAAAGCCAGAGTTTTAAATTTTCTCGGAAATACAAATTATCTTATGGGAATAATTTTATCGCTTGGAATGAATCCTTCATTGGAAAATCCATTAATCGGATTTAAAACACAAAACAATACTACTAAATAAGCAAAATAGAGGGGTGCAAAAAATAAAACAGATTGTCGATATCAAGATACAGCTATAAAAGGATATTTTGTTCACTATTACAACGTACTTGCAGATAACATCAGTAAAGATTACGACATCTTGGTATCTCCAGTAAAACCCGAATATAATTTAGACTTAAAACGAAATTCAAAAGGGATACAATATTATTCTACAATTAATGATATCTGTATTTATTTGGGTTATGATAAACATTTTCATTTTTTTGCACAGATGAAAAGTATAAAAAAGCAATTACTCTTGGCTTGTCGAAGGAGACAAGTTCAAAAAACAAAAAGTTAAAGTCATTCTTCGTCAAAAAACAAATAATAAAAGCCTGCTGTTTGCAAAATTGTTGAGAATACAATATCCTCAGATTATAGTTTATTCTGCTGCCGCAGCATATAATGTCAAAGGGTCAATGTTTCCTAAAAAAGAATATACTTTTACAGGAAAAACCAAATTAACTATGGTTTTGGTTGAAACTGCAGCTTGTTTAGAATCAGCTCTTATGGACTTTGTAGTCGCATATACAATGGCGTTTGGACCGTTTGCTTTACCTTTTATTGCATCAGTTGCTTAATCATTGGCAAGCGAAATAGATTCACAATTGAAAAGCACTGAAGATAATCCTATAGATACGTATTTAAAAGCAAAAAATGATGGTTGGGCTGCCCATTTGGTCCCTTACAGCTGTACTGCCACTGATGAAATAAATGGTTAAATAAAATATACCAGACAGAACTGGATTGGTACGATAACGTTAGTGAATTGGCTTGCGGGGAGGAAAAGGCTGGGAACTGCCCTGACGATATGTAAAGAACGATGTGTGGCAAGGCGCTAATATATCTATCAGGCTGGAGTTATGATTACGGGTTCAATCTACTGGTTTCATAAGTTGTCCTTGTTGCTGTCTGCGGCAAACGAGTAATGAAAAAACTAACTTGCATTTATATTTTATCTTTTGTTTTCTACTCTGTCTTTAATTGTGAAAACTCCAATTCTCAAAATGTCGCATATATCCTATTTGACTTTTTGCGTTTATATTTATAATGTAAAAATAAAATGCAAAATATTCCAAAAGACAAAAGCATATCCGGTTGAAATTTAAAATATATAAATATATAAACAATAAGGATAAATAGATGAGAATATACTTTAAATCTTTAATTATCAGCGTTTGTTTGATTCTTTTATTTTCTGTTTTGGGATTTTCCGCATATAGGGAGAGACATATGAGCAAATTTGGGCTTAAGAATACACCGCAATGGCAAAGTCTTGAGAAAAATTATAGAGAAATTAAAAAAATTCATTTAAGAGACTTGTTTAAAGATGAAAACAGATTTAACGAGTTTTCTATACGGGACAACGATTTAGGCATAACCTTTGATTATTCAAAAAATATCATAAATTCAGATACTTTCAAACTCTTGATAGAATTTGTAAAAGTTGCAAAAGTAAACGAATACGCAAAAAAGATGTTTTCGGGAGAAAAGATAAACTGGACCGAAAAAAGAGCTGTTTTGCATACGGCTCTCAGAAATAGAAGTAATATGCCTATTTATGTTGACGGAAAAGACGTTATGCCTGAAATCAAGGCAGTTCTTAAAAAAATGGAGAATTTTAGCAATGATTTAAGAAGCGGAAAATGGGTTGGTGTAACAGGCGGAAAAATTACGGATGTTGTAAACATCGGTATAGGCGGATCAGATCTAGGTCCTAAAATGGTCTGTGAAGCGCTAAAATACTATGCCGACGGACCGAATGTTTATTTTGTATCCAACATTGACGGCGCGGATATATACGAAGTATTAAAAAAATTAAATCCGGAGAATACTCTTTTTATAGTTGCTTCAAAAACTTTTACAACTCTTGAAACAATTACAAATGCCTTAACCGCAAGAAAGTGGCTTACTGATAAACTTGGCGATAAAGCCGTTGCAAATCACTTTGTTGCTCTTTCCACGAACGCAAAAAAAGTTAAAGAGTTCGGCATTGACGAAAACAATATGTTTGAATTCTGGGATTTTGTCGGCGGCAGATATTCGCTATGGTCTGCAATAGGTTTACCGATTGCCTGTTATGTCGGTTTTGATAAATTTGCTGAACTTTTAGATGGCGCTTACTATATAGATCAGCATTTTTTAAATGCTCCTTATGAAAAAAATATACCTGTGATTATGGCTGCTTTGGGGGTTTGGTATAACAATTTTTTTAGAGCTTCAAGCCACGCAGTTCTGCCTTACAGCCAGTATCTGAACAAATTTCCCGCATATCTGCAGCAGGGAGATATGGAAAGCAACGGCAAAACTATAAATTTTGAAGGTGATAGAGTTAATTATGAAACCGGACCGATAATTTGGGGGGAGCCGGGTACGAACGGACAGCATTCTTTTTACCAGCTTATTCATCAAGGAACAAAATTTATTCCATGCGATTTTATAGGTTTTGTGAACCCGCCTGAAAAAATTGGCGATCATCATGAAAAACTTATGGCAAACTATTTTGCCCAGGCGGAAGCTTTGTCTTTTGGACTTACTAAAGAAGAAGCTGTTGAGAATCTGAAAAAAGCGGGTATTTCTCCTGCAGACATAAAAATTCTCACTCCGCATAAAATATTTGAAGGCAATAAACCTGCAAATAGTATATTATTTGATGAGCTTACGCCTAGAACTCTCGGAGCTTTAATTGCATTATACGAACATAAAATATTTACTCAAGGAATTATGTGGCGTATCAACAGTTTTGACCAGTGGGGAGTCGAGCTTGGAAAAGTTTTAGCAAATGTTATTCTGCCTGAACTTAAAGGGCAAGCTGACAATAAGCATGATAATTCGACAAAAAATTTAATAAAAATTTTCAATTCCAACAAAAAATAGCTGCATAATGCAACTCTTGAAACAGAATTATAAAAAATACGTATTAGATCTAAATAATGTGCAGTTTAAAACAGCTGTAAAACCCATAATTGAGCAAGACTATAGAATAAATCAAATTATTGAATGGGTTTATACAAAAAAAGCTGTCTCTTTTGAAAGTTTTACAAATCTTCCTAAAGAACTGAGGAATAAACTTGACGAAAGGTTTTTCTTAAGAACATTAAAAATAGTAAAAAAAGAAAAATCTCTAATTGACGGTACAATCAGATATACTTTCCGGACGGCTGACAAAAAATGTTTTTTTGCCGTTTTTCTTTCTGCAAACGGAAAAAATTCGGTGTGTATTTCATCGCAGATAGGCTGCCCCGTAATGTGTGCTTTCTGTTCATCAGGAAAAGTTAAACTTGCAAGAAATTTAAGCAGAGGGGAAATAATAGAACAGATTTTACAGATTGAGAACGACACCAAAGAAAAAATCTCAGGTATTTTATTTATGGGTATGGGCGAGCCTATGCTTAATTTTAATAATATTATTTCCGTTTTAAACTCGCTTTTATCAAGCAAAGAGTTTGGTATAGGCAAGAGACATATAACGGTTTCGAGCGCAGGCATCGTTCCAGCAGTAAAAAAACTTGCAGACAGCAATTTCGGCGTTCGACTCGCCCTTTCTCTGCATGCTGTCGATGAAAGACAAAGAAAAAAATTAATTCCGGACAATCTCGGTTTTAGCATTGAAGATATATTAAAAGCGGGAAAATACTATCTTAAAAAAACAAACTCACATCTTACAATAGAATATGTTCTCGTAAAAGGAATTAATGTATCCTCAGCGGATGCGCATAAACTTGCAAGGCTGCTGAAACGCTGTGTCCTTATTAATTCTGATGTTCAGGTAAATCTGATACCTTTTAATCCTGTAACTGACGTGCAATTTCAAACACCGGGTAAAAAAACAATTCAAAAATTTAAAAATATACTGAAACTTAACGGCATTACAGTTAACGTAAGACAGTCAAAAGGAGCGGATATTAACGCTGCCTGCGGGCAACTCGGCTATTGAAACCATGTTCTAATTTTTATAGAATTTCTTAACTAAAAAACGCTAGGATGAGGATATGAGCACCCGAAGAAAGGCGAGAGAATGTTCTTTACAGATGCTTTATGCAGTAGATAACTGTAATGCTTCAATTGAAAGTATATACGATTCTTTTGCCGTGTATTTCCCTAAAGGTGAAGCTTATAGAATGTTTGCAATAAATTTGTTTAAAGGAGTTTGCGATAATAAAGAATATATAGACTCTTTGATTAGGCAGTACGCAAAAAACTGGGAAATTGAAAGAATGGCAGCTGTTGACCGCAACATTATACGTCTTGCGACTTATGAAATTATGGCTACTACAAATATTCCAATCAGCGTTATAATAGATGAAGCCGTAGAAATTTCTAAAAAGTATTCTACAAAAAATTCAAGTAAATTTGTCAACGGCATTTTAGATAAGCTTAAAATCGTAAGAATGATAAGAACGTAGAAAAATCAAAAAAATTTAAAATAAAAAATTTGTCCGCCGTCATTACGGATAAACCGAGTTTGTTCGTTGCACAATGACATTAATGATTATGGAAAATATTCAAAATCGTATTGATTATTTGAGAAAAGAACTTATCCGGCACAACGGACTTTATTATGAGAGTAACAATCCTGAAATATCTGACAGTGAATATGACAGCCTTGCAAAAGAACTTGAACAGCTTGAGAAAGAAAATCCGCTTTTTGCCTCGCCAAATTCCCCGATTAAAAAAGTATCAGGCTTTGTTTCATCATCCTTTGAACAGATAAAACATTCCTCTCCAATGCTTTCATTAGACAACACTTACTCGCAGAAAGAAACTGCAAAATGGTATGAGAGAATCGAAAAAAATCTTAACAATAAAAACACGGGATTTACTATCGAGCCAAAAATCGATGGAGTAAGTGCAAGTTTAACTTATATAAATGGTAGTCTGACAGCGGGGGCAACGCGCGGCGACGGAGAAACCGGCGAAGATATAACGGAGAATATAAAAAAAGTAAAAAATATTCCTCATAAACTTAAAGTAGACAATCTTCCCTATTTCTTTGAACTGCGCGGCGAAGTCTACATTGATAAATCTGATTTTAGAAAATTAAATGAGGAAATACTTAGATCCACAGGACAAAAGTTTGCTAATTCCAGAAATGCGGCGTCGGGTTCTTTAAGACAAAAAAATCCGCAGATTACGGCGGAAAGAAAACTTCGCTTTTTCGTACATTCGTTCGGGAAAATTGACGGAAAACAATTTGAAAGCCAGTCGGATTTTTTGCAGTATTGCCGAAAATGCGGATTTCAGCTTCAAGATAATTTTAAAATATGTCATTCTCTGAAAGAAATAATGGATTTTATGAAGATCATGATAAACAGCAGGGATCTGCTGCATTATGAAATTGACGGACTTGTAATTAAAGTAAACAGTCTGCAGCTTCAAAAAGAACTGGGATATACAAATAAAAGCCCCAGATGGGCTATAGCATTTAAATTCCCTGCAAAACAGGCAACGACAAAGTTAAACAGAATCCGCGTACAGGTAGGCCGCACCGGAATAATAACGCCGTCGGCAATTTTAGAGTCCGTTACGCTTGCAGGCGTTACTATATCGCATGCCACGCTGCATAATTTTGAAGAAATTGAGCGTCTTAATGTAAATGAGGGTGACACCGTTTTAATAGAGCGCGCGGGCGACGTTATCCCTAAGATAGTGAAAGTTGTAAAAAAAGAAAATAGAGGTTTTTTTAAGCCGCCGCATAACTGCCCGTCATGTAACAGCGGGATTGTCAAAGAAAATGAAGAAGAAGTTGCATACAGATGTATCAATCCTGAATGTCCGGCGCAGTTTAGAAGACATTTAATACATTTTGTAAGCAGAAATGCTATGAATATTGACGGATTTGGCAAAGCTGCAATAGATCAGCTTCTTGACAGAAAAAAAATACAAATCCTTGCCGACATATATTATTTAAAATACGATGATTTTATTGAGCTTGATTTATTTAAAGAAAAGAAAACCAACAATTTGATGAAAGCAGTTGCGGTAAGTAAAAAATGTCCTCTAAGCAAACTGTTATTTGCTTTAGGAATACGGCATATCGGGGAAAAAGTTTCCAAGATTATCGCAAAAAGATTTAAAAGTATGGACGCCTTGTTTAACGCAAGTATTGAAGATTTTACAAGAGTTCCTGAAATCGGCAGTATCTTGGCATTGTCTTTGAAGGAGTTTTTTGAAAATAAAACTGTGCGCAACGTAATAAATAATTTGATTGCAGCAGGTGTAAATATGATTGAACCTGAAACGGAACAATTCGGTACACAGTTTGACGGCAAAATGTTTGTTTTGACCGGAGAACTTAAAAACCGCACAAGAGAACAGGCAGACAAAATTATAAAATCACTCGGAGGGAAAGTCACTTCTTCAGTAAGTAAGAAAACGGATTATATTATTGTCGGCGCAAATGCAGGTTCAAAACTTAAAAAAGCAAAAGAGTTAAATGTAAAAATTATTGATGAAACAGAATTTGATGTATTAACAGGAAAACTGTCATTGATAGAAAGTACAAAATTCTGAAAAAGCAGGCTGTTTTGTCAGAGGATTAGATTTCCTAATTATACGCAGTCTTGCAGCAGAGCATGGTGCAAAAATGAAACAGCAAATTGGGATAATTTATCAGGATGAAAATATTTTAGTCGTAAATAAGCCGTCTGGGATGCTTGTTATTCCGGGCAGGAACATTTATGAAAACGAAACGCTTGTCGGAATATTAAAAAACCAGCTAAAGCAAAAATTATGGGTGGTTCACATAATTGACCGTGATACTAGCGGGGTTTTGGTGTTTGCAAAGAATCCTGAAACCCACAGAAATATCAGTGTGCAGTTTGAAAACTCAAAAGTCCGCAAGAAATATATTGCTTTGCTATCAGGAGTCTTAGAAGAAAATAAAGGAACGATAAATAAGCCTCTTATTATTTCCGGAAAAAACGTACGCACTGACATAACGGGAAAAGAATCAATAACCGATTTTAAAGTTTTAGAAAATTTCCGGAGCTATACTTTAGTTAACGCTCTGCCTCTTACCGGCAGAAGACATCAGATAAGAATACATTTTTGGAGTCTTGGGCATCCGCTGGCGATAGACGGTGAATACGGCACTTCAGATCCAATATTCTTATCATCGTTCAAACGCAGCTATAAAATAAAAAAAGGCAAACCTGAAAATCCGCTTATTTCGAGACTTACGCTTCACGCTGCGGCTTTAACTTTAACATTACTGGGAAGCAGCGAAGAAAAAACTTTTGAAGCGGCGTTAGCTAAAGATTTTGAAGTTGCGGTAAAACAACTACGCAAATATGGAAAATAATACTTTTTCTCTGCCCCTTCTTTTTCATGCTTGAAACTACGGCAGACGACAAATAATAACCGCTGCTCCCGCAGCGAAATTGAAACGGCAGACTGACCGGAAACAAGCTCAGTTAAAAATGAGGAGCGTATAAAATGACAAGCAAAGTATATTTTCTTTCTTGGGACATGAGAAATGAATTGTATAATTTTTTAAAAGCTGCAATGATATTTAATCATGTAAAAGCAAGAAACCTTTTGGCAGTAAAAATACATTTCGGCGAAGACGGCAACGAAGGATATATTAAACCCGAATATGTTTTGCCTGTCGTAAAAATTGCCAGAGAAAAAACCGCTTATCCGTTTTTAACTGATGCAAGTACGATTTATGTAGGTAAAAGATCTGATGCATACCACCATCTTCTTACTGCAAATAAACACGGATTTACCGTTGAAAAATGCGGATGTCCCATAATTATTGCAGACGGATTAAAAGGTAATACCGAAGAAAAAATTGAAGTCAATTTAAAACATTTTAAAACAGTTGCCATCGCGCGGGAAATATATAATGCTGACAATTTTATATTTATGAATCACTTTAAAGGTCATGAAATAACAGGGTTTGGAGGAGCGTTAAAAAACATAGGTATGGGCTGCGGCAGCAAAGCCGGCAAATACGCTATGCACCATTTGTCAAAACCTACCGTAAATCAAAAACTTTGCAGCGGCTGTGGGACATGTGTTAAACACTGCTACCAAAAAGCGTTGTCGCTTGTAAATAAGAAAATAGTTATGGATAAAGAAAAATGCGCCGGCTGCGGTCAGTGTATAGTAAACTGCGTATTTAAAGTTTTTAAATTAAAATGGAATGAAGATCCTCCGGCAGTTCAGGAAAAAATAATTGAATATGCGTCAGGCATTTTAAAAGATAAAAAAAGCTCATATATAAACTTTTTAAATCATATAAGCAAATACTGCGACTGTTTTGCTCTTGCAAAAAATGAACCGCTTATGAGCGATGTTGGAATTATTGCCGGAATTGATCCCGTCGCTGTGGATCAAGCAAGCTATGATTTGGTAAACAAAGCTTTCGGAAAAGATTTCTTTAAAGAAATATATCCTGAAATTGACCCGACGGTTCAGTTAAAATATGCGCAAGAATTGGGGTTAGGAAGCAGAGATTATGAGCTGATAAAATATTAATTTTATAGCAGGGAAAGGCAGACTCATGGTTAAACAGTTTATTTTGTTAAAATAAGAGTCAGACGATTTTATATTCACAGCGTGAGAAAATGAAAATTGAAAAAATAAAATTCAAAAAAGATGTGTTTAAAGTATTTTTTGAAAACGGTAAAAGTTTGACGGTTTTTGCTGACAGTATTGTCAAATTCGGCATTAAAACGGGATGCGATGTTTCAGAAAATGAATTTAAAGAACTTATATCTTATGATAAATCAAACGGAGCAGTTTCTTATGCATTGGCTTTAGTGTCAAAACGATCATACAGTTCCAAAAATTTGCAGGCGAAACTTCTTCAAAAAGGCTACGAACCTGAAATTGCGGCAAAGGCCGTTAAGAAGCTGGAGGAATTGAACTACGTCAACGATGAAAAATTTGCAAAAATTTATGCGGCTTATTTGTCGCAAAAAGGGAAAGGGGAATTTGCAATAAAAGCTGAACTTGAAAAACAAGGCATAGAAAAAAGTTTAATAAATGACGTTTTAGAAACAATTAAGACAGATATAGAGCCTTACGAGCAGGTTATTAAAATATTAAAAACAAAATTTAGAAAGTTCAGCGGAAAAGATAAAAATGAAATAAGAAGAACAGCATCATTCTTTTTAAGAAGAGGTTTTTCTTATCAAGATATAGCAAAAGCGTTTAGATTGTGTTCGCGCTGATAAAGAATATAATAAAAATATTTTATTAAATAACAAAGAGGACATTATGTCAACAGCACTGCTTAGCGTTTCAGACAAGACAGGAATCATTGATTTTTCAAAGGAATTGAAAAATCTGGGTTGGAATATAATTTCCAGTGGCGGAACAGCAAAAGTTTTAAAAGAAAATTCCATTGAGTGTCGGGAAATATCCGAAGTTACGGAGTTTCCTGAAATTTTAGACGGCAGAGTAAAAACGTTAAATCCTAAAATTCATGGGGGAATTCTTGCAATAAGAAACAAAACTGATCATATTGAGCAGTTAAAACGTCATGGGATAGGAACAATAGACATAGTGGTTGTAAGTTTATATCCTTTTGAAGCAACCATAAACAAAATACCAAAACCGGCAGATAAAAAAATAGATCAGAACATTATAGAAAATATAGATATTGGCGGAGTCGCTCTTTTAAGAGCTGCGGCAAAAAATTATAAAGATGTCATTGTTATATGTGATGTAAACGACTATAAAATCATTATTGAAGATCTGAAAAATAATTCTATTACGGAAGAACTGAAACTCACTCTGGCAGCAAAAGCTTTTCGTCATACGGCATATTACGATTCTTTAATTTCAACTTACTTAACTTATGAAAAATTTCCGACGCAAGCTGCAATACCGCTTAAAAAGCTTTCAGAATTAAGATACGGCGAAAATCCGCATCAGGAAGCCGCATTATATTCTAACGGTATAGAGCATGACAAGCCTGTTGTAATATCTGCAAAACAGTTTCACGGAAAAGAGTTGTCTTACAACAACTATCTTGATTTAGAAGCCGCATGGCGGCTGGTGCATGAATTCAATAATCCGGCATGTGCTGTCATCAAACATAATAATCCCTGCGGCTGTGCGGAAAGCACGGATATAAAGGACGCTTATTTAAAAGCTCTCGACTGCGACCCCGTAAGCGCTTTCGGCGGAGTAATAGCATTCAACAAAGCTGTTGAAAAAGATACAGCTGCTGAAATAAGCAAATTATTCGTTGAATGTGTTATAGCTCCTGATTATTCTAAAGAGTCGCTCGATATCCTGACTCAGAAAAAAAATATCAGACTTTTACTACAAACAATACCGTATCAAGAGGAAAAAAATTCTATTGAATACAGAATGATGTCTCATGGAATGCTTACGCAGGACAGAGACAATCAACTTTTGAATGAAATAAAACTTATGACAAAACGCCAGCCTACAAAAGCGGAAAGTGAAGCTTTGGATTTTGCATGGAAAGTTTCCAAACACGTTAAATCAAACGCTATTATTCTTGCAAGAGGAAGACAGACAGTAGGCGTAGGCGCAGGGCAGATGAGCCGCATTGATTCATTAAAGATAGCGGCTGAAAAAATGAAAAGCGTCAAATATGGATTAGATGAAAAACTATTCCCGCTTGTCCTTGCTTCAGATGCTTTCTTCCCTTTTCCGGATGTAGTTGAAGAATCCGCTAAAATCGGCGTTACGGCGATAGTGCAGCCCGGAGGTTCAATAAAGGACAAAGAATCAATTAAATCTGCAGATGACAGAAATATAGCGATGATTTCTGCAGGTATGAGGCATTTCAGACATTGATATGAAAAATTGTTTTATCAACTGTGTCTATTGATGAAAAAATGAAACAGGAAAAAAAGAAAATTACCATTTCGGACATAACGGCGTTGAAAAAGTATTTTGGATTTAAGAGGCTTAATACGGTATGTCAAAGCGCAAAATGTCCTAATATCGGCGAATGTTTTAAAAATAGAACTGCGACTTTTCTGATACTGGGCAAATACTGCACCAGAGGATGCGATTTCTGTGCTGTAGAGAAACATAATCCTGAACTTATAGATATAAACGAACCGGCAAAAATTGCGAAAGCCATTAAGCGGCTCGGACTCTCATACAACATTATCACTTCTGTGACAAGAGATGATTTGCCGGACGGGGGAGCAGAACATTTTGCAAAGACTATCAGTGAAATAAAAACTCTTATTCCTGAAAGTAAAGTTGAAGTTCTTGTTCCCGATTTTTTAGGCAATACAAAATCCATTGATATTGTTTTAAATGCAAAGCCTGACGTTTTTTCGCATAATTTAGAGACAGTTCCCGCTCTATACGGCAAAGTAAGAAAAGGAGCCGATTATAAACGTTCTCTTGAAGTTTTAAGATATGCAAAAGCCGCAGATTTCAAAGTTAAAACGGGGATAATGCTGGGACTGGGCGAGACTGAAACACAAGTTTTTGAAACGATTGAGGATATAAAAAACACAAATATCGATATTCTTACAATAGGGCAGTATCTTGCTCCGACAAAGGAACATTATCCTGTAATCAAAGAATACAGCCCGGAAGAATTTAAAACAATGGAAATTTTTGCCGTCTCATCAGGAATAAAACAAGTCGCATCCGGTAGATATGTCCGCAGCTCTTATTTGGCAGAAGAAAACTTCAAGAGGCTTTAAATTCCGCAGCCAATGGCAATCTAAATGATTTTTGAATTATGTACAAAATATGGTAAAAGAGATTGCAATGCTCGGAGGGGATACTAAAGATTTTATGCCTGAATGTGTGAGAATAGAATTAAAGAAACGTGTTGTTGATTTGTCAAAAGACAAATTTGTGAAATAATGACGGCGGTACCGTCAAAATAAAAATATTAATGTCCATTGTGCTGTTCAAATTCCTTATTTTGCCATATCAAGATTTTTAGATGCCTTAAGAAATTGGCAGCGGGTTCATCACAGCAAACGATACAACGGCAGGAACGATAGTCTAACTATACTATCGGTATATCCGGATGAAGCTCTCTGATATTTGACTAAAGATAGTTAAAATAAATTATATGGCGTAGTGAAAAGCAAAACAATAAAGGAAAGACTTAATCGTGACAAGACCAGTACAGCGGTTGTGGCGGGGACTTATATCCAAAGATTAATTAATAACGCAATGATTTAAAAGGCTTATTGTTATTTTATTAATCCTCATGGGTTGTAAACCAGCTCATCTTCCGCAAAGTCTGCCAGTGAGGATTGACGCTGCATCGACACCCAAGCTTTTTCCGACTATATCGTTTTGGGAGTATTTAAACTATTGCAGTTCTACTATTTTGCTGTTGTATTAATGACAATGAAAAGAAAGGATAGAAAATTATGAAGAGATTATGTTATGTTTAGTTGTCGTAAGTGTCGGTTGTTCTGAAAGCGGAACGGAAAAAGTTTATCATTGGGAACTTGTAGATACTACCAGAGCAGAAAATATTGGTACTATGGATTCGGATGCAAATTTCAGAAAGAATGACGTATTACATTTAGGCGACGACGTTTATACAGTTGTTGGTGTTGTACACTTTGCACCGAGATTATCCGACGGAGAATGGGAAATGGGAACACATAAGAAAGCTATTTTAAAATTTATTGGAAAAGCAACAAAAGGCAACCAAAACGAAAGTAAGTGACGTCAGAGGATTATCCTAATAGTTTGTGATTTCAAAATTAAAGACACAAGTTCAAAAGGGGTGGTATATTTTTTGTATAGGTGTTTTGAAATAAACGAAAAGATAAAACAAGAAAACGACGAGAAAAGAAACAGCCTTAATGAACTGTTTAATTAAATAGAAGTAACAATGAAAATAAAGCTAAAAAAAGGGCGATCATTATCAAGCGAAAACAAAATAATTTTTAAATTACGTACAAAAATAGTGTTTATATTGCAATATATATTTGACTTATTCATATACAACTGATAATATAAACGAAAGTAAGGTTTATATTTGTTTAAGGAAAAATCTATGTTATCTTTTTTTAGAATTCAAAATTATAGGTCTATTTTGGATATGAAAGTTGACTTCTCATATTCAGAAGGAAAAGCGCCAAATAATTACCAAATTTTTTCAAAAATGCCTTTTTTAGAGATATCGCCAAAAGATAAGAGAAACAGATTTGTCCCGTGTATGTCAATTTACGGTGCAAATGCTTCCGGAAAAACAAATATTATAAAAGCTTTGTCTACATATAGATTTATTATTAAATCGACAAATATACAAAATTGCTATTTTCCAAACAGATTAAATAATAAATACAATACCACTATTTTTGAACTTGAAATTTTTATAGGTTCAGCAAAATTTAAACATCTTATTGAGTATGACCATAGAGAAATTAAAAAGGAGTCATTATTAAAAGACGATAAGATTATATATGAAATAGATAATACATCGCGCAGCAATGAGAGATATAACTTTAATGCTGTAATGAATGAACAGTACAATGAAGAAAAAATTAAAAATATTTTATCAGTGGAGTGTTCTGAAAAGATAGAAAATGTTTATTTACAAAAAAGAGTTTTTATGTCAGTTATCGCAGAACACTATCCCGGCTTGAGCGAAGATATTGGTACGGTTTTCAAAGGATATTATTATCATAAGATGATATATAGCTCCAATGATATAGCTGAGAGGATGTTAAGGTTATTAAGTGATTTAAAGAAATCCAATGAATATGTTAAAGATATTTCTGACAGGGTTTCGAATATTGTTCATAAATTTGATATAGATATTTTAAGGATAGCTCCCACTACAAAACATATTGAAATAAAAGATAAAAAACTAAAAGGTTATTATGAAAATTTTCCTAAAACAATACCCAGATACAGCAGTTTTGACCCGGATAAAGGTACGGTGAGGCGTGATTTTATTGATTCTTATCATGAAGACATTAATGGACAGGAAATTATTTTTGATATGAAGCGAGATGAATCAAAAGGTACAAATATTTTATTTGGTTTAATTACTGAAATGTTATTAGCGTTTAATGCAGGTGACATTTTAGTGATAGATGAATTAGACAACTCCATACATCCTTTAATTCTTGCAAAAATTATAGAAATGTTTAAAAGTAAAGAATATAATAAAAACAATGCCCAACTGATATTTACAATTCACTGTGCGGATATTCTCGATATGGATATTTTAAGAGTTTCCGAAGTCGCTTTAATAAACAAAAATTTAAAAAGCGGATCTACATTTAAGAGAATTTCTGATTTTGAAAATGTAAGAAATACTGCGGATTTCAGGAAAATGTATTTAAACGGTGAATTTTCAGGCATTCCATTTCCATATATTTAAGGAATTTATATGTATAAACTTAACCTAATTTATATAATTATCTGCGAAGGCAAAAGTGAATGTGCATATATACAAGAACTTAATAAATACTTCGGTGACCGGGGGGAATAACTATTAATTTGGTTCCGCGCCCTGTGGAGACAGGACATTTTAAAGAAGTTAGAAAAAAATATAAATGTGAAAAAAAGAAAAATAAAAAAAGTAAACTCTGTATCTGGATAGATAAAGATATATATAAAAGAAATGAGAATAGAAATAATGACGAATATATAAAAGAACCTAAATCAATACCTGATTTTCGTTTTAATTATTTTAATTTTGAAGATTTTTTGATTTTACATCTTGATAGAAATTCTATTTTAGAATATCAAAAGAAGTGTGAGGATAAAAATCATTTTAATATACCAATGAAGGTAGAGGTATATATGCCTTTAATAAAAAATATTTTTAGCGGTTATAAAAAAGGAACTCTTCCCGCTGATTTTGTAATTTCAGAAGAGTCATTAAAAAGACTATTTTTAAATAATCAAGATTCAGATATTAAATTCAGGAGTGATTTTGCGGGCTTTCTGCAAGAAGAAACAGCTAAATTTGTTAATCTTACATAACGAGGAAAAGAGTGATATCGAGGTTGAAATTATGTGCATTATTTGCGACCACAAAATCAAAGACACCGGTCGCAGAGACTGGGTGTACTCCGCAGCGAATATTTAATCGCCAGCTTTTTGGCAATTACGAGTATGTTTCTGACGTTAAAAATGTTCTGCTTAATATTCTTTGGAAGGAGTTTTTTTTATCTGGGAAAATAATGTTTGGTGAGAATAGATATTAGGAAGAGAATAATTAGTATTTACGTTTTGTTAAGCCTTATCGGTTGTGTGATAGGAATCGGATAGCATGTATTGATATGAGAAAAGGTATATTAACTGATAACGTATTCGGCGTGCGAAAGGCAGATTGTGCATCCGATAACCGGACTGTACTGAATTTTATTTGAATATTCTCTAATTCACTTATAAATTGCCGCAGAAAGGCTGGACAATAAAGTAAAAAGCAGTAAGGATTGCAGTTTTGAATAAAATCTATTTATCAGGAATCAGCGGCAGCGGTAAAGCCCATTATTTATTTAGACGCATATCCGGAATGCAAGGCAGCGCCGGCGATATCAATGAAATTTTGGATTTGCAGGTTTTTGCTTTTGTCAAAGATGAGGAACTCAATTCTTTTTATGACGATTTACATTCTTTTTTTAATTCTACTTTCCATACACCTCAGGACTGTGAACTTGATATTCCTGCCGTTAAATCTCTGCACTCTGCTCCTGATATATTTATTCTCCCCTCAGACGACATGCAGCAGAGAACTTTTACGACAGACAAAATAAAAAATCTGAAAAGTTTTATTGTGTGTGCTACGGACATTTCAATTAATTCTCCAGTATCAGATCCCAAAAACAATATCGGTATTACCGTCGTACAAAATCAAAAATGTGATCTCAGCAATTTAGTGACATCTCTTTCCTCTTTTGGTTACACAAGAACAAGTTTTGTTGAAAACAAACTGCAATTTGCGGTAAGAGGTGATATTATAGATGTTTGGACTGTTGCAGGTGAGATGCCTGTCAGAATACTTTTTGAATATGATACAGTCGAAGCCATAAGAGTTTTTGATCCGGGAAGTCAGCTTTCAAATGTTTTTATCAGCGAAATC
The DNA here is from genome assembly GCA_031260705.1 of Endomicrobium sp. Taxonomy (GTDB): domain Bacteria; phylum Elusimicrobiota; class Endomicrobiia; order Endomicrobiales; family Endomicrobiaceae; genus Endomicrobiellum. The sequence goes on along the minus strand of JAISLA010000014.1, from coordinate 34,130 downwards.
AAAATACTGCCTGTCAGCTTTTCAGAATGCAATTCAACAATTAAAGACTATTTTAATATCAATGACAAAGGAAACACCGTATTGTATTTTGATTATCCGATTGATGAAGAAGCTGAAAAATCGTTTAATAAATATGAACTTATCATAAACGATTCATTAAATGTCCGGTCACAGTATCAGGGTTATAAAAGTTTTACGGGATTTCAAGGCAATATAAATCTTTTTTTAAATTCGCTTAAAGGTTTTGCCGAAAATGATATAAAAATAAAAATTTACTGTACAAATGACGGCGAACGTGAACATATTTCAGCCATATTTTATGAAAACCGCTGGAATTATAAAAGTCCTGAATTTTTATATGGCAGTTTGTCGCAGGGATTTTATTTAGAAAATGCAAAAATTGCATGTATTTCAAGCCGCGAAATGCTTTACAAGAAAAAGCCTGTAAGTTTTCCAAAAATAAAAGGCGGTAGGCGTTTAGAGGGTATTTGGGAAATATCGGTGGGCGATTACGCAGTTCATGAAAAATATGGAATCGGGCGTTATATAGGACTGAAAATCATTTCAAGAGAAAACAGCCTCTCAGAATATTTATGCATAGAATATAAAAACGGCGATAAACTCTACATTCCGCCGGAAGAAATAAGAACCGTAAAAAAATATATCGGACTTGAGGGCGTTAAACCTAAACTGTATTCTATGGATACGCTCGCATGGGAAAGAGTAAAATCAAGAGCGCGCGAAGCTGCTGCAAAGTTTGCAGAAGAACTTTTAAAACTTTATGTTCAAAGAAGCTTGATAAAAAGAAAACCTTTCGGTCCGGAAACGGCATGGGAAAAAGAACTTGAAAATACATTTCCTTACGATGAAACGCCTGACCAGCTAAAAGCCATTGAAGACATAAAAACCGATTTTCTTAAACCTTATCCTATGGAAAGGCTTGTCTGCGGTGATGTTGGATACGGCAAAACGGAAGTTGTTGTGCGTGCTGCATTTAAAGCAGTTCATGAAGGTATGCAGACTGCTGTTTTAGTTCCTACCACCGTTCTGGCACAGCAGCATTACAATACTTTCTGCAATAGGCTTTCTTCTTTTCCGATAAAAGTTGCTGTGCTTAGCAGATTTCAGACTAAAGCAAAACAAAAAGAGATAACGCAGGATTTGGAAAAAGGACTGGTTGATATTATAGTAGGCACACACAGACTCTTACAAGAAGACGTGAAATTTAAAAATTTGGGTTTATTGGTAATTGACGAAGAACACAGATTTGGCGTAAAGCAGAAAGAAAAAATTAAGTCAATGAAAAAAAATATTGATATTTTAATGCTTTCAGCAACTCCTATTCCTAGAACTTTGTCTTCATCGTTGTCGGGTTTTAGAGACTTGTCGGTAATAGAAACTCCGCCGTTTGGCAGACTGCCTATAGAAACAAGTGTTTCGTTATATGACGAAAACCTAATTAAAAATATTATTGAAGCGGAACTTTCAAGAAACGGTCAAGTTTTTTACGTTTATAATAAAATTGAAACAATTCTTACAAAAGCCGCAAGTATCAGAAAGCTTGTGCCGGGCATAAAACTTGGGGTTATGTACGGTCAGATGAAAGCAAAAGATATTGAAGAAATTATGTGGAAATTTATAAATATGGAATCTGATGTTTTGCTGGCGACGACAATAATAGAATCCGGCTTGGATATACCGTCGGTTAACACGATGATAATTGAAGAAGTAGAAAATTTCGGGCTTTCGCAGCTTTACCAGTTAAGAGGCAGAATAGGCAGAGACAGAAAAAAAGCGTACTGTTATTTATTTTATAAAGACAAGACTTTGAGCGATGAAGCCGCTAAAAGGCTCGAAGCTATTAGAGAATTCGGCGAACTGGGGTCGGGTTTTAGACTTGCTCTTAAAGATCTGGAAATAAGAGGAGCAGGCGGTATACTTTCTTCAAGCCAACACGGTTTTGTAGGGGATATAGGCTACGATATGTTTGCAAAACTCCTTGAAGAAGAGGGGAAAAAAGTTAAAGGAGATGTGGTTGATTCGCAAGAAAAAAAGAACACCGCAATAGATTTGCAGATTAATGCGTTAATTCCGTCTACATATATTGAAGACGAAGGCATAAGAATTTTATTTTATAGAAAACTTTCTGATGCGCAGAATATCAAAGCGATAGAAAATATAAAGAATGAACTTCTTGACCGTTTCGGAAAAATTCCGAATGAAACACAAATGTTATTCGAGATAACGAATTTAAGACTTACTGCTGAAAAACTTGATATTGAAAGAATAGCTGAAGATAATAATTATATATACCTGTGTTTTTCGCAAAAAGCGGATTTCTCAAAAGTAGACATAATCAAACTTACAAGCGATTATTCAAAAATAATAGAATTTATAACAGGTAAATATTATGCATTTAAATTAAAAAAAGATATGATTGATACAAATACTGCAGAATATCTCAAAAGATTCCTGTCCCGACTTAGATTTTATATACGAACTTAATCATACAAAACGTTGTCGCAATAGAATGACAAAATGTCATTTATCATCAAAAAGAGATGGTATTGTACTATTTCCGGTTTCGTTGCCCTCAACTCTTTTAATATTTTTTTGTTTCTTCCTTTTTTATTGCCGCTATATCGCTTGTTCTGCAGTTTTTTAACAGTTCATTACTGCCTGTCTAAAGTCTATGAATAAATTGACAGATAAAAGTATCTTTTTATACAATATATATTTAGAAGTGCAAGGGGTTTTTATGATAGTACTAACTGGCGGAGCGGGGTTTATAGGAAGCTGTTTTCTGTGGAAATTAAATCAGGAAGGTATAAAAGACATTTTGGTCGTCGATCATCTTGACAACAGTAAAAAATGGAAAAATTTAGTTGGTAAAAGTTTCTACGATTATATACAGAAAACCGATTTTTTTAATGCCGTAATAAGTAGACAAGTTCCCAAACCCCAAGCCATTGTACATCTTGGCGCGTGTAGCTCGACAATTTTTCCAGATGCCAACCATTATATAAAAAACAATTATGAATATTCTAAAGTTCTTTCCCTCTGGGCTTTTGAACTTAGAATTCCTTTTATCTATGCTTCGTCCGCTGCAACGTATGGAAACGAAAAATACGACTATGACGATGATACATCAAAAATAAGAAATTTATCCCCTTTAAGTATGTACGGTTTTTCAAAACACATGTTTGATTTGTGGCTTTTGAATAACAATTATTTCAGTAAAGCTACCGGTGTAAAGTTTTTCAATGTTTTTGGTCCAAATGAATACCATAAAGGCGGTATGCGCAGCATAATTTGTAAAAGTTATGATGATGCCTTTGGCAAGAAGGGATTAATAAGACTGTTTAAGTCTTACGATGAGAATTATACAGACGGCAGACAACGCAGAGATTTTATATATGTAAAAGACGTTGTCGATGTGATGTACTTTTTATTTAAAAATCCCTCAAAAACTGGAATTTTTAATCTCGGTACGGGAAAATCAAGAACATGGAACGACATAGCAAAATCCATATTTGCGGTTGCCGGCAAAAAAGAAAAAATAGAATATATTGAAATGCCTGATTATTTAAAGTCAAAATACCAGTATTTTACGCAAGCAAAAATAGATAGTCTTAGAAATGCAGGTTATACAAAGTCTTTTACGGAGCTTGAAGATTCCGTTAAAGATTATTGTTATTATTTAAAAAATAAATCTTATTTGTAATCACAATCTGAATATGAAACTTTTGAAGCTAATATCTTTGTTTAAAAAACAGACTATTTTGATTGTCGGCGACACAATGATTGACAAATTTGTATGGGGAGAAGTAAAAAGAATTTCTCCTGAGTCGCCTGTTCCCGTTGTGGATGTTATAAAAGAAACAGAAACTCTCGGTGGAGCGGCAAATGTTGCAAATAATATAACATCTCTGGGAGCTAAAGCATTTATCGTAAGTGCAATCGGTGGAGACATTGCCGGAAGATCTTTAATTGAAATGTTTTTACAAAAAGGAATAAATCCGGATTATCTGGTTTGTGATTTACAAAGACCGACAATCATAAAAACAAGAATCATAGCCGCAAACCAGCAGGTTGTGAGAGTAGATAAGGAGCTAAAAGGCTTTTTTGAACACCATACCGAATCTAAGATCATAAAAAATATAGAGAAACTAATGCCTGAAACAAACGCCGTGATAATTTCCGATTACGGCAAAGGAGTCATAAGTTCCAAAGTTCTCAAAAGGACAATTTTTCTTGCAAGAAAATACAAAATACCGATTACAGTTGATCCTAAAACAGAACATTTTAAAAAATACAGGAAAGTTACGACAATAACTCCAAACGAAAAAGAAGCAATTGGAGGAATGAATGCAAAAAATATAAAAACCGATGAAGATATAACGGTACTTGGCAGAAAAATTCTCAAAGCCTTAAATTCTGATTCTGTTCTTATTACGCGCGGCGAAAAAGGGATGATACTTGTTCAAACTGATAATAGAGTTAAAAATATTCCAGCAAGAGCAAAAGAAATTTACGATGTCACAGGTGCGGGAGATACTGTTATATCTGTGATGACTTTGGCATTGGCTGCGAAAGCGGATTTGGTAAGCGCTGTGGAGGTTGCGAACTTTGCAGCAGGCATAGTTGTCGGTAAAGTCGGAACAGCAACGATAAATTTGCGTGAACTTGAAAAAACAATTAAAGGATTCTTATAAAAAATGAAAACAGCCGTAATTATACCATCAAGATATAATTCAAGTCGGTTTCCGGGCAAACCTTTGGCATTAATAAAAGAGAAACCTCTTATACAGCATACTGCAGAGAGGATTAAAAAGTGTAAAGAGATCGACTTTATAGCAATTGCAACTGACGATGAACGTATTTATGATACTGTAAAAAAGCTGGGATTTAATGTTTTCATGACGCCCAAAACCTGTAAAAGCGGTACGGACAGAATAGCTTTTACGGCATCAAAATTTTTAAAAGATTACGGGGTTTTTATTAATGTGCAGGGCGATGAACCTTTAATAGATCCCAAACTGATAGATAAATTGTCGGTTTTACTTAAAGAAAATAAATCTCTTGAATATGTAACCGCTGCTTTCCCGATAACAAGTCAGGAAGTTATAAAAAATCCCAATGCCGTTAAAGTTGTTTTTGATAAGGATGGATACGCATTGTACTTTTCAAGACTTGCGATACCTTACGACAGAGATAATGCAAAAGTCAAATATTATAAACATATGGGACTATATGGATACAAGAGAAAATCTCTACTGGAGTTTTCAAAAATTAAAATGTCGGTTTTGGAAAAAGCTGAGAGCCTTGAGCAGTTAAGAGCTTTGGAAAACGGCAAAAAAATAAAAATTGTTATTACAAAACGCGATTCCGTAGGTGTTGATATACCTGAAGACATCTCAAAGGTTGAAAAGTATTTGTAAGGATTGCTGATGCAAAATAAACAGATAAAAATCGGTAAAAATATTGTTCTTGCAAACGATAAACCGTTTGTCGTCATAGCGGGACCATGCGTTATTGAAAGCGAGAAACGGGTTTTAAATTTGGCGTCAAACTTAAAGAAAATAACTTCCGAATTAAAAATTCCTTTCATTTTTAAAACTTCTTACGATAAAGCTAACCGTTCGTCGTGTTATTCCTACAGGGGACCTGGCGTTGAAGAAGGGCTTAAAATTCTTATGAAAGTAAAAAAAGAATTAAGCTTAACCGTTATTACGGACGTTCATACCGAAAATCAGGCGCCGAAAGCCGCTCAAGCCGTAGATTTTCTGCAAGTACCTGCATTTTTATCTCGCCAGACAGATTTAATAAAAGCATGCGCTCTTACGGGCAAACCCATCAATATAAAAAAAGGACAGTTTCTGGCTCCTGAAGATATGTTTAGCGTCGTTGAAAAAGCCGAAAAATTTGGCAGTAAAAATTTATCCCTTACCGAGAGAGGAGCTTCTTTTGGATACCACAATCTTGTTGTAGATTTCAGGAGCTTGGAAATAATGAAACAATTGAGATATCCGGTTATCTTTGATGCTACGCACAGTGTTCAAATTCCCGGCGCTCATAGATCACGTAGCGGTGGGAACAGAGAATTTGTTTTGCCTCTTTCAAAAGCTGCGGCAGCGATAGGAATCGCCGCATTATTTTTGGAAGTTCATGAAAATCCCTATAAGGCTCTTTGCGACGGCTCAAACAGCGTCGATTTAAAATATTTTAAACAAATACTTAAATATATAAAAATTATAGACAACGTGATAAAATGAAATTTAGAAGTTAAAAAAAATACTGTCTGAACAATTTTCTAGCACACTTTTGTATTAAATAAATATTTATTTTAAAACCGTTATAAGGGAGTTATTACTTAGCTTAGACATGCCGGCAGTAAAAAGTGGCGGAGAAATAATGAAAAATAAAAAAGATATTATAAAAAGAGCAAAAAATATTAAACTTTTGGCTTGTGACGTCGATGGTGTTTTAACGCACGGCGAAATAATATTGTTAAACAGCAGTGAGGAGATAAAGATATGGAATGTTAGAGATGGAATGGGATACAATGAACTTTTAAAAATGTCTCCGGAAATTAAAACCGCATGGATAACGGGCAGGCAGTCTTTTCAGGTTGAAAAACACGCGAAGGATATGAACATTGATTATCTTGTCCAAAACTGTACAAGCAAAATAGCGGCTTTGGAAAGAATATTAAAAGAAAACGGTTTTAAAACGTCCGAAACGGCATATATAGGCGATGACATAATAGATATACCGGTATTAAGGGTTGCAGGACTTTCAGTATGTCCTATGGATGCCTGCGAAGAAGTAAAAAAATATGTTGATTACGTTTCAGTTCTCAGCGGCGGGAAAGGCGTCGTAAGGGAAGTAATAGAACTTATTGTGAAAGCAAAAGGCAAGTGGAAAAAATCTTTAGACAGATATATATCGACATGATTTATAAGATGGGTACCGTTATGAATTTTTCTAAAAGATATATTATATGGTTTGTAATAATTATAATTCTTTTTCTTTCTGTTTTTACGTTTTTTATTTGCAGCGCGAAAAAAACCGCTGTTGAGGAAACTCTGCTCGTATCTGAACAGACTATAGAAGAGTTTACAATAACGGAAACACGTGAAGGAAAACTGGAAATGATTTTAAAAGCGGAGTCTGCTGTTGTAAATGAAAGCGAAAATATCGCTCATTTAAAACTTCCCGTAATAAAGTTTTATGACAAAGGCAGTTATATTTCAACTTTTGTCGCTGAAAGCGCCGATATAAATATGGATACTTACGATATTAAAGGCAATGGCAAGTGTACCGTAAACAGCGCAAACAATGAATATCTCCAGACTGAGAATTTAGTATATGATGCAAAAGAAGAACTGATTTACAGCAATAATAACGTTAAGATTACAAGACCGAGCGGAATTATATATGGTACAAGTTTTAGGTCCGATACAAAATTAGATAAGATAATTATTAAAAACCAAAGGATTTTAATTGATTAAATTAAATATTGCATTATTTATTGTTTTTATATTTACCGTTATTTCTTTTGCCGGCGGTATTTCCGGAAAAACTCTTATAACGGGAAATGAAATGGAAGTAAGAAAAGCCGGAGAAATTACGATTCTAAAAGGCAATTCAAAAGCCGTTACCGATGGAAATGTTATGACAGCTTCTAAAATGATTTATGATAAAAAAAATTCTATTCTTTCAGCGTTTGATAATGTTGTATTGTTGTCAAAAATGCAAAATGGCAAACGGTTTGAAGTGTGCGGAAATTTTGCATATTATTATATAAATGACAAAAAGGGGAAATTCTGGGGAGATAATACCGTAGCCAAATATTTTGTACAGAATTCGAGTTCGAGTTCAACTCCACCTATTATTTTATGCGCACAGGAAATTTATATTGACAGGAATCTGGAAACTTTAAATGCTTATGATAACGTCATAATTGAGACTTCATCAGGAATAGTTTATTCAGATAATGCCGTTTTTAACGGAAAAACGCTCAATGCAATCTTTCAAAAATATAAAAAAAGACCAATTGTTCATGTTTCTTATGACGATAGAAAAGGATTTTACGAGGCAGATGAGATGATCTTTAATATTGCCGATGACAATAAAAAAATGATTATGAACGGCGAAGTCGCAGGAAAAATTGAAATGGAAGATAAAACAAAATGATACTTAAAACCAAAGATTTATTCAAAAAATACAAATACAGAATGGTTGTAAACGGTGTAAGCATAAGCGTAAAACAAGGCGAAGTTATAGGTTTGCTCGGTCCTAACGGTGCAGGAAAAACTACAACTTTTTATATGACGGTTGGTCTCATAAAGCCTTATGACGGTAGTGTTTATCTTGACGATACAGAAATAACGAAATGGGCTATGTATAAGAGAGCAAGAGCCGGAATTGGATATCTTTCCCAAGAACCGTCAATATTTAGAAGACTTACTGTTGAAGATAATCTTATGTCCATAGCACAGATGCTTCCCGTTTCAAAAACTGAACAGAAAGAAAAAGTCAATTTGATGCTTAAGGATTTCGGATTAACAAAACAACGCAAACAATTAAGCATCACGCTGTCCGGCGGAGAGAAAAGAAGACTTGAGATTGCAAGAGCTTTGATAACAGATCCAAAATTTTTGCTTTTAGATGAACCGTTTGTTGGAATTGATCCGATAACGGTTTATGATGTGCAGAAAGTTACTAAAAAGTTAAAGGAAAAAGGTCTCGGTATTCTTATAACAGATCATAACGTCAGAGAAACTCTCGAAATTATTGACAGAGCGTATATAATTCATGAAGGAAAAATTATGTTTGAAGGCAATGCAAAAGAGTTGCTTGAAAATCCCAAAGCCAGAAAAGTGTATTTAGGCGATAATTTCAGAATGTAATTGCCGTATCTAACCCGCGTTTTAAAAAGCAGAATTATCAACAGTCTTAAAACAGTATAACGGAAAAAAGAATAAATGCCAATGATCGGTTCTGGAATTATTGTAATTCAGAGATTAACTGAATTGTAGTAATCAGAGTAAATTTTGTATATTTTACATAATGAGAAATAGTATCATTTTGCAATAGAGGAGAAAAGGATGCAGATTAATATTACGTCAAGATATCTAAAATTGTCCGATTCAATCGACTCCTATATCCGTAAAAAAATTGTAAAAGTCAGCAAATTCTATGACGGTGACAATGTGTGGATACATGTGATTTTATCCATTGAAAAAAACAGACAGATAACAGAAATAGTTTTTCATATAGGTAAACTCGCTTTCAGAGCGAAAGAACAGTCTTTTGATTTATATACTTCAATAGGTATGGCAATAAATAAACTTGAAGAACAGCTCAAAAAACAAAAAGAAAATTCAAAAGTCCGCAGAAAAAACAATTTAAAAGTTTTAAAAAATAAAAAACACAGCGTTGAAAAAGCGTTTTTTTTGCGATACTCAATGAGATATGAGAGAGGAAAAAGAAATGAAAATTATGGATTTTTTGAGGAAGGATGCAATAATTGTAGATCTGAAGTCAACAGATAAAAAATCAGCAATCATCGAACTTGCAGAAACTTTAAAAAACACAAAAAAAGTCAAAGAAACAGACGAGATCATTAACATTATTTTGGAACGAGAAAAACTCGGTTCTACAGGAATTGGACAAGGGGTTGCAATACCTCATGGAAAAACCGGTGTTTTGCAGGAACAGATGGGCGTGCTTGGCATTTCGCATAAGGGTATAGAATTTAATTCTCTTGACGGAGAAGCGGTTCATATAATTTTCCTTTTGGTCGGACCTGTTGAAGTGGCAGGACAACATCTGAAAGCGCTGTCAAAAATTTCAAGACTCTTTAAAGACAAATTTTTAAGACAGGCTATAAAAGATGCCGTAGCGGTGGAAGAAGTCGTAAAAATAATACAGCAAGAGGATGCTTATTAATGTCCACTATAGATATAAATACGTTTCTTAAAGAGAAAAGTGGAGATTTTAAACTTGAACTTCTGTTGGGAAACGTCGGACTTGGCAGGAAAATTACTGTTCCCAATATCAATAGACCGGGTCTTGCGCTTACCGGATTTTTTGAACATTTCCCATACGAGCGTATGCAGATTATAGGAACAAGTGAATATGCATACTTAAAGCATCTGGATTATGACGTTCAGGTGAAAATGTTAAATAAGATATTTTCTCACAAAAATGCTGTATGCTGTATTTTAACAAAAGGACTTGAACCGACTGACGCAATGATAAAAGTTTTTACTGATCTTGACATTCCGCTTTTGAGAACGGAATTAAGTTTTTCTTCGTTTATAAGCGATTTGATTTATTATTTAGATGGAAAACTTGCGCCTTCAATTAAAATACACGGGGTTATGACGAGCGTTTATGGACTTGGTATTTTGATTGTCGGTAAATCTGCAATAGGCAAGTCGGAATGCGCTCTTGAACTTGTAAAAAGAGGGCATAAGCTTGTCGCCGATGATATCATAAACATAAGAAAATGTTCCGGGCAAACTTTAGTGGGAAGCAGTATGGAAATTGTAAAAAACCTTATAGAAGTAAGAGGCATTGGAATAATAAATATAAAAGATATTTTCGGTATAGGAAACGTTTTGGATGAATCCTTCATAGAACTTGTAATAAGGCTTGAGGAATGGGATACTTTAAAGAAATACGAGAGACTGGGAATTAACGAATATTATACTGAATTTTTGAGTGTAAAAATCCCTGAAATTACAATTATGGTATGCCCTGGCAGGAATATCGCCGGAATTGTTGAAACAGCAAGTTTAAACCAAAAGCTTAAAAGTAAGGGATATTCTACGGTAAGGGATTTAAGAGGTAGACTACAAAAGGAAATAAACAGAAACACTCTATGATAAAATTGTATATAATTTCTGGAATGTCAGGCGCTGGAAAGAGTCAGGCTCTAAAAATTTTTGAAGATTTCAGTTTCGTCTGTGTTGATAATATACCTATCCGAATGGTCGCTGATTTTATCGATATATGCCTTAAAAATTCCGTCAGATATAAAAATGTGGCAATAAGTGTAGATTCGCGTGCTGGAGAATCGCTTACATCTTTTAAAGATCTACTTATCGTTTTCAAAAAGAAAAATATCGGCTATAAAATTATTTTTTTTAATGCTTCTGATTCTGTTCTGCTCAGACGGTATTCGGAAACCCGTCGTCGTCATCCTTTGGGAAAATCAGTGTCTGAAGGAATAAAACTTGAAAGAAAAATCATAGATAGGATTTTTACTGTTGCGGATGAAGTTATAGATACTTCAAACCTCATGATAGGAGAATTAAAAAAAATAATTTCAGTGCTTGCAGACATTCGCCAGCCCGGAAAACAATACTTAAATATTTCAATTCTTTCTTTTGGGTATAAATACGGACTGCCAAATGCCGACATAGTTTATGACGTGCGCTTTATAACAAATCCAAATTATATTCACGGATTGAAATTTAAAACCGGCAAAGATGACGCTGTTAGAAAATATGTAGAAAAGCAAAAAGAATTCAAGGTTTTCTTTAATATATTCTCAAAACTTATAGAAACAACTCTTCCAGGATACATTAAAGAAGGTAAGAGTTATCTGACTATAGCAATAGGATGTACGGGAGGACAGCATAGATCAGTTTTTACGGCTGAAAAACTTACCGGATTTTTAAAGAGCAAAAAGTATAAAGTGAAACTCAATCATAGGGATATTTTGTGGCATAATAACTGTCGTTTGATAAAATGAAATAAGAGGTGGACTACCTAAATATTTTGCGTCTTCCTCCAGATTTTTGATCTTTATGGCGCATGTTTTGTCGAGTGCAAAATTCTAAACTTTCAGACCAAGTTGAAGCGATAGAAAATCATGCTTACGATATAACAGCTGACTACGTTAACGACTTACAAAAAAGTTATGAAAATATACTGTTCGCTTAAAGGTTTAAAACGATAAATATTCGTTAAAACCATAATAAACTTGGATAGGAGAATTCGAAAGATGATTAAAATCGTTGTTTCGACGCACGGCAAATTGGCGCAGGAACTGGTAAACTCTGCAGAAATTGTTGCCGGAAAACAATCTAATCTCTATGTTGTTAAAAAAAGTGACAATGATAGTCTAGCACAGATGCAAAATAGAATAAATAATCTTTTAAAAAACATAAATGATGAAGACGGAACTCTGATACTTACTGATATGATTGGAGGAAGTCCCTGCAGCGCCTCTGCTCTGACGTGCAGATCTCTTAATACAGAAATTCTTTCCGGCGTCAATCTTCCAATGGTATTATCCGCGATATTTTCAAGCAAAAATACAAAAACTGTTTCAGATCTGGCGGAAAAAGTCTTGCTTGACGGACAGAAAAGCATAATAAATGTAAAAAAAATGTTATTCAATAAAATAAAATAGTGTGTTTTTTCAATTGCTCTTTATATGCGTGCCGCCGCAAGGTTGTAAACTTCGACTTATTGAATAAAGTGAGGAATAACAATAATGCCTATAGTTTTGGTGAGAATAGATGACAGGTTGATACACGGACAGATAGTACAGGGGTGGCTGAAAATATTAGATGTCAATATCATATTAGTTGTTTCAGATATAGTGACTTTGGATACTGTGCAGCAAATGCTTATGACTATGGCTGTGCCGGGCAATATAAAACTTGATATAAAAAATCTCAAAGATGCGACAAATGTAATTACAAGCAGACAATACGACAGAGAAAGGGTTATGATTTTAGCGGTAAGTCCCTCTGACATATTATATATGATAGAAGCCGGAGCGGACTTTAAATCTGTAAATGTCGGCGGAATGCATTTTATAAACGGGAAAAGACAGCTTTTACACAATCTCTGTGTAAACGATAGCGATGTGGAAAGTCTATACAAAATACACATTAAATCTATTGAAATAGAAGGACGAATCCTTCCTGAAGATGAGAAGAAAGATATTATGTCTCTAATAAAAAAAGAATATAAGGCAATGCATAAGCGGTAAAATGAAAATTATTTTTTATATGCGCAGTTACTGTTAGGATGGAAATTTTGATTGGATTAAAAAGAATTTATCAGCTGTCCCGGAAAACTTAAAAAGTTTTATTTTAAAACGATTATAAATGGATATATTATGACGGAAAATGTCATTTTTCTTGCATTTATTGCAGCTTTATGCACTGTGGATATAATAGGGTTCGGACAGTTTATGATTTGCCGTCCGATATTCTGCGCTCCTCTTATAGGCTTTTTCATGGATGATATCGGCACAGCTCTTTGGATAGGAATGATAGTCGAAATGATCTGGATAGATGCAGTACCTATGGGCGTAGCTTTGCCTGTGGATATTTCCTCAATAAGCATTTTATCTACTTTTTGGGTTTGTAAATATTTTATGAGTTTGTATGAAGCTGCAATATGGGGTTTGATTTTAGCTATTCCGTTTGCGTATTTATATAGATGGATAGACATATGGGGAAGAAATTTTAATATTAAAATAATGTATTGGGTAGAGAAAGGAATACAAAACGGAAAAGATGGACGGATAAATTTGGGAATAGCTTTAGGTTTGTTCTTTTTTGTCTCAAGAGCATTTTTGTTTTATATATTTGCAATGATTATAGGTGGATGGATATATGCAAATATCTATTTGCAGTTTTCTGAACTCATTCTTGAGGGTTTTAAAAAAGCTTGGTATTTGCTGCCTGTATCCGGTTTCGGAATGGTTATGCATAATTTCAGGAATATAAAAACTCCGTTTTTGAGGCATTGAGATGATTAAAATATATTTCAAAATGTTTATGAGGACTTTTTTCATACAAACATTATGGAATTATGAAAGAATGCAAAACATTGGATTTTTATTCATATTAAAACCTTTTTTATATAAAATTTATTTAAATAAAGACAAAAGAAAAAAAGCACTTTTAAGACACACGGGATATTTTAACACGCATCCTTATATGGCTAATGTGATAGTTGCAATTATAGCAAACATAGAGAAAAAAATAGTTGAAGAAGGCAGTAGCAATGAAAAAATTTCTGACATAAATGCTATTAAAAGTGTAATGGAGGGACCTTTAGCTGCAATAGGCGACTCTTTTTTTGGGGGAACATTAAGACCTTTAGCGGCGCTTATAAGCATATCTATGTTAATCTTTTTAAAAACATCTGATAGTTGGTTTGGAGCATATAACGTTTTAATTCCTTTATTGTTTATTTTTCTTTACAATGTCGTACATATTTCCGTAAGATGCCGGCTTATGTTTGTGGGTTTTATATTTGACAGAGAAAGTATTGTCAGGTTATTAAGATTTAATTTTAAGCTTTTATGGAAGATGGGAAATGTCGGCAAATTTATAATTCCTATTGTCACATTATTTTTATATTTGAAAGTTTTCGGATTTGGACCCGCAGCAAACAACATATTACCCAAAACCACCGTAAATATTGTGTTTATATATGGCGTTATACTTGTGCTTTCAATTTTTGTGTCGAGGAAATTCAGTCCAACTTTTTTGTTTTACGGCACAATATTAACGTGTATCATAATGTCTATCTAGGATTATAAAAATGAAAGAAAAAATCATTGTTGTTTTAAATGAAATGGGGTTACACGCAAGACCTGCAGCTATGCTTGTGCAGAATATAAATGAATATCAGTCTACGGTTAAAATTTTAAAAGATGATTTTGAAGTTGATGCAAAAAGTATTATGGGCGTCATAACTTTAGCTGCAGGACAAGGAAGTAAATTGAATTTTGTTGCTGACGGTCCTGACGAAAATGAAGTTTTAATTGCGATTGAAAACTTGTTTAAATCCAAATTTGGCGAATAGGAGAGAAAATGTCTAATAAAGATATTATCATCAAAGGTGTTGCGGCATCATCGGGAATTGCCATTGGCAAGGTTTTTCTTTTTGAAAATGATGATTTTTACCTTGTTCACAGAGAAATACCCGAAAATGAAAGGAAAAACGAAAAAAAACGTCTAAATGATGCTATTGAAAAAACTAAAACTGAACTTAAAATAACTCATGATAAAATTAACGACATTCTCGGTAAAAATTACGCTCAGATAGCCGATGTTCATCTTTTAATTTTAGACGATCCGTCAATAAGAAAAGCTATTGATAAATTTATAGATGAGGGTGTTAACGCAGAATATGCCGTTTTTAAGGCTATAGATAAAATTGTCCGTTCTTTTGAAACTATAGAAGATGATTATTTTAAGGAAAGAACACTTGATATTCAAGATATAGGAAAAAAAGTTCTCAGGAATCTTCTCGGCAAACAAAGAACAACTCTTGCGAGTTCAAACGACGATTCGATAGTTGTCTCCCATAATTTAACTCCTGCTGATACCGTTGTAATAAAAGAAAAATTAGTTAAAGGTTTTGCTACAGACATCGGCGGAAAAACTTCACATACCGCAATTGTTGCGCAGGGACTTGCAATTCCAGCCGTTGCAGGGTTAAGAGTAATATCCTCGCAGGCAAAAACCGGCGACACTATAATTGTCGACGGAAATAAAGGCGAAATTATCTTAAATCCGACGGCGGAAACTTTAACGAAATACAAAAAAGAATGCAGTATACAGTTTGCAAAAAAAAAAGAACTTGAAAAGCTAAAAAATTTGCCGGCTGAAACAATTGATAATCATAAAGTTTTAATTTTTGCAAATATTGACAATCCTGACGAAGTACAGTTGGTATTAGACAGCGGCGCAATGGGTATAGGTCTTTACAGAACGGAATTTATGTATTTTAATCGCAAAACTATGCCGTCGGAAAAAGATCATTTTGAAAAATATTTCAAAGTTGCGGAAACAATGTCGCCTTATCCGACCATTATAAGGACTATTGATTTGGGTGGTGATAAGCTTACAAGAATGGGTCTTTTAAATATGCAACAAGAAGAAAATCCTTTTTTGGGCTTAAGAGCCATAAGACTCTGTCTTAAATATCCCGATATTTTTGTCAATCAGTTAAGAGGCGTTCTTAAAGCGTCGGCTTATGGGAAAATCAGGCTTATGTACCCTATGATATCGGCGATTGAGGAACTCCATGAAGCCAATAGAATTCTTGAAAAAGTAAAACAAGATTTAAAGAGAGAACATATAAAATTTGATGAAAAAATAGAAGTAGGTTCAATGATAGAAGTGCCGTCCGCTGCTATGATAATCGATGCTATAGCTAAAGAAGTTGATTTTGTTTCAATAGGAACCAATGATTTGATACAGTACACGCTTGCCGTTGACAGAGTAAATGAAAACGTTGCAAGTCTCTATGATCCGCTACATCCTACAATTTTAAGGTTTATTAAGCGAATTATAGATGAAAGTCATAAAGCTGGAATAGACGTAGGTATGTGCGGCGAAATGGCAGGAGATCCGTATTATACGCCTGTTCTTTTGGGATTAGGACTTGATGAATTCAGCGTAGCGTCGGCACAGATTCCAAAAATTAAAAGAGTTATAAGAAATATTTCTTTTGAAAATGTTCAAAGAATTGCAGAAGAAATTTTAAAATGCGGCGATAGAGATTCAATCTCAAAAATTATAAGTACTATTCAAATACAATAAAAAAATATCTTTTCTCTTTTTTCACCTTTTAAAGAAAAAAGAGAAAATATTGCCAAAATTGTTATTATCGTTTTATCTTTTTGCCGCTATTTTGGATGAACTCAGTTTGAGTACTGATCCGCACTGTCGTTTTTTTTTAATCATATTTTAAAAGGAAAAACTCTCCGGCAGACAAACCTCGTTTAAGGGAAAACAGTGATGTCTAATAATATAAGAAACTTTTGCATTATAGCACATATAGATCACGGGAAAAGCACGCTTGCCGACAGGCTTCTTGAATATACTGGAACAGTTTCACGCAGGGAAATGAAAGATCAGATTCTTGACGATATGGAACTCGAAAGAGAAAGAGGAATAACCATAAAAGCCAAAGCCGTAAGAATGGATTATACAGATAAAGACGGCGTAAAGTATATACTTAATCTGATTGACACTCCCGGTCATGTGGATTTTACTTATGAAGTCTCAAGATCTCTTGCCGCATGCGAGGGTGCAATTTTGGTAATTGACGCAACGCAAGGCGTAGAAGCCCAGACACTCGCAAACACTATGCTTGCAAGAAACGCGAAACTTAAAATCATACCGGTGATAAATAAAATAGATTTGCCTACCGCCGCCGCGGACAATGCATACGAGCAGATGAAAGAGGGACTAGAAGTTGACGCAGAACCCATACTTGCAAGCGCAAAAGAAGGTTTAGGCATAAGCGAGATAGTTGATTCCGTAATCGCAAACGTTCCTCCGGCAAAAGTTGTAAAAGAAGAGCCGCTGTCAGCTTTAATTTTTGATTCATTTTACGATTCTTATCGCGGTGTTATAATCATTATAAGAGTTTTTGACGGAAAAATAAGAAAAGGCATGAAAGTGAAATTTATGATGTCTGATGCAAGATATGAAGTGCTTGAAGTCGGATATATGAAAATAAAAATGATTGAATCCGACGAACTTTCATCAGGCGAAGTCGGATATGTGGTTGCTGGAATAAAAGATATACACAACATAAAAATCGGCGATACAATTACCGAAAGCGCAAATCCGACAAAGCATCCCCATGAAGGATATAAAGAAATAAATCCTTTTGTTTTTGCGGGACTTTATCCTAACAGTACCTCTGAGTACGACGGTTTAAAAACGGCTTTGGAAAAATTAAAACTTTCGGATTCTTCGCTTGTTTATTTTCCTGAAACTTCGGTGGCTTTGGGTTTTGGATTTAGGTGCGGATTCTTGGGATCTCTGCATTTAGAGATAGTTAAAGAAAGACTCGAAAGAGAGTTTGGCTTAAACTTATTGGTTACAGCTCCAAATGTTATATACAAAGCAAAGTCTAAAGATAAATTTGTCACAATAGACAATCCTGCAAAATTTCCTAATAGTTCAGATATTGAAGAAATTTGGGAACCTTACGTTGAAGCAACGATAATCTGTCCCGTAGATTATTTGGGTTCTATGCTTGATTTATGCCGGAAAAGAAGAGGAAAGCAGATGCTGATGAAATATATGAACACTAAAATTGTGATATTGAAGTATCATATACCTCTTGCAGAAATTATTGTCGGTTTTTATGATGCTTTAAAATCGGCTTCAAAAGGGTACGCTTCTTTTGATTATGTGCATATTAATCCGCAGCTTGAGGATTTAGTCAAACTTGAAATTATGATAAATGCAGAAGTTGTCGACGCTTTTACCGTTATAACTCATAAAGATAAAGCACAGTCCATTGCATATTATCTCACTGAAAAATTAAAAGATATTATCCCTAGGCATATGTTTGAAGTTCCCATACAGGCAAAAGTAAATAATAAAATAATTGCCAGAGAAACGATATCGGCAGTGCGCAAAGACGTTCTTGCAAAATGTTACGGCGGCGACATAACAAGAAAACGTAAACTTCTTGAAAAACAAAAAGAAGGTAAACGCAAAATGAGACAGTTCGGCAAAGTGGATATACCGCCTGAAGCTTTTATTGCAGTATTGAAAATAGACGGATAGCAATCAAGAGAATTATACATTCATATATCATTGCAGGACGGATAGATACAGCCATTGCGGTAATCTGTGCCGTCTGCCCAACGGTTGTTTGCTATTTTACTTAAGAGGATTATAATTATGGAATTGAAACTTTTTCTTGTAGGCAGCATTCTTTTTGTAATAGCTATGTTTATGCTTGCCATAAAAAAATATTTTAGAACCCCGCTATCGCAAAGAGTTTTTAAAAAAGTCTATTCATGGCTTGATACGGGATGGACCGCTCTTATAATAGCGTCTTTTATTATGTTTTTCTTTATACAGGCTTTCAAAATACCGTCGGGCAGCATGAGAGAAACTCTTTTAGAGGGCGACCATCTTTTTGCAAATAAATTTATTTACGGTTTCCGCATTCCGTTTACTGCTAGCGGAAAGAAGTATGCAGCTTTAAAAAAAGTAAGACGCGGCGATATTGTTATTTTCCAGTGTCCTCCTGAAGCTTTGACAATTTCCGAAAGAGAATCAGGAATAAAAAAAGATTATATAAAAAGATGTGTAGCCGTTGCAGGCGATAAAGTTGAAATAAAAGATAAAAAATTGTATGTAAATAATATGTGCGTCAATGATACATACGCAACTTTTGGCGATTATGCGATTTTTCAGAAATTCAATTTATTTAACGCTCAGAAAGAGTATCAAGAAGCTTGGGAAAAAGGTAAATTTACTTCAATTCCTGCATCTTTTATAAGAGATAATTTCGGACCTATAGTCGTTCCGGAGGGACATTATATGATGATGGGCGACAATAGAGATTTTTCTTTTGATTCACGTTTTTGGGGACCCCTGCCTGATAAATATATAAAAGGCAAGGCATTGTTCTTATACTGGCCGGTTAAACGTTGGAGGATAATATGATTTGGATTACATGGCTTATAATTGCGGCTGTTCTTATAATTTTTGAAATATTAACTTCATCGGTTTTTTTCTTTACCTGTCTTGCCGCAGGTTCTGTCTTTGCGGCAGCGGCGGCTTATTTTAATATTTCAAGCTGGATTGAATTTGTTATTTTTATAGTTGTTTCCATCCTATCCCTGTACCTTATAAGACCGATGTTTAAAAGAATGATGAACAGATCTGAAACTGTAAATTCAAATATTGATGCCCTTATAGGAGCAACAGCCGTAGTTGCTGAAAAAATAACGCCTTTAAAAACCGGGCTTGTGAAAGTTTCAGGCGAAATATGGAGAGCCGAATCCGATATTGAACTTGAAACAGGCGAAACAGTGAAAATAAAAAATATTGCTGGAACGACTCTTACAGTTAAAAAATGATGCGGATAAATGCTGTTTCTTGATAATTTCTAAAAATTTATTTTTATTTCGTTTAAAAAATCATAGCAGAAAAATAAAAGTGGAGGGCAGAATGTCAGTGCTTATTTGGGCAATTGCGGCTTTTGCAGTTATTTTTATAGCAAATTCGGTAAAAATAATAAGACAATACGAAAAGGGACTTGTTGAAACTTTAGGTAAATATACAGGCACAAAAGGCTCTGGTGCAAATATTATTATTCCGATATTTCAGAGAATGCTAAGAGTTGATATGAGAGAACGCGTTATTGACGTTCCTCCGCAAAGCGTTATTACAAAAGACAATGTTTCTGTGGTTGTAGATGCAATTATTTATTTTCAGGTTACAGATCCTGTAAAAGTTGTTTATAATATTGAGAATTTTGCAATTGCCGCTTTAAAACTTGCGCAAACAAATTTAAGGAATGTAATCGGAGATATGGAATTGGACAGTACTCTTACATCAAGAGAGAAAATTAACACTCAGCTGAGGGTTGTAATGGATGAAGCTACAGATAAATGGGGCGTAAAAGTTACAAGAGTCGAAATACAAAAGATTGATCCTCCCAGAGACATAACCGATGCTATGTCAAAACAGATGAAAGCTGAGAGAGAAAAAAGAGCAAATATTCTGGAAGCAGAGGGTTTACGACAAGCTGCAATTCTTAAAGCGGAAGGCGCAAAACAAGCAGTTATTCTTGATGCAGAAGCTGTAAAAGAGAAGCAGGTTTTAGAAGCTACTGGCGAAGCTGAAGCAATAAGAAAAGTTGCGGAAGCCGAAAAATATAAAATTGAAGTAGTTTATAACGCAATACACGAAGGCAAACCGACTAATGATCTTATTGCTATCAAATATCTTGAAGCGCTTGGTAAGGTTGCCGACGGGCAGGCGACAAAGATTTTCATGCCTTTAGAAACATCCGGAGTTACCGCTTCAATCGGCGCTGTAGCAGAACTGTTTAAAGATACACCTAAATTAGCAAAAGCTGCTAAGTAAGTTTTTATTGTTTCCTCGTTCTTTCTGCAAACATTGATTTGATATTATTAGCTTATAAAGGCTTACATTAAGCAATGCTAGTTATAGTTTGATAAAAATATAGTTAAAAACGGACATAAAAGTTCCAATTATCCAGCAAAAGCAGCGAAGCAGTCTTATAGCGGGGAAATGTGTAAACCTCGAAAAAAGCGAGAAGTTGCGTTTTTTAGTTGTGTTGCGAGCGTATTTAATGTTTGTTTTGGTTTTGACAGGTTGCGGAAATCTTAACAAGCTCATGGGGAAACAAAATGTAAAATCTGGTGATACTTTAGCTAAACTAGAGAAGAATGCTGAGGCAAAAGTGTCGTTGGGGGTGTATAAATATGCAAAAGTTTTGTGGGAATACAAATTGTGGATAGGTGTGCCAGTGTTATTATGCATTGTCGGCATTTGGAAAGGAGCTTCTATAGCTGGATGGATACAGAATATGATAGCGCCGCAGCCAGGAGGACAATCAGCGATCGACAGCAGGACAACTGTCAGAGCAACAATTTCCCCTATTCCTAACTCTAGCTTTCTTAGCACAATGACCTCAAGTCCAAATCCGTCCTAGACGAAGTTTTCCCAACTGCCTGCTGGATTGGATGGGCAGTAAAGAATATCTGAAAGATGAACTTTTGGGACGTAAGCAGCGAACTTAATATTCGTAAAACTTCTTGGCAGTCTTTTAGGTGGTTACTATCGCAAAAGGCGATTATATATCAGTTCAGCCGTTAATTATAGATTTTTGCTATAAATCTCAATCGGAAATGACAAAACAGGAAATCCGAAGGCTAAAAGTGCAGGTTTAATCCAGATACTGGAGAATATAAATGCCAGAAAGTAATATTTGCTGTTATTCTGAAACGAGCCAGTCGCAGATTTCTAAAACTTAAAGATAGCGAACGAAATGATATGTTGTATTACGAGTGATAAGAGACTAAACGGAAAAAAGCAATAACGCTTAGAGGTGATGATGACACGGCAAAACTTGAACCCGCAGAATTCAAAAAGAAAAAATGTGAAAAAAGATATAACTGTTTTTTCTTTTGGATTTTTTAAAAGCAAGGATACGTTCTAATTGTTTTATAAATTAAAAAAAAGAAGTTTTAAATTAAGAATAGTCCGCAAAATTTTAAGCGAAAGACTTGTAATAGTCATCTTTCAACTCTTTTATATATAAGTTCCCTTAGTTGTCGTCCAATTTGTTCTTCATAGAGTTTATAAATGTCTGTTTGGATCTCAGATACTTTTAATCTAGCTTTCAGGACATCTATCATCTCAATATTACTCTTTTCATTACTTTCAACTTTTTTAATATAGGATTATCTTGTTTTTGGAGTTTTTAAGTTCATCTTTAAAGAATTTGATTATTCTATTACGAAATTTGATAAGCTCTTCATTCATTTTACTGGTGTTATTAAAGTCAGGCGGGGATGCTAAAAACAGGCAAGTGCTTTTTGGGTAGAGTTTTAGCAATCTCTTCAAAAACAATATTGTGCTAAGACACGCCTTTACAAGTTCAACCTTAGCTTCAATTAGTTTAACGGTGGTTTCTGAAATCTTTAAATTAATATCTTCTAATTTGATATCTTCATCACCTAGATTACCCGGTTGAATTTTAATACTTTCAATATTGCATTCTTCTTCTTGCTGTTTGAGATTATTTTTTGCAAGTTTTAACCATTCTTAAAAAAAATCAAGGAAAATCTCATTGAGAATTGAAAAGTTCATCGCATTTTTTATTATCTTTATTTATATTAACAGTCTCTACATTTGAATTATCTTCATATTTAACGTAGTTATTTACCACTATCAATTTTATTAAAATTAAAACTGTCAATATAGTTCCTAGCAATTTTATCAAAAACAATATTGCCTGCTTTTGAGTCTAACAGTCTTGGCAGTATTCTCGGAGAATTAACGACTTGAGTCTTTCTGCGTTCAAACATCTTCTCAGTAGCTTTGATAAGTTCGGGGTTAGATTTGTTTTTGATAAGCTCAAGGGATGATTTGAGAATTTCTAACATTATTTTATCTTTTTGTACATTAATTTCAATTGCATTAAGAAACATTTTTGCAGTTCTAATCTGAGATTTATATAGTTCGGCATAACCTTTGTTTTGTTTACAACTTACATATATAGATTTTCTTCAAAATTAGTCTTCTCATTACCCTAGATAAAACCTTGTCAAGCTGAATTCAAAAAAGTTGATAGGCTGTTGTGCTTATCACCTTTTTTGTTTGTGTTATGGGAAAACTTGACAAAATATATTTAATAATACAATATTTATCTTTTGGGCGTCAAAATAAGGTCTTTTATAGGACTGTTATTACTTATAGATAAAACCGCTAATAATATATTTGCCCTATAGACATAATTAGTTCTTTCTGTACAGCTTAATGATTTATTATAAGAGGAAAAGCAGCGAAAATAGAAAGTTTCATAGCTATTATTAACTTATTTACTGCATATAAACAGTGAACATTGTACCAAGAGGGTATTCGTGATAATTTTAAATATAGGTAATGGCAAAGGAAAAACAACTTCTGCTGTAGGACAGATAATTCGTTCTTTGGGACATGGATTTAAAGTTTGCCTTATACAATTATTTAAAGGCGAGAATTTTTACGGAGAACAGAAAATTTTGGTTAAATTAGACAATTTAGATTTTTTTTCCTTCGCAAAAGAGCATCCGTACTGCATTAAAGGCGTCAGTCTTGATAAAGTTGCAAGTCAATGCTGTTCCGCTGTGGAAAAATTGAAAGACCTTGCTGATGTTCCTGAAAAGTATGATTTGATTGTTTTGGAAGAATTTAACATCGCATTAAGGGATAAATTCATTGATGAAAATAAATTTATTGATATTATAAAACGGTTATCACGGAGATCAAATGTAATAGTAACTGGCAGAGGTGCTCCGCAGTCGTTGGTTGATATTGCGGATTTAGTTACTGAAATGAAAGAGATTAAGCACCCTTATAAAAAGGGAGTACAGGCGCAAAGAGGTATAGAATATTAATATGTTAGTTTGAAATGTTGCTTACTTAAAGTGATTATATCTAGGAGTTGATTGATACTGTTTATGAGAAGAATTGTTTATATTATCGCATTTCTATTTTTATTTGCAGGTATTACTTGTGCTGAAGAATATAAGCGTATTATTTCTCTGGCGCCGTCAATCACAGAAAGCCTCTATGAACTCGGAGCTGAACAATTTGTTAAAGGCATAACAATTTATTGCTCTAAAGGAACGACTGAGAAAGAAATTATAGGTACGCTTTTAGAACCTGATATAGAAAAAATAGCTTTGCTTAATCCTGATTTAATTATTTCGACTAAAGAGGGAAACAGTAAACCAGCGGTTGAAAAACTTGAGCGTCTTGGTTTTGAAGTGTACGTTGTGGAAACAGCAAGAAATTTTAACGAGATATGCGTTAATTATTATAATCTGGCAAAAAAACTTGACAGAAAAAAAGAAGCAGAAAAAATAATAAATGTGGCAAAACATTCGACAGAAGAAATTTACGGTAAAATAGACGATTTTAACAAATTAAAAGTATTTTGGGAAATAGGAGCAAGACCGTTGTACACGGCAGGGAAACAGAGTTTTGTAAACGATTACAATTACTACACTAAAACCGTAAATTTATATAAAGATACTGATATGCGATATCTTGCTGTTAATATTGAAGATATTATTAAACGTAACCCTGATATTATAGTGCTTGTAAATGCTGGAGATATCAACAGTGAAGAAATAAAAAACTGGAACAAATATAAAATGATAAAAGCCGTAAGAAATGGTAAAATTTTTATGGTTTACGCCGGTGATATATTTACGCCTACGCCGCTGACGTTTGCAAAAGGGGCGACAATGCTTGCAAAAGTTATTTACGAGGATGTCTTTAATGTCAAATAAGAAGTTTTTGTTTGTTTATATATTAATGCTGGTATCGGTTTTTGTAGTATTTTTATTTTCTTTAGCAATCGGTTTAGACGGAATATCGTTTGTTGATGCTGTAAAAGCATTATTTGGCGGTGCCGTAGATGAGAATGTTGTCGTAATGATAAAACAGATACGTTTCCCGAGAATTTTTATGGCTTGTATTGTAGGCGCGGGACTTGCTGTAAGCGGATGTGTATTTCAGGCAATACTAAAAAATCCGCTGGCAGATCCTTTTACTTTAGGGATTTCAGGCGGTGCGTCTTTGGGCGCAGTGGCAGCTTTTATTTCCGGTCTTGCAGCTATAAGGAGTTTTTTTATTCCTTTCTGCGCTTTTGCCGGTATGATAGTTTCAGTATCTGTTGTGTATTTACTGAGTATGCGGAAAAGATTTAATTCCAATGCAATGATTTTATCAGGCGTGGTTGTGAGTTATATTTTTTCATCTGCTGTAATGCTTATGTTCGCGTTATCGCCTGAAAACAGTGTGCAGACTGCTTTTTTATGGCTTATGGGAAATTTTTCATCTTTTGACGAGAGATTGCTTCCGTTTATTACAGCTGTTGTGCCTATATGCATAATAATTTTGTCTTTGTCAGGAAATATTATCAACGTTGTGTCTTTGGGTGGTGAAAAGTCAAAGACTTTTGGTATAAATATTGAAAGAAATATAAAGTTTTTATTTCTTACGGCATCCTTTGTTACGGCGGCAACAGTTTCAATTTGCGGCGTCGTAGGTTTTGTCGGTTTAATGATACCGCATATAATGAGAAAAATTATGGGGACTAATAATGTGATTTTGATACCGGCTTCAGCTTTTGCCGGAGCGTTTTTCTTACCGCTTTGTGATACTTTGAGCAGAATGTTGTTTTCGCCGGTGTTAATACCTGTCGGCGTAATTACGAGCATAATAGGCGGGTTATTCTTTATTTGTTTACTGCTAAAACCGGATAGAAAATAAAAAGAGCGGTATTGACCGCAAACTAAGCGGCAAGTTTGAAAAGGACTAAAATATTGTGATAAGAATAGAAAATCTTTCGGCGGGCTACTTAAATAAAGAAATTTTAAAAAAGATTTCATGTGATATAGATAAAAAAGATTTCTTCGGTATAATCGGGAAAAACGGTGCAGGCAAAAGCACTTTATTAAGAGTTCTCTGTAATTTAATTAAACCGTATTCCGGAAATGTGTTTATAGACGGTAGAAATATAAATTCTTTTTCAAGAAAAGAATTTGCAAAAACAGTTTCTTTTTTACCTCAATGCATAGATACTTCGTTATCTTTTACCGTCTCTGAATTTATTATGTTTGGAAGATATCCTTATATGAATATATTTAAAATTCCGTCAGATGACGATTATGCTGCAATAAAAAAAGTTATGAACTTTTTGTGTATAAAAAATTTTGCAGAGAAAAATATCAACGAACTTTCGGGAGGAGAAAAGCAAATAGTTTTAATAGCTCAAGTTTTAGTCCAGGAAACTGATATTATTGTTTTTGATGAGCCTACATCGCATTTGGATATAGGAAATCAGAATGATATTTTAGAGATTTTAAAAGATTTAAATGAAAAGCGTGATAAAACGATAATTTTAAGTTTGCATGATTTGAATGCAGCAGGCGAATTCTGTAGTAAACTGATTTTAATAGAAAACGGTTCAGTTTGCAGACAGGGAACAGCTGAAGAAGTTTTAAATTATAGAGATATTGAAAGAGTTTACAATACGACAGTTGTTGTAAAAACAAATCCGATTTCAAATAGACCGTATGTTATACCGGTGAGTAAAACCGGAAAGAGGTAAAAAGTGAGAAATGAAAAAATATTAAGTGTACTATTTTACCTTGTTTTTGCGGCGAATATTGTTTTAGCGCAAGATATTTTTATAACTTTAACAAAGTATGATGAGAGTATAAAAAAATTTCTGTAAGTATTACTGTTATTGCGCAGAAAAATAGCGTTAAAAGCGTTGCTTCAATTGTAAGTATTTATATAATATTTCGTCTGCTTTTTCGTTGCCGCTTACTTTCTTTTTTATATTGCTAGCGTATATTTCCCTATTTTCTCTGCACAATTTTAAATTGGCATTACACTCGTCGATTGCTGCTTGCAAGTCCGCTTTTGTGATATTATAGTTTTCAGGATTAGCGTTAATATCCACAACAAGTTTGTGCCAATCCTCTACCGCTTTTGTTATCTTTTTGCTAATCGCAATATTAGTTTCATTCGCTTTTTTATTAGCAATTTTAATTTTTTCATTTTGTTCGGCGATTGCTTTTGCGGTTGGCGTAGCGGAGGCAACATTAACACTCCGCTCATTTTTTAAATCCTCCTAATCTTAGGGAGGAGGCATGGGATCCCCCTTCCTGATCCCTTACGGGATAATTTATTTTGTTTTTTCTTTTGGCGGTATAGAGGCGCAGGCTGCAAATACTTAAGATTATCGAGCATCACGGACATTGATTAAGCCAAAAACCTCAGACACAATAAATATAATAATTAATCGTTTTAATGTCATATTAACCGACTTACCTGCGCTATTTTAAATTTGCCGTTAACGTATACGCAAGCCCACAGCCAACTGGCTTTAAAAAATCAGTTACGGTGGCGGTTAATGCTCTCAACCTCCACATCGTGCCTAACTGTATACACGCCGTATATTATAGATGCTACAATCACTACAAACGATATAACGCATTGCCATGCAGCCACATCTCGGATTTATCATTATATAGTATACAAAACAGCGTATCCATCGTCGCTGCGGCTATAACGCTTGCTTGCGCTTCTTGCGGTGGTGCTGCTATTAGCAGCACCGATATTAATATAATTGTAATTAGTTTTTTTGTCATTGTTATCTCCATGCGTGTTTGTGTTTGCATTTCCTCCGCAAACAAGTCCCAAAAATCTTCAGTTGCGGCATCTTCCGATAACGATTTTTTCGCCCTCGCATCGCCCTCGTCATATAACCACGTCCGCCGGCACCACTCTTGTTAATGATTGCCTGTCATTTTTATTTAATGATTCTGCGTTTTTGTAGTCGAGAATGATAATTTGAGTTTATGGGTAAAAGGGCTTAATGTAGGCAATGTCAGATATGAACTTACAGCAGGTTATCCAATGCCCGGAGCTGTCGTATATGCCGGTGTTAGCTTAAGAGTTTTGAGATGATAAAAGACCGGTACGGATAGATTTAAAAAAATGGTTAAATGCGACTAAATATATAGTCTTGATATTAATTACTATAAACAGCAACGTAAAAGGATAATATTTTTATTTTGTCATTTAAAATATTTTAAATTTTCGCATATATCCTAATTTTAAACATAAAAAGTACCGAAATGAATGTTATATTTTAAAATATTTCTTGAACAAAGCGACCGTTGCATAAGTGGAAATTATTCCTATTACTGCTCCTGCCAAAACGTCAAAAGGGAAATGATATCCTGCATATATTCTCTCGAAACTTACTCCTAAAGCTAGAATCAGGTACCAATACCAATATTTTTTTACTACTATAAACATAAAAGTACATGTAGAAAACACAATTTGCGTATGTCCTGACGGAAAGGCATTGCAATATAGTTTTTCAAAGAATGTGTTTACATTTTTGTCTCCTAGTACTTTTAAAGGACGCGGTCTTTTAAAGTAATGTTTTAAGAAAAACATTATGATGGCTACTATTGCCAATATGCTTGCTAAGAAGATCAGAGCAGTCCAAAAACGCTCTTTCTTATTGTTCCAGAGTATTCCTATGGATATTATTAGTATCATAAAAAAGCTCAAATTAAAAGACTTAGAATCGCAATAAGATATCAATGATACGTAAAAGTCTAAAAATTTGGATTTTAAATTGGAGTTTATGAATTTAAAAGCACTGTGATCAAATTCTATAAGCTTTTGCCGCAAATCTTTCTCTGGTTCTAAAACATCTGCAGTATGAGAATTTAAGTGTTTCTGCCGTATACCGTAAGCATCGATATTATCGCTAGATACAAATTTGCTTGCAAGATAACTTTTATATATAAATGTGAAAGGTTTTTCTTTTAGGTTTATTATTCTTACTGTATTTTCCCAATTGTTAAATTCATTTTTTATATAGGTTTTTTCGGGTTTAGAAACAACATGTCTTTGGTGGTTAATGTGCAGAAATTTTTCTATCGGATGTATGTGCAGCGAACTCGTGATAAGCGTAAACAGCGCAAATCCCCATGCCGCATAAGAATATGCTCTGAACCATTTTATATGCCAGAATTTTAATGTTAAATGAGCCGTGTAAATTGACAAAACCAAATAGCCTGTTGCAGTCCAGTGCGGCAATATTTCGTTAAAAACGGCAATTCCTTTGAGCGGGAGAAAAGCGGGGGATGAAAAACATGCAATGATAATAGCGGCACGGTCTTTTTTTTGATAAACTTCTTTTATGCATAAAAGCGTAGCGATAATAAAAATTAAAAACAGAAGCGGAGATATATAGCATGCCTGCACGCCGAGTGATGTTCCTAAAAGAGTGAGAGAAAATTTTGGCAGTAAGATGCCTGCACTTTGGCTTAAACTGTTGTTTTCAATATTCCATATTATTGCTGGTGAAAATATTAATGCGGATATAATAAGTGCTAAATAAGGCTCTTTTTTTTTAAACCAAGACCTGTGCGACGGCAAAAGAATGAGAGACATAAAAATTGAAAAAAATATTAGTGTAGCATTATATCCTGAAAGCATTGTAAAACCTATTATAATGCCGAGCAAGTACCAGTAGTTTTTATTGTTGGTTTCAATTAGTATGATAAAGACAAGTAATGCCGATATCCAAAAGAGGACAAAAAGAGAATTCGGTAAAGCAATAGCGAATCCAAAAAACGAAAAAGCGGGCAGGACATTTAGCGATAACACTCCTGTAAAAGCTGTTCTTTCATTGTAAAGTTTTTTTGCGCATATAAAAAAAATCCAGTATATAAAAAAGAAAATTAAAGCTGTAAGAAATCTTGCTGCAAATTCGTTATTCCCGAAAATGAGTATTGATGCTTTAGTCAAATATGCTGTAATCGGCGAGTGGTCAAAATAAAAAAGATCTAAATGGCGATAAGCTTCGTCTGTTGTAATATCAATTTTGCTTGTTACAAGGAATCTTAAAGCTGTTGAAACGATATTTACAATCCAGAACCAAAGTTTATAGTTCATTTATTTGTTTCCTTGTTATTTTTAATTTTAAAACTTTGTAAAAGTAGCAAATTTTGGTAAAACAGTCAAATTTTATTTAAAATAATTTAAATGGAGATTGTTAAATTCTATATAGTTTTGATCGCATGCTGCCGCTAATTGCTGTTGTTCAGCGTGAGAGATGCAGAAATTGTAAATGTTTACAGCCTAGAAACAGATTTGGACAATGACAAAATCGCTTGTAAAATTGTAATGAACTAAACAAACTGTAAAAGAGGGGGGGGGGAAATGCAATTAAAAGAATTTATTGTGAACGAAAAAAAGTATTATGGTTTTGAAGGTGAATTATTCAGCGGCAGTAATTTGGTTTTTATAAAAGGAAATAACGGTTTTATAATGTGCGGATATTTAAACCTTGAAACTGCTGAAAGAATGGAAAATATTGCGGCGGTTGTCACCGGTGTGAAGACTATTGACGATATGTTGAAAAAAAACGTTGTAAGTTCTACCACGCATGCACAGAAAGCCGGAATAAAGCCCGGAATGTCAGTTTTGGAAGTGCTTGGGAGAATTTTTTAATATTGTGTAAGTTACTTATAATTCGAGAGTTTATGAATAAAGATTATACAAATATGTTTTCAGATGAAGATATTAATGTCGATTGAAAATGATGTTGTTTTAGAGCCATTTGCAGGAAAATGTTCTAGATGCTAAAGCTTTAAAAAAAGAATATTTAGCATTAGATATAAGTAAAGTGAAATTAGTTATTGGCGATGTATATAAAAAAGTGAAGATATTCCTTTAAGTTTTTATTGCATAGATATGATAAAAAGAAATTTTAAAGTAAAGTTAAAGGGAATTGTAATAAAAAATATTGAAGGGAACAGAGGAAAGTTTGGAATGAACTCTATCTATATGGAAATGTAGAGCGCTCAAAAGTGATTATTTTCTTTTTAAACACGAATATATTTTTGTTTTTAAAAAGGAGTTTTAAAATATGAATCCATTTAAGCCAAAAACAATTTCTCATCACGATTTTGAAATATTAAGTGACTTAAAGTGGCATTGTACAAAATGTGAACTTAAGTCAGGTCAAGCAAAGACTTGGCAGATATGGAGACAAAAAGGAATACAGTTGGACACTGGTGAAGAAGGAAAATCCTATAGAAAAGTTTTTTGTAAAATTAGTTTTCTATGATTGGATTGGAAATCTTGCAAGAAACAAAATTAAGATCGGGTATATCGCTTAAACTGTCAAAAAAAGTAAAAGAAATATTAAGTATAGTGTAGTGAAACAAAGATATCAAAGGTTTAAATCAGACAAGACTGATGAGTTTTTACATATTTTAGAGAAAAAAGGATAAAACGTGCAGTCTCTTATTTTTTGAAAATAGATAGAATGGATAAAGAAATAGAAACGCCATATTACTTGATTGACGAAAGGAAACTGCTTAGAAATCTGAAAAAGATTAGATATGTAAGAGATAATAGTGGAGCTAAATCAGTTCTGGCGTTGAAATGTTTCTCCACATGGTCTGTATTTGATTTAATGAGTAAATATATGGACGGTACAACTAGTAGTTCCTTTTATGAAGCGAAACTTGGTCATGAGAAGTTTGGGAAAGAAACGCATGTTTTCAGTGTCGCTTACTCTTCGGACGATATTACAGTGCTGAAAAATATTGCTGACAAAATCATATTTAACTCTGTATCACAGCTTAATATGTTTTATAATGATATAAAACATATTAAGGTTGGCTTAAGAATAAATCCAGGGATAAGTTATTCACATTTTGATTTGGCTGATCCTTCAAGAAAATATTCAAGGCTCGGTGTCACTTCAGAAGAAGAAATTATGTCGGTTTTAGATAAGATAAGCGGCTTGATGTTCCACTATAACTGCGAAAATGACGATTTTAAAAGTTTTAGCGTAATGCTCGATAAAATAGTCGCAAAATATGAGAAAGTTTTAAATAAAGTCGAATGGGTTAGCCTTGGCGGTGGATTATATTTTACAAAGGACGGGTATCCTTTGGATAAATTCTGTAAAAAATTAAAAAGTTTTAGCAAAGAACATAAAGTTTTGGTTTATTTGGAACCAGGCGAAACCGCAATTACAAGAAGCTGCGAACTTGTTACTACAATTTTAGACATTGTAAAAAATGTAAAAGATATTGCGATAGTCGATGCTTCTATTGAAGCACATATGCTTGATTTACTTATATACAGAACTCCTGCAAAAATTAATGCTAAAAACGGTAAAAACGAGTATATTATTGCCGGCAGGTCTTGTCTTGCCGGAGATATATTCGGCGAGTATAAGCTTGCGGACAAACTTAAAGTCGGTTCTACAGTGCGTTTTGCCAATGCTGCTGGATATACGATGGTTAAGAAAAATTGGTTTAACGGACTTAAAATGCCTTCCATTGTTGTTAAGAGACTCGATGGGAAAATGGAAATTATAAAGAAGTTTTTATATAATGACTTTTTAAAAGATTTGTCATAAAGGAGAAATTTACCGAAAATGGGAAAAAGAAACGTACTTTTGTTGGGAGCGGGCGGTGTGTCTCATGTTGCTGCTCATAAACTTGCGCAAAACAATGATTTGTTTGGAGATATTTGCTTAGCTTCGCGTTCGCTTGAGGACTGTGAGCAAATATTGGAAAGCATAGAACGCAAGAAGAATTATAAGGATACTTCTAAAAAAATACAAATCAGACAAGTAGATGCTTTAAATATTCCCGAGATGGTAAAGTTGATGAAAGATCTTAAAGTTTCCATTACCGTAAATTTAGTGTCGGTATTTTGCAATATGTCGATACTGGAAGCTTGTATAGAAACCGGCTCGGCATATATAGATACTGCAATACATGAAGAACCGAATAAAGTATGCGAAAATCCGCCATGGTATGCAAACTATGAGTGGAAACGCAAAGATCGCTGTCAGGATAGATGCATAACCGCAATTTTGGGTGCTGGATTTGACCCTGGCGTTGTAAATGCTTATGTAGCGTATGCGAAGAAGCATTTTTTTGACGTTATAGATACAATAGATATTATGGATGTCAATGCCGGAAATCATGGTAGATATTTTTCTACAAATTTTGATCCCGAGATAAATTTCAGGGAATTCGTAAAGGTTTGGACATGGATAGACAGGCAATGGGTATGTAAGCCCGTTCATTCTGAAAAGAAAGTATACGATTTCCCTGTAGTGGGCAAGCAGACTATATATTTAACCGGTCATGATGAAATTCATTCTCTTTCAAAAAATATTGATGCAAATTCAATAAGGTTTTGGATGGGGTTCAATGATCACTATATAAATTGTTTCAATGTGCTTAAAAATATAGGACTTTTGTCGGAAAAACCTGTAAGAACGGCTGAAGGAGTTGAAGTAGTACCCTTGAAAGTAGTAAAAGCCTGTCTCCCTGATCCTAAAACTCTTGCTCCCGACTATAGAGGTAAAACTTGTATAGGAGATTTGATAGTAGGAACAAAAGATGGACGCAGGAAAGAGTTTTTAATATATAGTGTATGTGATCATAGACTTTGTTATGAAGAAGTAGAATCTCAAGCTATCAGTTATACTGCAGGCACTCCGGTTATTGCAGCAGCTATTTTAATTGCAAAAGGGGATTGGGATGTCAAAAAAATGGTAAATGTTGAAGAACTTGACCCTGATCCTTATCTTGATTTGCTTAAAGACATGGGTATTTCAACCTGTTTTTTTAAATCTTAATAATTTTTAATGTTTTAAGAGCTTAAAATTATTGTCCGATAATATATATTATGTTAAGTACAATAGAAATTTTATAAGTTATAAACAATAAAGTAAATTATTACATTTAATTAAATTTATACTTATAAATATGAATAATTTTGATTATAATTATATTTATCTTTAACTGTTATTAAATAGCACTCATAAAAAATAAAAGAGAGCACTAATGTGATAATTTGGTGAGACAATTACAGTTATTTGCATATTTTCTGCAAATAGAGGCATTGGATATTTTTTATTTTCAGGATCATCTAAAAGCTGGATTCCATCGGTTTTTGAGAGCAATTCTTTTGCTTGGTCAGGAGAGAGAGGTTTTT
>JAISLA010000007.1 GCA_031260705.1 Endomicrobium sp. | reverse complement strand
ACAGAAAAATAGATATTAAAGCAGATAATGCCGGAGTTGTTTTCGGGAAGAAATTAAAGAAAATGTCTCTTCCGTCAAGACTTATAGGAAATGAGATATATATTCCGCCGGAAATTCTTAAATCAAAAGAATTTGCAGAAATTGCAGAAGCCGATACCGTATGGAATCCCTCGTCTTTGCTGCTGAGCATAAACCGTCGCGCAAATATTTCCACTGTGAGATATTTTACAAAACCCGAAAGCACGCGGGTGCTTATACAGCTTGAAGAACCGCTGTCATATACTGTTTCAAAAACTTCTGGATCTGTGGTTATAAAGATATTGAAAGGAAAGGTGCAGCGCGATTTTTTAAGCGTGAACAACGGCGTTATCAAAGACATTTCTTACGGTATGGAAGGAAGGTTTGCCTTAGTAAAAATTAGTTTCCAGCAGACGCCTAAGTTCGTTAAAACTTCAATGCTTTCAAAACCGTATAGAATATCTGTTTATATTAAGCATTCTAAAAATATTGATATGTCCTCAAAGAAGGAAACTGTAATTCCGGCGACGGAAGAAGATTATGTCGCGTCGCCTGAAATCTTAAAAGAAGCCGATTTAACGCCGCCTGAAAAATACGGAGAGATACAGATAAGCGAGATCATATCGGTGATTGAAAACAATGAAAATAACAAAGATCTTGAAAAAGTGCCTGTTGCAAAATTTGAAGATAAAAATATAATTGACGATAGTTTCGCAATAATTGACGATACTGAAGATGTTGTGCCTAAACAGGAAAAAGAGAAAGAGCCTTGCTATAAATGTAAAAAGATTATAGTTCTTGACGCTGGACACGGAGGGGAAGATCCGGGTGCAGTAGGACCGAACGGCACAAAAGAAAAAGACATAAATCTTGAAATAGTTTATGAACTTAAAACGATTTTTGATAATGATGATAATTATGAGATAATTCTTACCAGAAAAGATGATACTTTTATTCCTCTTGCTGAGAGAACAAATATAGCAAATGAATGCAAAGCAGATTTATTTATATCTGTGCACTGCAACGCAAGTTTTGACAGGAGCGTAAACGGTTTTGAAATTTACTTCTTATCGGAAAAAGCTACTGATTCTGAAGCTGTTGCAACGGCGGTTCTTGAAAATTCTGTTTTAGAGCTGGAAAAAAATCCCGGCAAAAAAAATATTTCGCTTCAGAGTGTGTTTTGGTCTTTGGCTATTACTGAATATATAAACGAGTGTTCGGAATTAAGCGGTTTTATATCTGCCGAAACCACCAACAGACTTAAAATACCGAATAAGGGCGTAAAACAGGCGAACTTTTACGTATTGAGGGGAGCGCAAATGCCTTCGGTGCTTGTAGAAAGTGCTTTTATAAGCAATTATATACAGGAATCAAAGTTTTCTTCAAAAAAGTTTCGTGTGGCAGTAGCCGACTCCATATATAAGGGAGTGGTAAAGTATTATGCGAGCAAAGACAAAAAGCAGAACAATAAATAATCATCCTATAGGAATTTTTGATTCGGGATTTGGCGGTCTTACGGTGATGTTTGCAATAACCGAGTTGCTTCCTTTGGAAAGTCTTATTTATTTTGGGGATACCGCTCATGTGCCTTACGGGTCAAAATCAAAAGATATTGTAATCAAATATTCAAAAGAAATAACATCTTTTTTAATGAGATGCAAAGTTAAGCTGATTGTTATAGCGTGCAATACGGCGTCGGCTTTTGCGCTGTCTATTTTGCAAAAAACTTTGAAAGTGCCTGTAATAGGCGTGATAGAACCGGGGTCAAAAGTCGCAGTATATGCGTCAAAAAATAAAAAGATAGGCGTTATAGGGACTGAAGGAACCATAAGTAGTAAATCCTATCTGCGGGAGATAAATAGAATTTCCAAGTCTGAAGTATATCAGCAGGCATGCCCGCTGTTTGTTCCGCTTGTAGAAGAGGGCTGGAGCAGCGGAGAAATTACGGACAGCATAGTAAAAAAATACATAGAGCCTCTTTTAGACAAAAAAATCGATACTTTAGTTTTGGGCTGCACGCACTATCCGCTTCTGAGAGAAACTTTAGAAAAAAACGTGGGCGGAAATGTTGTGCTTATAGATTCCGCAAAAGCTGTGGCACAGGAAGTTAAAAATATTTTAAAGAAAATGTGTCTCCTTGCGGACGTGAAAGGCAAGAAATTTTTAAAATTTTACGTAAGCGATAATCCCGAAAAATTTCAAACAATAGGTAGTCGGTTTTTTTCTAAAAAAATATCCGGCGTCAAAAAAATAAAGCTGATCAGTTAAACGGAGTAAAAATGAAATATAAACTTTCGGTTACAAGAAGTTTTTCTTCAGCACACTGTTTAAGAGAATATAAAGGCAGATGCGAAAATCTGCATGGGCATAATTGGAAAATAAGAGTTGCTTTTTACGGCACAGAACTTGATGATACTGGTGTGCTTATAGATTTTACGGATATTAAGATGCATCTTAATGAAATTATCAACTATTTGGATCATAAATTTTTGAATGAAATTGTTCCTTTTGACATGGTCAACCCGACAGCGGAAAATATAGCTGCATTTGTTTTGGGACAGCTTAAAGATATAGAAACAAAAACCGCAAAAGTTTGTGAAGTGGAAGTCTGGGAGAGTGAATCGTCATCGGCAGTTGCGAGTATATAACTGTTTCAATAATAAGGTTTGGCCGGTTCGGCGGCGCAAATTCTGGGGGGGGGTGGAAGTTTTTGTTAAGTGCGTTATAACTGAAAATACAAATATTTCTGAGATAAGAAAATCGGCGGATATAATAAAAAACGCTTCAAAAAAAACGCTGCTTATTTTACAACCGTCATGTCGATAAAAATGTTCCTGCAATGCAGAATCTATATAAATTTTACAGCGAGGCAAAAAAATTATTCCTAGAATATATCTTATGGTGCAGATGCATAAGATTTATAGGATAAGATAGTTCTGTCATCAGAGCAGTTCGGAGAAATGCTGTCGTCATTTTCTAGGATAAAATTTCTTTGTCTGAGAAAAAAAGCTGCAGGAATCCGGCGGACTGAGTGACTTATTTGTGTAATGTTCTTTTGATAGTCTGGTCATGATAGAAAGACTGCTTCTGCCGGTAAACATGCGTAAATATAGAAAGAAAAAAGGAATTAAAAAGTTAGAAAAGGCTGATGTAGGGTAGTAATTGACAAAAATTAAATTAATTTTATATAATAAGCAGTCGTAGGGTGACAGTGCTAAAGATAAAAAGAATAAAGATAATAAAAATTCAAGGAGGAAG
Organism: Endomicrobium sp.; assembly: GCA_031260705.1. GTDB lineage: Bacteria > Elusimicrobiota > Endomicrobiia > Endomicrobiales > Endomicrobiaceae > Endomicrobiellum. The sequence continues at coordinate 16,563 of JAISLA010000007.1, read as the reverse complement.
TAAGATGATCAGACCACTAGGTGAAAAGGTTTTAGTTAAGCCTGCAGAACCCAAAGAAGTAAAAAAAGGCGGTATTATTATTCCTGATACTGCAAAGGAAAAACCGCAGGAGGGTGAAATTATCGCAGTTGGAACCGGTAAAAGAACTGAAGATGGGAAAATAATAACTTTAGATGTAAAGGTAGGTGATAAAATACTTTTTGGAAAATATTCTGGAACAGAGGCTAAAATTGGCGACATAGAATACCTTATAATGTCGCAGGATGATATTTTAGGGATAATTGAATAATCAAATAAAATAAGGAGATAATAATATGGCTAAACAGTTGATTTATAATGACGAGGCTCGTAAAGCTATGAAAAGCGGTGTTGACAAACTTGCAAATGCGGTAAAAATTACTCTCGGGCCTAAAGGCAGATATGTAGTCTTGGATAAAAAATTCGGTGCGCCGACTATTACAAATGACGGCGTAACGATTGCAAAAGAAATTGAACTTGAAGATCCTTTTGAAAATATGGGTGCTCAGCTTGTAAAAGAAGTAGCTTCAAAAACCAACGATATAGCAGGAGACGGAACGACGACAGCTACAGTTTTAGCGCAATCTTTGATAAATGAAGGACTTAAAAATATTACTGCGGGCGCAAACGCAAACCATATAAAGAAAGGTATTGAAAAAGCTGTCACAGCAGTTATTGACGAGATTAAAAGAATTGCAAAACAGGTGAAAAATAAAGAAGAGATCGCTCAAATCGCCTCAATTTCTGCAAGTGATAAAGAAATCGGAAATTTGATTGCCGATGCAATGGAAAAAGTAGGAAAAGACGGTGTTATAACTGTTGAAGAGGGAAAATCTTCGGAAACTACTCTTGATGTTGTAGAAGGAATGCAGTTTGACAGAGGCTATAGTTCACATTATTTTGTAACTGATACTGAAAGAATGCAGGCTATTTTGGAAGAGTCTTATATAATAATTACCGATAAAAAAATAAGTTCAATGCAGGAGATACTTCCTTTACTTGAGAAAATTATACAGACCGGAAAATCTTTTATGATTATTGCGGAAGATATAGAAGGGGAAGCTCTTGCAACTTTAGTTCTTAACAAGATTCGCGGAACGCTTAAAGTTATAGCTGTAAAAGCTCCGGGATTTGGCGACAGAAGAAAAGAAATGCTTCAAGATATAGCAATTCTCACGGGCGGAACGGTTATCACCGAAGAAACCGGACTAAAGCTTGACAATGCTACGATAGATCTTCTCGGACAGGCAAAAAGGGTTGTTGTCGATAAGGAAAACACGACGATAGTTTCGGGGCTTGGCGATAAGAAAGAAATTGAAGCAAGAATAGCCCAAATCCGCAAACAGATTGAAGATACAAAGTCGGATTACGATAAAGAAAAACTTCAGGAAAGACTTGCAAAACTGGTCGGCGGTGTTGCAGTTGTAAACGTGGGTGCGGCGACTGAAGTGGAAATGAAAACGAAGAAATTTAAAGTTGAAGACGCTTTGAATGCGACAAGAGCGGGTGTTGAAGAAGGTATTGTTGCCGGCGGCGGAGTAGCTCTTCTAAAAACACAGGCTGTTTTAGAAAAAATTAACGCTGCAGATTCTGATGAAAAGACGGGTATTGAGATTGTTCTTAAAGCTCTTGAAGGTCCTATAAGAATGATAATTGAAAATGCCGGTCTTGAAGCTTCTGTTGTGGTTGATAAAGTTAAAAATTCAAAGGATGCCGTTTTTGGTTATGATGCAGACAATAACGAATATGTTGATATGATAAAGGCTGGTATTGTTGACCCTGCAAAAGTAACAAGAACAGCGTTAGAAAATGCCGCTTCAATAGCATCGCTTATTCTTACGACTGAAACATTAGTAACAGACATTCCTGAGAAATATCCCAAGTTGCCTGGTGGCGGAATGCCTCCGATGCCTGAATATTAAAATAGAGATGTTTGTTAAGATAAAAAAAGCAGTCTCCGTGTTTTTGTCCGGAGGCTGCTTTTTTTATTAAACGGGGACAACTCATCAACAACGAATAAACACGTATTTTATTTCATTTGTTCTGCGGGCAGTAACTTCTGCGTTATCATAGATAATAAATCCGTCAAATAAAAAATATTAATATTTCTTAACTATATATAATTGTTCTTGGATATATTTTTTTGTCTTACTTTTGCCTTTGTTATTGCTTTTAAATCTAAGATATTCAAATTCAACTAGTTCTACTGCTCCATAATTATTTAATATCTCCGCTATGTTTTTTTGCGACATAATTCCTTCTGTATTATAACTTAAAAGCAGATATTTATATTTTGCATTTTTTGCGATATCATTTAATGATTTTAACGCTGTATTCTTGTTGCAAAATGATGATTTTTGACTGCTGTAATCCCTCATTCCAGTTACACCTTTGATAACGGGATTGTCGTATCTTGCGATAGTTTCAAGTATATGATAATTTGAGGCATATTGTCGTTCGTTATATGGCGGGTCTAAATATAAAATATCTGCATCTATTTTTGGAATAAGTTCCATACTGTTGCTATTAAATATCTCGTTCTCTTTGCTGTTAAGAACTAATTCTATTGGTTTTAATAAAAACGGTTTTACTGCTCTCGGATCCCATTTTTTTTGGAAAGCAGAATATACTCCTGAAGTGTTTGAAAAAAAAGAAATACTTTCTATCAGGCAGGACAGCAGAATGAAGTATTCTTCTTCAGACAATAAACCGTTATCTTTCCATTTCTCAATTTTATCCTGATAGTATCTATGCGCTTTGCGTTATAATCAGAAAAATACATTCTTGGTTGTCTTAAGCATGAAGTTCCGCCTGTTGAATAATTTTTATAGATAAATCCTTCAGTTGATTCTATTTTATTGAGAAACTCCAAAACTATGTCAAGTGCAGAACATATCAAACTTTCTCGTTTTGTGTTTATTTGTGCTAATATGCTTTTGAATTGCGGATTTTTATTATTTTTAATATATGCATATTGCATACAATAAGAAAAATAAAGTAAATCAGAGGAAAAGACTTTATAGTTTTTTTTCTTAAAAAAACGGGCGACATTTGTTGTTCCGGAAAAAAAATCAAAAAAGGAACTGCCTTTAATATTTTTTTGTTCTAATGTATAGTAAATACTGTTAAGCAGATTTTCTTTGTTGCCGATAAATCTCATTATATTCTCTTTCAAACGGAGTTAGTGATAACTGTTTATGAAATGTATTTATTTTCTGAGGAATATAATTTGTAATCAAAACCTCAAAAGTGGCAAGTTTATCCCTGCTCTTTGTTTGATAGTTTGAGTTTGAATAGTCCGTCTTTATATTGTTTACAAAATAATCAGGATTGCCGGCAATCCAATTTTCTAATAATGTATTGGTTTTACCTTTATGCCTTAAGACATTAGACAGAGCAAATTTTACATTTCTTTTGTTAATATCATCAAGTTTATTCAGCAGTAAAAAATCCTCTTTTTTACTCCAGCCCGTAAAACCTCTTTTTCCGTCATTATATGTGCCTGTTGTAATAAGATATGGCGGATCGCAGTATATAAAATCGTTAATTCCTAAAAATGATAAATCGAGATTCTCAAAATTACTTGAATACAATTCAATGTTTTCATGCTGCAATTTACCGATGAAAGACTTTAAATTAAACTCAATAGAAGTATTGTAACAGCTTCTCTTTTTACCGAAAGGATTATTAAATTTGTGGTTATTATTAAATCTGATTTGATGGTTGAATGAATATGAAATAATAACAAATAGATCTAATGGGTCTTTTGTTTTATTGTAATAGTCTCGTAATTTTATATAGCCCTCTTTATTTGAAATAGATAAAGCGTATTCATCAATTCTTTTATAAATATGTTCTAATACTTTTTTCGTTGGTGTTTTTTGCAGTTTTTTGTATAGATCGATTAAATAGACGAGATTGTCATTCAGTATTATTTTGTTTGCGGAAATATTTAATCCTACATTTCCGCCGCCTGCGAATAAATCAACAAAACAATTTATATCTTTAGGGAAAAGAGGTATTATTTGAGAAAGTATCTTATGCTTTCCCCCTATATAATTGAGCGGAGACTTAATAAAAAAATCATTTGCATTCTTTGCCATATAAAATTAACTCCAAAAATCTAGCAGGTTTTTGATTGCTTCTCTAAAAAGAGCGGGAGCTTTTATTCCTAAAATTAAATTTCCGTATTCATTTAACAAAAAACCAATTTCAATTTCTAAGATTTTATTTTCTCTGCTCCCGTATAATACGACAGTTCTTTTTACAGTAAAATTCGGATAATATTTTTTAATATAATTCTTTTCAATAAAATCATAGTTATTTAATTTATTAATACCATTTTGACTAAACTGATATTTTTTACCCTCAACATTTATAATTTCACTGCGCCCACAATCAATAAGAATTAAATCCGGTATATGAATAATTTTATCTTTATTTCCAGTCTTATATTTTTCTCCGTCAGAATATTTAGCAAGCGGTATATATTCTCCCGTTGCTGTTATAAAATATCCTTTTTCGCTCCCTGCGTGGTTCTCAAAAATAGAATATCCTTTTGTAAAATTTTCAACTACTATATGGAGAAAAATAGTTCCTAATTTTTCTCCAGTTTTATCATAGTGCCAATAATCGTGATGAAATTCTGTTTTCGGTAAAGTTAAATATTTGAGTTGTATATCTAATTTATTGGCTATCAAAATAAACTTATTATTTGCTTTTATATGTCTTTGCTTTAGTCCATGCTTGGTAATAACTAGATCATTTTTCCAGCCTAATTTTCTAAGAACAGCACAAATGATGCTCAAAGCTCCTATATTTGGATCATGCGATAAACTATCAGATTTTATCAATCTGCCGGATATTTCTATATCCGATAATTTCATTTTTCAATAAGCATTCATAGATATTCAGGTAATATTGAAGCATAAATACAGAACGCTTAATTTACCATGGTATTATCTTTTTCCACCACAACTGGCTTTTTGTTTCTAAAACTTTTAATTTGATGCCGCTCTTAATTTTTGCAAGACCTGTTATAGACGGTGCGTAATGTAGATGTATTTCAAAATCATTATTTTTAGAATATATTTTTTTTACCATTGCCGGAAGCGGAATCATGATGCCGCTTTTTCTTCCGCCTGTCAGATGCGCAAGATAATGCGCTATATCTCTTTTGTCGGTTATAAGGGACAGCACCGTATCGTTCTCCGCAATTTTTTCTGTGGGTTTGCCGCTGGGATCTTCCAGTATTTTGACGTCAAGTTTTACAAATCCTAAATCGTATCCTGCAAAAGAAATTTCATTTTGTTGTGTATTATAGTCGGGAAGTTTTTTAAACTGCGTAAGATTCAATTCTTCATTTACGATTTCCATTTCAACGGTAGCGGGATGGAAAAAAGTTTTAATTATTGTTGAAATCTCTTCTTTTGAAACTCTGATTTCTTTAATTGACTGCTGCGTATGTAACTTTAAATTTTCTTCAATTTTTTGAGTGTAATTTTCCATTGCGCCCGCGCCTAAACGCGCCGAGAAAATTGCTTTTTCAAAAGAAAACCAGTCTATATTTACAGATATCTCGTATATGACCGGATTGTGCGAAAATATCATGCTGAAACGCAAAATATCATGCGTTTTCATATTTACTGCTATATGTATAAGACCGTAAATGCTTTCTTTTGGGAATATCAGTCTTATTTTAAATACGGTGATAAATTTTAAAAGGAGTCCTATCGTATATATAGCTTTTTCAATGTTATTGCTGGAGAGGGAAAGAGCAATTTCTGCTTCAGCTTGTTCACAGCCTGTTTCTTCTATTAAAAGTTGAAGCTGATCTTTTTCTTTCATGAATTTATTAATCCTCAAAAGTTTATTTCGGAGTTTGCAGTTTTAAAAAATAGACATAACGGAAATTGCGTATATTTTTTCCCTCTATACTTGGCGGCTTGGTCCATTATATTGGGTTATTTTGCTCTCGGATGTGTCTCTTTGTAGACTTTTTTCAGGCTTTCTATTGTCACATGTGTATAAATTTGCGTTGAGGAAAGATTTTTGTGACCTAACATTTCCTGAACGCTTCTCAAATCGCAGCCTCTGTCAAGAATATGAGTCGCAAATGTGTGCCTTAGAGTGTGCGGGCTTACTTTTTTTGTAAGTCCTGCCTTGATGAAATATCTGTGTAAGATTCTTCTTGCGGTTCTCTGTTTGAGTCTTTTTGCGCTACTGCTTAAAAATACCGGCGATCTTATATCGCAGGGAAGACCAAGATTGCGGCGCTCGTTTATATAATCTTTTATCGCGCGCAGGCAGATATTTCCTACCGGTACAATTCTTTCTTTATTCCTTTTGCCTGTTACAGTGACGATGTTTGATATGAAATCTATATTTTTTAAATCTAAACTTAGCAGCTCTTCAATTCTCAAACCGCACGAGTAAAAAAGTTCAATCATTGCTCTGTCGCGCAGTTCTAAGTCGGGCAGGTTTAAGAGCGTCTGCATTTCATTTTCTGTTAAAAACGACGGGACTTTTTTGTCTTTTTTCAGTCTTGCCGGCATACTTGCTATGAAATTTTCTTTAATAATTTTATTGATTATTAAAAATTTGTAGAAAGAGCGCAGAACCGCAAGTTTTCTTGCGAGAGTCGCTCTGCTTAATTTTTTGTTGCCGAGTTCTTCCAAAAATTCTCTTATGTCGTGTTTGCCGGCATGTGAGAAATTTAGCCGTTTCTTCTGCAAAAAAAACGCAAAGTCAGATATATCTTTTTTGTAAGCCCTTAAGGTATGCGCAGAGAAATTCCGCTCGGCGTTAAGATACTTTTCAAAAGAATCTATTTTTTCGTTGTTTTCTTTTCCGAAAGCTTTGCCGTCTTGCTTTTTTTCGATTTCGGAGTTTTGTTCGTTTTGATCCATTGCAAATTCCTACATTTAGGGAATGCCGAACAGGTGAGAAACGGTCCTCTTTTACCTATTCTTTTAAGCATTTCCGAACCGCATTTATTGCATTTTATATCCGTATGCTCAGGTTCGGGACTGCTTGTCTTGTTTCCATCTTTATCAATATTATATAAAGTTTTGCATTCCGGATAATTTTTACATGAAAGATATTGTTTCCCCGCAAATCCTGTTTTTTTAATCAGCGGACTTCCGCATTTATCACATTTCATATCTGTTTCCTGTGGAGCTGCGGCAATTTTCCCGTCTTTATCTAAAGACAATGTCGTTTTGCATTCCGGATATCCGGAACATCCTAAAAACTGTGCTTTTCTAGAATATCTTATAACCATATTTTTTCCGCAGTTGGGACATATTTCCGAAGTCTGCTGTGTCTGAACTTTTTGCTTTTGCAGGTTTTTTTCTGCTTCGTTTAAATCTTTCTCAAACGGCGTATAAAAATCTTTTAAAACGTTTTGCCACACAGCTTTGTCTTCTGCAATTTTATCAAGTTTTTCTTCAATGCCAGCGGTAAACTCAACGTTAATTATGTTTCCGAAATGATCTTTTAAAATATTGTTTACGACGATGCCGAGATTTGTAGGAACAAATTTTTTGCCGTCAAGACGAACATATAATCTGTCCAGAATAGTTTTAATAGTAGGAGCGTAAGTCGACGGTCTTCCTATGCCGTGTTCTTCAAGAGCTTTAATTAAACTTGCGTCGTTATAGCGCGGCGGCGGTTCTGTAAAATGCTGCAGGGGAAGCAGTCGTAATAGATTTAACTCTTCGCCGCTTTTTAAAGAAGGGAGCTTTGTCTCTTTTTCATCGTCGTCCATATTGTAAACTTTCAAAAATCCGTCAAAAATTAACGTGCTTTCGAACGCCTTAAACAAATAGTCTTTTGCCGAGATTTCTGCCGTTACGGTGTTATAAACCGCATCTGCCATTTGACTTGCTAAAAATCTTTTCCATATTAAACTGTAAAGTTTGAATTCATCTTTCGATAAATACTGTTTTATCTCCGCCGGTATCCTGTTTGAGGAAGTAGTCCTTATCGCTTCGTGTGCTTCTTGCGCTCCTTTGGTTTTTGTTTTATAAATTCTAGGAATTTTGGGGAGAAAATTGTTTCCATAGGAAGACTCTATGAATTTTAACGTTTCGTTCTGAGCGCTTTTTGCGATATTTAAAGAGTCGGTTCTCATATAAGTTATAAGACCGGTATTTATGCTGCCGCCGATATAAACGCCTTCATAGAGTTTCTGTGCTACAGACATTGTTTTTGAAGCTGAAAAACCGAGTCTTCTTGAAGCATCTTGCTGCATTGTTGAAGTGGTGTAAGGCGCGTAGGGAGAGCGTTTGCGCTGTTTTGTTTCAACCGACTTTACAATGTATTTTGCGCCTTCAAGTTCTTTTAATATTTCATTGGACTGCTCTTTGTTTTTTATTGAGAGTTTATCAAACTTTCCGTCGTTTTTTGAAAAAAGCAGTGTCTTAAAAGGCGCTGTGTTTTTTTCAAGTTTTGACAGTTCTGCTTCGATGCTCCAGTATTCTACCGGAATAAAGCTTTTAAATTCTTCTTCTCTGTTGCATATAAGCATTACAGCTACAGACTGAACTCTTCCAGCGGAAAGTCCGAACTTTACTTTTTTCCATAAAAGCGGGGAAAGTTTATAGCCTACGAGCCTGTCTAAAATTCTGCGTGCATGCTGGCTGTTTACAAGAGCCATATCCAGATTTCTAGGATGTTTTACGGCTTCAAGAATTGCTTCGGTCGTAATCTCATGGAACGTTATTCTTGAAATTTTAGGTTCCGGAAGTTTTAATGCTTCTTTTAAATGCCATGCAATGGCTTCTCCTTCGCGGTCAAAATCGGTGGCAAGGTAAATTTTGTCGGAGCTTTCAGCTTCTTTTTTCAGGTCTGATATAAGCTTTTTAGCTTTTGGTATGTTTTTATATGTTGGCTTAAAATTGTCTTCAATGTTGATGCCGAGTTTGCTTTTAGGTAGATTTCTTATATGTCCGTAAGAACTTTTTACAGTAAAATCTTTACCTAAAATTTTTGATATTGTTTTTTCTTTTGTGGGAGACTCGACTATAACTAAATATTTTGACATTACTTTCACTCCTTTATCTTTCAATATGCTCTTACATATATTTGTCCCGGAGTTGTTTTTATAAGTCCGTTTATTTCAAGTTTTAAAAGCATTGGTGCCGTTTCTGAAATCCCGATATTTAATTTCTGCGCAATTAAATCCGGTGGTAATCCCGCGCTGTCATTTTCTATCAGGTTAAGAACTTCCAGTTCAAGTTTGTCAAGAGAGGGAAGTTTATTTGTTTTTGAGATTTTGTCTTTAGGAATCCACTCAAGCTGATCTGCCATGTCATGCGGTCCTAACGCGATAAAAGCGCCGTTTTGTATAAGTTCATTTGTTCCTTTTGATATACTTGAATGTATACTTCCCGGAACTGCAAAAACATCTTTTCCATATTCAGCGCAGAATCCTGCCGTTATTAATGCTCCGCTTTTAAGTGCCGCTTCTGTAAGCAGAGTCGCTCTGGAAAATCCTGCAATTATCCTGTTTCTTCTTGGAAAAGTTCCCCTGTCGGGCTGTTTCCGCAGCGGGAGCTCGCTTATAACTGCGCCGTATTGCGAAATCTTTTCCTGCAGTTTTGCATTTTCAGGTGGATAGTTTACGAGCAATCCGTTTCCCAAAACGGCTATAGTTCTTGATTTATTTTCCAAAGCTGTAATATGTGCTTGACTGTCGACACCTCTTGCCAGTCCTGAAACAATAGTTATTCCTTTTTTTGCGAAATAAGATGCGAACTCTGACGTAACCGTTTTTCCGTAATTGCTTATTCTTCTTGATCCGACTATTGATATAGAATCAAAATCTTTTTCTAAAATGTTGCCTTTAGTGTAGAGAACAAGCGGTTTATCGGCAAAATCTCTTAACGGCTTTGGGTAATCGCTGTTATAGTAAAAAGTAATTTTTATATTGTTTTTTATTGCAGTTTCGAGTTCTTTTTCAGCTTTACCAGAATTTGAAGAGTTAAAAATTGTGTCCGCAATTGTCGGACCTATGCCCTCAACCGACATAAGATCTCTTTTGGACGCTTTGAGAATTAACTCCGTATCGCCGAATCTGTCAAGCAGTCTGAAAAATCTTATTGCGCCTATATCTGTTGCCGAAAGAAGCTTGAATAAAGATAACTCTTTTTCATTCATTAGTGGTTTATTGTAAACAAATTATTGAAAAATTGTCAAAATCGAGGGCAAAAACAATGTGATACTTAACCGGTTTTAGTGAAAACCGCTGTTTCTCTGCCAGTCTGCCTTGCGTTTATTTCTGTCCTGCCGTTTGCTCTTTTCCGATTGACTTGCCGACTCAAAAAATTATAGAATTTAAAATGGTATATTTCTTGTATTTTTTGAAAAGTTTGATGAAAAAAAATGTGAGTGTATAACTGTGGTGTATCTAAGAATGAAAAAAGTAATAATAGGTCAGGCAAAACATCGGAATTTTAATGAATACTTATAATATATGTTTAGTAATCCACCGTCTTTGGATTTATTTAGTCCGTTCATACTAAGTTCAAAGACGTCTTTCCCCGACGAACGGTTTTCTATTTTGCGGATTTCTAAAAAAAATCAGGCAAAACGAAGAAAGAGTTTTCAAAACTTTTGGATTTAGAAGAGATAAAATAGTTTTTTATGTGAGGAAGTTTTGGGAAAATGTTAAAAATAACAGTAGTCTTATTGGCGAATTTATAGTCTTGATATATCCGGAAAAGAAAGAGCGAGAGCGCTGAGATCTAGACGATACACAAAGCCGATACTACGGATAGAGTCAAATTTAGAACTGTTTTTCAGCGTCTTATCATATTTGAAATCGGAGAAAGAAATGATTAAAACGGGGATTGTAGGCATAACCGGATATACTGGGGAAGAACTTTTAAGAATTCTTTCAAAACATCCGGATGTAAAAATAACCGGACTTTACGGCAGGAGTTCTTCTGAAGAAAGACATTTGAAAGACATATATCCACATTTTAATTGTTTGGATTTGAGAGTTGAAACTTTAAATGCAAAACAAATCTCTGACAGATGCGACGTAGTATTCCTTGCCTTGCCGCATGCTGTTGCTTTTGAAGTTGTTCCTTATCTGATTGACGCTGGAGTTAAAGTTATAGATTTATCTGCAGATTTCAGGTTAGTCAGACCAGAAGTTTACGAGAAATGGTATAATGTGAAACATACCGCAAAAGAATATATCGGGAAGTCAGTTTACGGATTGTCTGAACTGAATACTGAGAAAATAAAAAGAGCTTTGCTAATTGCAAATCCCGGATGTTATCCTACGACGGTTATTTTAGGCTGTGCGCCTGCTGTAAAAAACGGTTTTATAGATCTTAGAAGAATAATTATAGATTCAAAAAGCGGTATTTCCGGCGCAGGCAGAAAAAATGCGCAGGCATATTTTAAAAATGAGCATCCAAATTCCAGAGCGTATAGTGTTGCAGGTGGACACAGGCATATTCCCGAAATAGAACAAGAACTTTCGATTTTGTCGGGAGAAGATGTGACGATAAGTTTTACTCCGCATATTATGCCCGTTGAAAGAGGGATGCTTTCAACAATTTATGTAAATATGAAAAAACAGATTGCGACGTCTGCAATAATTGAAAAATACAGGGAATTTTACAGCGGCAGGCACTTTATAAAAATTCTTGATGAAGACGTAATGCCGGGAATAAAAAATGTTTTAAATACAAACTATTGTGAAATAAGCATGAAAGTTGATGAGAGAACAAACAAACTTATTATAGTTTCAGTTATAGACAATTTAGTCAAAGGCGCATCGGGACAGGCGGTACAGAATATGAATATTATGTTCGACTTGCCCGAAACCGCAGGGTTATAGCTGGTTTATTTGCGTTTTATGGGTAAATTAGTTGGTTTCAAGGAGAAATTGACAATGCTTCCAAAGGGTTTTAAAATTGGTGGAATGCGGAGCGGTTTATCAAAAAAAGAAGGAAAAAAAGATTTGGCTCTTTTTGTTTCCGAGTCGCCTGCTAGCGCCGCTGGAATATTTACAAAAAGTATTGTAAAAGCTGCGCCGGTCATTACAGATATTGAAAGATTGAAAAAAGGGGTCAAATTTTCGGCTATTGTGGCAAATTCGGGGTGTGCAAATGCATGCACCGGAGACAAAGGAAAAAAAGATGCTGAGAATATGTGTTCGGCAACAGAAAAATCCTTTAATTTTGAGACGGGGTCAGTTTTATGTGCTTCGACTGGCGTTATAGGGCAATACTTAAATATTCTCCAGGACGATTTTAAAAAAAGTGTTGATTTGTTGAAAGGTAATATCGGTACATTTTCAAAAAATGAAGATGAAGCTGTCCTTGCAATAATGACAACGGACACTTTCATAAAGAAATCAGACAGAAAAGTTGAAGTTAAAAACGGTGAGATTAAAATCTGGGGTTGTGTAAAAGGCGCGGGAATGATACATCCGAATATGCAGGGACTTCATGCCACGATGCTTTCTTTCATTTTAACCGATGCTGAAATTGAGAGTAAAACTCTTCAGAAAATACTTGAAAATTCCGCAGACGAATCTTTCCACTGCATATCTATTGATGGGGATACGTCGACAAACGATACCGTAATAGTCTTGGCAAACGGGCAGAGCGGTACGGGAAAATTGTCGGAAGCAGATTTGGAAAAGTTTATAAAAGCATTTGACGAGCTTACTCTCGAACTTGCAAAGTCTGTTGCAAAGGATGGCGAGGGAGCTACAAAATTTATTGAAATTGAAGTTAAAAATACTAAAACCAAAGAAGATGCTAAATTGATAGCTTCAACAATAGCTACGTCGCCGCTTTTTAAAACGGCGATTTTTGGTGCGGACGCAAACTGGGGAAGGGTTATTGCTGCCGCGGGCAGAGCGGAGGTAAAATTTGACCCCGATAAAGTTGACATATATATTGGGGGCGTACATACTTTTAAAAATGGCATTGCATTAAATTTTTCTGAAGAAGAGGCAAAACAGTCGTTGCTTAAAAAAGAAGTTAAGATCTCTGTGGATTTAAAAGCTGGTAAAGAAAGCAGTAAATATTATACGTGCGACTTTTCGTATGATTATGTTAAAATAAACGGCGACTACAGAACCTGAAAAGCGCAATGAAAAATAAATATACGTTTGCAAGAAACAAAAAGCGTCTCTTCGCTTATCCTACGGAGTCTGTTCTTTAAATAAGGTAAAAATATATATGGCTTTGAGGATTTCATCTAGGGATAAAATGGCGCATAAAAAGGCGGCTGAAGTCATAAACAGCGGCGGGATAGCGATTGTCCCTACGGATACAGTTTATGGTTTTGCCGTTGACGCTTTTAACATTGAGGCCCAAAAAGCGGTATATAAAATTAAAAGCAGAAGTCATAAAAAGCCGTTTATTCTAATGGCACCAGATATTGAAAGTATAAGAATATTCGTTGAGGTTCCCGAAAAAGCGCTGAAAATTGCCAAAAGATTCTGGCCAGGGCAGCTGACATTGATATTTCCTACGACAGAAATGGGAAAGATTTTGTCCGGCGGCAGAAAAGATTTGGGAGTGAGAATTCCTGACAGCAAGTTTATATTAAAACTGTTGAAAGAGACGGGCAGTCCTGTTTTTACGACTTCCGTCAATATGTCAAATAAAAAAAGTGCTAAGAATATAGACGAAACTTTAAGATTTGATGAAATGGTTGATATTGCAGTTGACGGCGGACAGTGTAGATTTTCTTTTGAGTCTACGGTTATAGACATGGTAAAATTTCCATATATAATTGTCCGCAGAGGCTGTTTAGATACTGATAAGATATTAAAGTGTATATAAATTTGAAAGATTTAGACAGGGGAAATAATATATAAAAAAATGAAAAAGGATATATTTGTAATTTTGATAAAGGCTGTGTTTTTAACGGGAAGTGTAGGCTGAAAGAGATTGAAACTGAATCCGTTGACAACTCTTTATCTAATGGTTATCGCAGAAATAACCAATTAAAATATCTGCTGGCGGTAAAAGCAGAAAACCGGTAAGAATTTAAAGAAGAGTTTGTACGGGGATGCAAGCGCTATTGGCAAGATTTTATCACGGGAGGACGAGCTAAAAAGATAATTTATGTGCCTGTATTGCTGAAGTAAAAGCAAGTTTGTCAGAACACTGTGAATACTTATTAACAGAATAGAGGAGAGTAAAATGGAAAACATAAAAGAAAATGATATTGAAATTCATGATATGCTGGTAAAAGAACTTAAGAGACAGAGAGAAACCATAGAGCTTATCGCTTCCGAAAATATAGCTTCACAGTCGGTTATGGAAGCTCAGGGTTCTTGTCTTACAAATAAATACGCCGAAGGGTATCCGGGTAAAAGATATTACGGCGGATGCGAAATTGTTGATATAGCGGAAACTATTGCGATAGAAAGGGCAAAAAAACTTTTTAATGCAAAATTTGCAAATGTACAGCCGCATTCCGGTGCTCAGGCAAATTTTGCTATATTGCTTGCTCTTTTAAAACCCGGCGATACTATTATGGGTCTCAGTTTATCGCATGGCGGACATTTGACACACGGCAGTCCTTTTAACGTTTCAGGCAAATGGTTTAATGTTATTTCTTATTCGGTGAGTGAAAAAACAGGTTGTATAGATTATAATGAAATAGAGAGTCTTGCGCTGGAACATAAGCCGAAACTTATAATCAGCGGTGCAAGTGCATATTCAAGAATTTGGGATTGGGAAAGGATAAGCGGAATTGCAAAAAAAGTTGGCGCTTATCACATGTCGGATATGGCTCATTATGCGGGTTTAGTGGCTGCGGGTATTTATCCGTCGCCTGTAGTGTATGCCGATATTACTACGACTACTACTCATAAAACACTTCGCGGACCTCGCGGTGGTTTAATTCTTACTAACAATGAAGAACTGGCAAAAAAAATTAATTCCGCAATTTTCCCCGGAGAACAGGGCGGACCTTTAATGCACGTTATAGCTGCAAAAGCCGTGGCTTTCGGTGAAGCTCTTAAACCTGAATTTAAAGAATATCAAAAGCAGGTTTTAGCCAATGCAAAACAGCTTGCTGAAACTTTGGAAGGCGGGAACTTGAAAATTGTTTCCGGCGGAACTGATTCTCACATGTTTTTGGTTGATTTGAGATCTTTGAATGTTAAGGGTAAAAATGCGCAGGATACTTTAGAAAAAGCAGGGATAACTTTAAATAAAAACGGAATACCTTATGACCCTGAAAAACCGGCAATAACGTCAGGAATAAGAATCGGTTCGCCGGCTGTAACCACAAGAGGTATGAAAGAACCTGAAATGGTAAAGATAGCAGAAGCTATAATTAAAGTTCTCAAAAATATTGATAATGAGAAAGTAATTTCTGAAGTCAGAGCCGATATGTTGAAACTGTGTCAGGAATTTCCTATATACAGAGGATTGGAATATTAGTTTTAATCGTGATGGTTTGGTATTGGGTATTGGGCTTTCTGATAGTTGAAATATTGAATAAGCTTTGGGGATGTGGTGTAGCCTGGTTAACACACTGCCCTGTCAAGGCAGAGATCGCGGGTTCAAATCCCGTCATCCCCGCGTATTCTGAAAAAATCCCTAGATTTTTAAAATTTATCAAATGCGTCAAGTCATCAGATAGGCTGAAAAAATGACTGTTACATTGGGTGTGTTATATTTTTTGCTTTGAGTATATGTAATAAATATAAATTATTTTGTCTGTCCGTAGAAAGTCAAGATTGTAACTTTTGCTGAAAATTAAGAAAATTTCGTCGGGAGAGGTACAAAAGTTTCTGTTTTAAGAAGTTTTTGCGGTATCTATAAATTTTCTGTCGGTTATTTGATCGGTTCTTAGTATGTGAGAATTTTCATATTTGTTCGTAAAAACAAGCTTGTGGTATATTATGGAATTTTAATCTTTGCAAAAACAATGGCAATCGCGGTGAATATTGCCGATTTTGATGAAAATACTGCAGAGATTACCGCAAAATGAAAGTTCTTAATAAAGAGAAAAGAAGCTGTTGAGGAGGACAACATTGAATATTAGTTTTATAGTTCTCTTTATCCCGTTGTTGCTCACAGGCTTTTCCTCAAATATAGACAAGCTCAAGGACAGGTGCATAGACTTAGGGAATAAAATTGCGGACAAGATTGCAAAGGAGACTATTAAAGGTACATCCGAACCTTGAAAGGATAAAAGAACTTGTTGGGATACAGAAAAATTAATCATAATTCAGCGAGGACTTTACGATATAGAGAAAGCCGGCAGTCTGCCTTATGCAGGAGACGCAGGTAAGCAGGTTGAATCGGTTTTGAACGGGCTGAAATAAGGCATATAAAGAAAAAAAATGTTTGTTTTCTTTTACTAATCACGATGGTGGCAGGGTTGCAACCGCCGCCCCCCCCTGAAGGAAATTGTTTGTGTGGATAAATATGTAGACAAATATGTTGAAAAAGAGGTATCCGTTGTTAGTAAAAAATGGGTTGCTGGTGGGGGTTATTGTAGGGGCTGGAGTTGCTCTGGGAGTAGGAGAATTAATTCACAGGCAAC
>JAISLA010000002.1 GCA_031260705.1 Endomicrobium sp. | reverse complement strand
AGTACACACGGAGAATGTGTGCAGTAAAGCGTTGAATCTTTAATGTTTATACCGTGATATCCGCCCTGTATAATTGCATTTTGTTCGGCATGAATTGCCCTGCATATTTCGTGTCTTTGTCCAGAAAGAATATTAAGAGTGTTTCTTAGGCAGCCCAAAGATATACAATCCTGTATGCCTGTGGCGGCTCCGTTGTATCCTGTTGTTAAAATTCTTTTATCTCTTACTATAACTGCTCCGACATGATGTCGTACGCATGTTGATCTTTCGGACACAAGCCATGCAAGCTTCATAAAGTATTCGTCCCAGGAAGGACGACTGCGTATTATGATTTTTTCCATTTTTATGCCAAATATTAAACTAAAAAAAGCGGTATTGGGTCAAATATATTTTTTTGGAATACTCCTCAATTGTAATTGTATAAAAATCGGGAGATTATATGAATTTTCAGGAAATTATTATGACTTTGCAGAAGTTTTGGGCAAAAAAAGGATGTCTTATATGGCAGCCTTATGATTTAGAAAAAGGAGCTGGAACATTTAACCCTGCCACATTTCTACGTTCTCTGGGACCGTGGCCGTGGAATGCGGCTTATGTCGAGCCTTCCAGAAGACCAGCCGACGGAAGATACGGCGAGAATCCTAACAGATTGCAGCATTATTACCAGTTTCAGGTTATTATGAAACCTGCTCCAAAAAATATACAGCAGATTTATTTGGAAAGTTTAAAAGCCGTAGGGCTTGATCCTAAAAAACACGATATAAGATTTGTTGAAGACGACTGGGAATCTCCGACACTTGGTGCATGGGGTCTCGGTTGGGAAGTATGGATTGACGGTATGGAAGCGACGCAGTTTACATATTTCCAACAGGTCGGCGGTATCAATTTGAATCCAGTTTCCGTTGAAATTACATACGGCACTGAAAGGCTTGCGATGTATGTCCAAAAGAAAAACAGCGTTTACGATTTACAATGGAACGATGAGGTAACTTACGGCGATGTTCATCTTGAAGATGAAAGGCAGTGGTCTTTTTATAATTTTGAAAAAGTCGACGTTGATATATTGAAGGAACATTTTAACGAATGGAAAAAAGAGGCTGAAAGACTTGCCGGAACGCATCTTCCGGTTCCGGCTTATGATGCAGTTATGAAATGCTCGCATCTGTTTAACTTGCTTGACGCAAAAGGTGCTATTTCGGTTTCCGAAAGAATGGATTATGTTTTGAGACTGCGTACAATAGCCGGAATTATTGCTGAAGAGTATTTAAATTCTAAATAATCTGCGTAATACGGAAAATCTGGAAAAGTTTTTTTGTTGTAAAAGTAATTACGGAGCAGAAAATGGTTGAAGGGAATATAAAAAACGCTTTACTGGAAATAGGTGCGGAGGAAATTCCATCTTCCTATATTGAACCGGCCTTAAAACAGATTGAAGATTATGCATTAAAAGCCTTTAATGCTTCAGGACTGAAACACGGAGTGCTTAAAACTTACGCTACACCAAGAAGACTTGTGCTGATGGTTGAAAATCTTGCAGAAAAAAGCGATGATAAAACCGAAGAGATTTTAGGTCCGTCTTTAAAAGCGGCAAAAGATGCGCAGGGAAAATATACGCGGGCGGCTGAAGGGTTTGCTTTAAAAAATGGTGTAATTCCTGAAAAGCTTGTCGTAAAAACAACCGAAAAAGGCGACTATCTTTCTTTTATTAAAAAAATTAAAGGCGAAAAAACAGAGAAACTTTTAGCCGTAGTTTTTCCAGAGATAATAAAAAATATATCCTTTCCCAAGACAATGATGTGGGAAGAAAGCGGTTTTAGATTTGCAAGACCCATAAGAAATATAGTTGCGCTTTACGGGAAAAAAGTAATTAAATTTAAAATTGCGGATGTTGATTCTTCAAATTGGACTGTAGGACTTCATACGTATGATAACAGCAGAATAAAAATAGATTTGCCTGAAAAATATCTTTTGGCGATGAAGAATAAATCAGTGATTGTCGATCAGAACGAAAGACGCGAAGAAATAAAAAGGTCAATAAAGTATGCTGCTGAAAATATAGGCAGCGTAATACCTGACGAAGAACTTATTGACAAAGTAAATTATCTTGTCGAATATCCGTCGGCTGTACTTTGTGCTTTTGACGGAAAATATCTTGATTTGCCGCAAGAAATACTCACCGTATGTATGAGAAAAAGCCAAAAATGTTTTGCGGTAGTTGATAAAAACGGTAAATTTTCAAATTATTTTATAAGTGTTAAAAACGGTGTTTCAAAATATCAGGAAACTGCAAAAGAAGGGTATGAAAAAGTTGTTGCGGCAAGGCTTGCCGACGCTGAGTTTTTTTATAGTAACGATTTGAAAAAGGGACTCGGCATTAATATAGAGAAATTAAAAGGTATTGTTTTCCACAAAGAAATCGGTACGGTTTATGAAAAAATAGAACGTATTAAACAGATAGCGGCTCTCTTTAACGGAGAGTTTGATATGAGGATTGACGGCGGTGCGCTTGAAAGAGCGGTGATGCTTTCAAAAGCCGATTTGACAAGTGAAATGGTTTTTGAATATCCCGAACTTCAGGGTGTAATGGGAAAAATTTATGCGCTTAAGTCGGGAGAAAACGCAGATGTTGCTTCGTCAGCGGAACAGCATTACTGGCCGTTAGTCGCTTCAGGAAAACTTCCGCTACATCCGATGGCGTCTTTATTATCTTTAGCTGATAAAATAGATACTTTAACGGCATTTTTTTCAATAGGACTTGAACCTTACGGTTCCGCAGATCCTTATAGTGTCAAGAGAGCTGGAACAGGTTTTGTGAAAGTGGCAATGAATGAACTGCCGAAATGTGATTTGACGGGTGCTGTCATAAGAGTTTTTGAATTGTTGCCTGAAAATGTAAAAAATAATCCGAAATCAAAAGATGCTTGCAAAAGACTTATCAAATTTTTTTGGCAGAGGATAGAAAATATTTTTGAGTCTGAAGGGTATAATTCTGATGAAGTAAAAGCTGTTATCAATGCGTCGGGAATTAATGAACTGAAATATATAGGCTCTTTACGGACAAAACTTGAGGCTTTGCGAAATACCGGTCGAAAAGGTGATTTTTCATCTGTTGTTGCTATATTTAAAAGAGTAAATAATATTATAAATCAGGTGAAAAAGCAGAATATTGGTATTTCCGAATTAGTAAATGAAGATTTGCTTACTGAAGATGCTGAGAAAATGCTTTATGCCGCTGCTAAAAAGGCAAAAGCAGAAATTGAAATTTTTGTGTCAGCAGGTGAATATGACAGGGTTTTTGGCAAAGTGTCAGAGATAAAGCCGGTGATTGACAGTTTCTTTGAAAAAGTTATGGTGATGGTAGAAGATGAGGCCGTAAAGTTAAATAGAGTTTCTCTTCTAAGCTATATAAAAAATATGTTTGCTGGATTTGTAGATTTTTCGGTTTTGCGGCATTGAACTTTCAGTTTCTATCAGTGTTTTTCTCAAAATAGAGAAAAAATGGCTGAAATAGAAAGAACATTGAAAAAAAGATGCTGACATAGAGAAAAAAGAATGATTTTGAATATAAAAAATATTGTATAATAAAATAAATGGAAAAACAGAAATCGCTGGATATTTTAAGACATTCTGCAGCGCATATAATGTCGGCAGCTGTCATGGAGCTTTTTCCCGGGACAAAAGTTGCAATTGGTCCGTCGATAGAAGACGGATTTTATTATGATTTTGACAGAGAGCAATCTTTTACTCCGGGAGATCTGGCAAAAATTGAAGAAAAGATGGCAGAAATAATAAAGGCAGACTATCCTTTTATATGTTCGTATGTGTCTAAAGACAAAGCTGTTAGAGAATTTCGGGAAAAAGGCGAGAAATATAAAGCTGAAATAGCTTCTCAGATAGAAGACGATAAAGTAAGTATGTACAGGTCTGGAAATTTTACAGATTTATGCAGGGGACCTCATATAAATTCAACAGGGGAACTTAAATATTTTAAACTTCTTTCCATTGCAAGTGCTTATTGGAGAGGCGATTCTTCAAGGGACCAGCTGCAGAGAATTTATGGAACGGCATTTCTTACGAAAAAAGATATTGACGATTATTTGACTGGAATTGAAGAAGCCCGCAAAAGAGATCATAGGAAACTCGGAAAAGATTTGGATTTGTTCAGTTTTGATGAGACTGTCGGAGGCGGTTTGGTTCTGTGGCATCCTAAAGGCGCCCTTTTGAAAGATATTATTGAGAATTATTGGAAGAAGTTTCATCTTGAAAACGGTTATGATCTTCTGTTTACACCCCATATTGCAAGCGAAGAGCTTTTTAAAATAAGCGGTCATTTACAGACTTATTCTGAAAATATGTATGCGTCTATGGAAATAGAAGGAAACCCTTACCGGATAAAACCTATGAACTGTCCTATGCATTTGATGATATACAAAACAAAACTTCATTCTTACAGGGAACTTCCGATAAGATATGCAGAACTTGGCACGGTTTATAGATTTGAAAAGTCAGGTGTTTTGCATGGACTTTTGAGAGTCAGGGGATTTACTCAAGACGATGGACATATTATTGTTGTTCCGGAACAGCTTGAAGAAGAAATGCTCGGAGTTTTTAATATGGCGATAGACTGTCTTAAAACTTTTGGATTTAACGAATATAAGATTTATTTTGCCACAAGACCCCCCCAAAAATATATAGGTGAAATAGAAGATTGGGAAAAAGCACAAAATTCCATTGAAAACGCTTTGAAAAAAACAGGCTGTGCCTATGAAATTGACGAAGGCGGGGGGGCTTTTTACGGACCTAAAATCGACATAAAGATAAAAGACGCTATAGGACGGCTCTGGCAGTGTTCGACGGTACAATTCGATTTTAATCTTCCTGAAAGGTTTGATATTTTTTATATTAACTCGTCGGGTAAAAAAGCAAGACCTTATATGATTCACAGGGCATTATTGGGATCTTTGGAAAGGTTTATAGGTATTCTTTTAGAACATTATGCCGGTGCTCTTCCGCTTTGGCTTTCTCCCGTTCAAGTTGCGGTGGCAAATATTAATGAAGAACAGCGCGGGTTCTGCGAAGGATTGTCGCAGAAATTAAAAAAGAACGATATAAGAGTTATTTTCGATGGCAGGAATGAAAAGATAGGGCATAAAATAAGAGAAAGCGCAATGCGGAAAATTCCTTATATAGCAGTTGTCGGAAATAAAGAAAAAGATGCGTGTGCGGTTGCCGTAAGAGCAAGAGGCAATAGAGATTTGGGCGTTATGAGTGTTGACAATTTTATTTCTTTTGTAAAAGAGGGAAGTGTCTGCATAAGCGGATTGTAAATCTTTCTTTGTGTAAATATAAAAATATAAGGAGGGTTGACAGATTGAAACATATAAAATAGATAAAATAAAGATAAATTCTTTTCTTGAGATAAAGGCATCTGAAAAAGAAATTGACAGTATTTTGGAAAAAACAAAACAGCTTAAAAGACTTAACGTGGAAGAATCTGCAAAACTTTTATCTGTGACCAGTTCTGCGCTTCTTAAAAAATTTTACGATGCGGCTCCCTATGTAAAAATACTGTGTACGGCAAGCGTGTTGTTATGTTTGTGCCTCTTATATAAGCAATTTCTGCTCAAACAGTTGTCTTTACTGCGGTTTTGCATCAGACAATAAGCTTACTGTCAGAAAGAAACTTACGTTTCAGGAAATAAAAGAGCAGACGGAGATACTTCTAAAAAGAGGACATAAACGTATTTTGATGGTTGCTGGAGAAATGTCCTCTTCGGAAGAAAATACGGATTATTATATCGGTACGGTTAAAGCAATTTATAGTGCGGATTACAAAGGAAATAAGATAAAAGAGTAAATGTAAATGTGCCCCCTATGAGTGTTAGCGGGTTTAAAAGATTGAAAGAAGTAGGTATCGGTACGTACCAGATTATTCCAGGAAACTTGCAGAAAACTTCATATTGCGGGTGCAAAGTCTGATCCTGACAATTGTTTAGATGCAGTAGACAATGCGTTTAGAGCTGGGATTGACGACGTCGGAATATGACCGTTGCTTGGTTTTTACGATTATCGTTTTGAAATTCTTGCAATGCTTGTGCATATAAGTATATGGAAAAAGTTTACGGAGTTGATCCTCACACTATTTCGGATTTCGGTTCCGCGCATTGAACCGGCGAGTGGATCCGCATATGCTTCAAATCTTGAATACCCGTTTGCAGATGAAGAATTTAAAAAACTGGTAGCTGTTTTAAGACTCTCTGTTCCTTATACCGGAATAATAATGTCAACGAGGGAAACAGCGGGCATGAGGGACGTTCTTGTAAATCTTGGCGTTTCGCAGATAAGCGCAGAATCAAGAGTTACTCCCGGCGGATACGAAGATAATCTGGTGGGAACTCCGCATAATGATAAACTTGAAAGACAGTTCAGCGTACTCTTGATGAAATAGTAAAATCCCTGCTTTTGCAGGGATTTATATCAAGTTTTTGCGCCGCTTGTTATTGTAAAAACAGGACGGGCGAACATTTTATGGATTTGGCAAAACCTGAACTTAAAAGATTGGGATATAGTCTTATTGAGGAATATAAAACAAAACTTGATAAAGCTGGACTTATGGTACTGGAGAAGTTTTTCAGTAATATAAGCCGCGGGGTACGGGATGAGTATGTTTAATCTCTGTTCTACATATTCCTGAAGAACTCTGTGCATAATGGCGCTAAAGATTTTCGCCGTCTCATTATGTTGCATATAAAATCTTTGGCTTTGCTGAATATTTTTCAAAATAATATCAACAGTGTCTTAATTTATATATAAGGGTTTATAACTTTCTGCATTCATAGGTTTGCTGTTGTCCTCGATGATAATTTAGATTAATTCATTTTGATACAATAGAAAGAATGAAAAAGTTTGCTGTTGTCCTCGATGATAATTTAGATTAATAGTGGTTCGTTTGGTGTTTTTTATATTCAGCCGGTTTTACTCTTTTAAAGAGAACAGCGTCCTTGCGGATGTGAACTATAATACGGCAGAGTGAGAACGGTAAGAAAAGCACTTTTAATTCGCGACTTAACTTAGGGAAACTACCAGATTGTTTTGGTCGCGGTAGGGATATAATAAAGAAAGAATTCTTTCTGTCAGATGTTAGAGCGTGAAATGGGAGAGCAATAGAAAACGGCATGGATACTGATGGATTTTAAAAATTATTCTCGATGTGTGTTTTTTAAGGGTTTGCTGCAAGAAACATGTGCTTGGCGGTCTTGGTTGAATTACTATTTTCTCTTTGAAAGAAGCAAGAACGACTGAATCGTAAGGCAAGTTTTATAAAAACTTGCCGATGAAATATTTTTTAGAGTTTTTAATCCAACCTGCAGACTAAATATCATTAGGAAAATAAAACAATAAAAAAATCCCAATAAGCGGGAAAATGAAAATGGCAGACTAACCTTTCATATATAACAATTGTAACAATATCTGTCCATTTGCGAATGAAAAGCATTTTCCATGTAAACTGGTACAGAATAAAAAATAAAAGGATTAAGAGAGAATAGATTAAATAATATATTGTTTTTAGTGTCTTTTTATTGTGAATGCAGACTGTTATTGTGATTGATTTTTCAATTATAGTTTGTTAAAATTTTTTTTTAAAGTGTGCCTGTGCCGATGTGCTAATTTTATTGCGCTGCTAGCTCAATTGGTAGAGCAAACGACTCTTAATCGTTAGATTATAGGTTCGATTCCTATGCAGCGCATGTTTATGCGGACGTGGCGGAATTGGCAGACGCGTATGGCTTAGAACTATATACCGCAGGGTATGGGGGTTCAAGTCCCTCCGTCCGCATATATTAAAAGCTTTTTGCTGTTATCCAAATATACACACCTTTCTCTTTCTTCTTTTTTAATGAGCAATAAGATAAGGGGGAAAAGTGGGAGATAGTGTGTTTAACGAATTCCTCCCGTTTGCTTAATAGTCGGATAATCTGGCAGCTGGAGCGGGTATAAGTGTGCCGAAACTTATTTGGAGTTATCATTTGGAAGACCGGGA
Source organism: Endomicrobium sp. (assembly GCA_031260705.1). Lineage (GTDB taxonomy): Bacteria > Elusimicrobiota > Endomicrobiia > Endomicrobiales > Endomicrobiaceae > Endomicrobiellum. The sequence goes on along the minus strand of JAISLA010000002.1, from coordinate 25,956 downwards.
CGGTGGTAGGTATGATTTATCTGCGTTGATGGCAAAGATGCGATAACAGAAGCTTGCGAAACTGAAGTTTGTCCGAAGTGACGGAAAAAACGCATCGATTGCAGTTTTAGGCATAGTAATACAGTGTTTATGCGAAATAAAGAGGAAAAGCAAATGTCCCGGGAAAATAAGATGATTGATTTTAAGTCCGCAGTTGTTGGCGAAAATTTGTGCTCTATAACTATGGATGTTGAAGTTTCAGAAAATATTGCAGCAGATGAAATTGAATCTGCTTTTAGCCGGGTACAGCAGCAGGCAAAAATTGACGGATTTAGACACGGAAAAGTCCCGATGAATATTATTAAACAGAAGTTTGCCGGCGAAGCTAAGAACCAAGCCGTAGAAAGCATCATAAAAAAAACCGTTTTAGATGCTCTTAAAAAAGAAGAATTTGTTCCGATTGGCTTTCCGGTGATTGAAGAATTTGACTATGAACTCGGACAGACTCTAAAATATCGTTTTACCGCAGAACGTCATCCAAAAATCGAAGTAAAAGATTATAAAGGCATTCCGTTAAAAAAAGAAATTTTCAAAATTACTTATAAAAGTTTAGAGCAAAATCTTGAGGTTTTAAGAGAAAGGAACGCAAAACTTGTTCCATCTAAATCCAATAAAGTTACGGAAAAGAGTTTTGTTTCCGTTGATTATGATGTTTTTGACGCTGATGACAAGGAGCTTTCTGAAATTAAGGCAAAAAACTATATTATTGATTTAAATTCCGAAAATACCGTTAAAGAATTTAAAAAAGCTTTAAAGGGTTTAAAAATCGGCAATAAGAGGGATATAAAAATTGAATATCCTTCTGATTATTCAAGTGAAATTTTGGCGGGAAAAACCGTAACGTTTAAAATAAAAGTGGTTGAAATAAAAGAAAAAGAGGTTCCGGATCTAAATGATGATTTTGCAAAAGATATGGGAACTGAAAATCTTGAAGATTTAAAAACAAAAGTAAAAGAAACCGTAGAAGCTGAAGAAAAACACCGTCAGGACATGGATATTGAAAAGCAAATTATCGAATATTTGCTTGAGAAAAATAAATTTGAAGTTCCCCAGTCTTTAGTTGTAGAGAATAAAGAATCATTAGTTGAAAAAATGAAAAATTATATGAAAAGGCAGGGCGCTTCTGAAGAATATGTTGAAAAGCAGATTGAACTCGGACAGGAAAAATTTAGAGAAGAAGCGGAGAAGAAAACAAGGTTTTCTTATATTCTGAATGCGATATTTAAAGATGAAAATCTTGCCGTAAGTGATGCTGATATTGAGGAAGAAAAAAGTAAAATGAAAACTTCAAATCCGGGCAGGGAAAGTGCGGTTGATAAATATTTTGCAGAAAAAAAAGAGAATATAATACTTTCGCTTAAAGAACAAAGACTCTTCGGGTTTCTGCTTGCCAGTGCAAATGTTGAAACGGAAGAAAAGGATATGTTGTTAAAAAAAGACGAGAATGAAAAATGAAATGTTTTGAAGAGTGAACTCCGCTGTTTTCGTCGGCAGCTGGAGCGGACTTAACAAAATAGTAAATAAATTTTTTTATAATTTGGCGTAAATGTTTGCGTTGTTAGGAGATAGCGATGTCGTTACTGATACCTACAGTAATAGAAAGATGGAGTCAGGGAGCCGCCGTAACGTATGATTTGTATTCGAGGCTTCTCAAAGACAGAATTATTTTTGTCGGTGGGCAAGATGGATCCGTTACCACTGATTCTGCGAACGTTTTAATAGCGCAGCTTTTATATTTGGACTCAGAAGATCAGGAGAAAGATATAAGTTTATACATCAATTCGCCAGGCGGTATGGTTAGTGCCGGACTTGCCGTTTATGATACTATGCGGTTTATAAAAAGTCCGATAACCACAATTTGTATGGGTATGGCAATGTCTTTTGGAGCTGTTCTGCTTGCCGCGGGAACAAAAGGCAAAAGATATGCTTTGACGCATTCTCGCATAATGATACACCAGCCTTTGATTTACGGAGGCGGTTTGTCGGGTACAGTTTCCGATATTGATATAGAAGCAAAAGAACTTGTCTCGACGAAACAAAAGCTTTCCGGAATAATTGCAGAGCATACTGGAAAGACGTTGGAAGAAGTGTTGAAAGACACCGATAGAAATTATTATATGTCGGCACAGGAAGCAAAAGAATATGGTCTTATTGACGAAGTGATAGTTAATTTGAAGCAGTATCCAGCCGTGACTGCGGACAATCCTGAAATAAATTTATGACAGTAGAGAGATAAATTAATGGAAATTGATTTTAACGAAAAGCGTTGCATGTTTTGCAACAAAGGCTATCCCTATAAATTAGTCGGGGTAAATGGTATTTATATTTGTGAGGAATGCGCAAAACGTTCGTTGGAACTTTTTGAAAATTTGAATAAAAAAGAGTCAAAAGAAACTATGTTAAGACTGCCAAAACCATGCGAATTAAAAAAGTTTCTCGACACTTATGTTATAGGACAGGAACATGCAAAGAAGATTTTATCTGTCGCAGTATATAACCATTACAAGAGACTTGAGGCTTCCGTTGTTGTATCGAAAGACGATGTTGAACTTCAAAAATCCAATGTTTTGCTTATAGGTCCTACGGGAACAGGCAAAACTCTTTTGGCTCAGACGTTGGCAAGGATACTTGATGTTCCGTTTGCCATTTCCGATGCCACTGTGCTGACGGAAGCGGGATATGTAGGAGAAGATGTTGAAAACATACTTTTAAGGCTTATACAAAATGCAAATTTTGATATTAAAAAAGCGGAAAAAGGCATAATTTATATTGATGAAATAGATAAGATTTCAAGAAAGTCCGATACTCCGTCTATAACAAGGGACGTTTCCGGAGAAGGCGTTCAGCAGGCCCTTTTGAAAATTCTTGAAGGAACTATCGCGAACGTTTCTCCACAGGGTGGGAGAAAACACCCGCAGCAGGAATATATGAAAATAGATACCACAAACATTCTTTTTATTTGCGGCGGAGCTTTTGACGGACTTGAAAAGATAATAGAAAAACGTTTGTCAAAAAAGACTTTGGGTTTTATAACAGATGGTTCGGATAACAGGAATGATTTTAAAAATGTGGATTATGCGCTTTCTAAAGTTGAAAGCGAAGATTTAATAGAATTCGGTCTTATACCGGAGTTTATAGGAAGAGTTCCCGTGATTTCGACATTAAACCATCTGTCAACGGCGGATTTGATTCATATTTTGACGGAACCTAAAAACGCTTTAGTAAAACAGTATCGGAAAATGTTTCAGCTTGAAAATGTCGAACTTAAGTTTGAGAGAGAAGCTTTGGAAAAAATAGCGGAAGAGGCTTTAAAAAAAGGTTCTGGAGCGAGAGGTTTAAGATCAATTATAGAAAATATACTGCTTGACACAATGTTTGATATTCCGGATAATACTTCAATTGTGAAAAGCATTGTTATGGCTGAAACTGTGACAAGAAAAGAAAATCCGAAATTTGTGTATAAAGGTACAAAGGAGACTGCATGAGCGAATTGGATAGGTTCAGTAATGATAAGAACGAAGTGCCAAAAATTCCTGATGTACTTCCGCTTCTTCCTGTAAGAGATATAATTTTGTATCCGGCGATGGTGTTGCCGCTTGCCATAGGCAGGGAAAAGTCAATCAAGGCTTTGGAAGAATCTATGTCGACAGACAGGCTTGTTTTTATTGTTACGCAGAAAAATATTCAGATTGAAGATCCAACGCCTAACGATGTTTATAATATAGGAACCGTATGCGAAGTGCTTCAAATATTGAAAATGCCCGACGGTACGTTAAAGGCTCTTGTAGAGGGTATAAGCAGAGCGCAGTGGACGGATTTTAAATTGAGTGATAAAGGCTATATTGAAGTAGGATTGAAAATCTTTGACGAGAAGACCGTAAAAATGCCTGAAGTTGAAGCAATTATGAGACGGGTTATTGCTCTTTTTGAGCAGTATGTAAAATTAAGTTCCAGAATACCTATTGAGATCTCTGTTTCTGTAAGCAACATTACGGATCCTGCAAGACTTGCAGATACTATAGCGTCGCACCTTGCAATAAAAAACAACGATAAACAGATAGTTCTCGAACTTGTAGATCCCGTTAAGCGTTTAGAGAAAATAATCCAGATACTTAATGCAGAGATAGAAATATTAAACATTGAAAGACGCATTCAAAACAGAGTGAGAACCCAGATAGAAAAGACGCAGAAAGAATACTATCTGACCGAACAGATGAAAGCCATTCAGAAAGAGCTTAAACAGAAAGACGATGCACAAAAAGACGTTGATGATTTGAAAAGCAAGCTTAAAAAAACGAAAATGCCGCAGGTTGCAAAAAGTGCCGCAGATAAAGAGATATCAAGACTTGAAAAGATGATGCCGATGTCTCCGGAGGCTACGGTTATAAGAACGTATCTTGAATGGATTTTCGATTTGCCGTGGGAGAAATCTACTCCTGATAATTTGGATTTAAAGAGAGCTAAAGAAATTTTAGATCAGGATCACTATGGGCTTGAGAAAGTTAAAGATAGAGTTTTAGAATATCTTGCTGTTTTATCAAGAGTTCAAAAAATAAAAGGTACTATTCTCTGTTTTATCGGACCTCCAGGAGTAGGCAAGACTTCCATTGCAAAATCCGTTGCAAGAAGTCTCGGAAGAAATTTTGTAAGAATTTCAATGGGCGGTGTAAAAGATGAAGCTGAGATAAGAGGACACAGACGTACTTATATAGGCTCAATGCCCGGAAAGATCATACAATCGATGAAAAAAGCGGGATCTAACAATCCTGTGTTTATTCTTGACGAAATAGATAAAATCGGTTCCGACTGGAGAGGCGATCCGTCTTCGGCGCTGCTTGAAGTTTTGGATCCGGAACAGAATTATGCTTTCAATGATCATTATCTTGATGTGGATTTTGATTTGTCAAACGTTATGTTTATAACTACGGCAAATACTTTGAATAATATTCCTGTCACGCTGCTTGACAGATTGGAGCTTATAAGATTTTCCAGCTATACGGATGCTGAAAAACGACATATAGCCGAAGATTTTATAGTTCTCAAGCAGTTAAAAGAACACGGGTTAAAACCGGAAGAATTTATTTTTGATGATGGCGCTCTTGACGCTGTGATTAAAAATTATACGCATGAAGCTGGCGTCCGTAATTTAACGAGGGAAATTGCAAACCTTTGCAGAAAAGTTGCAAAAGAACTTGAATTTGACAAGAAATTGAAGTCAATAACTATTAAGCCTGAAAATCTTAATGAATATCTGGGTATAGCTTATTATGAGAGAGAAAGAATAGCAGAAAATGATATCGGAGTGGCAACGGGACTTGCATGGACCGAAGTCGGCGGCGAGACACTGACGATAGAAGTAAATAAAATGGGAGGCAAAAGTTCTTTGGTTCTTACTGGAAAACTCGGTGACGTTATGAAAGAATCCGCGCAGGCTGCCTTGACTTATGTTCGTTCGTCATCGCAGAAACTGGAAATAGATGAAAATATGTTTTCAAATACCGACTTTCACGTGCATGTGCCGGAAGGAGCAGTGCCGAAAGACGGACCTAGTGCTGGAATTGCTTTGGCGACCGCTCTTGCTTCAGTCTGTATGAATAAGCCGATAAAAAAGAAAATTGCAATGACCGGTGAGGTTACATTGAGAGGGAGAGTACTTGGTATCGGCGGACTTAAAGAGAAAGTTCTTGCCGCTTACAGAGAAGGAATAATGGTAGTACTGTTTCCTGAAAGCAATAAAAAAGATTTGGTTGATATACCCGAAGATGTGAGAAAGAAATTGCAGATGATACCTGTTTCTCATATGGACGAAGTAATTTCTTTGACAATAGAACGGCTTCCCGAAAATAAAAATATAAAAATGAATAAGAAAAATGGAGAAAACGGGATATGATGAATCACTATCTCCTGACGCCGGGACCTGTACCGATTCCTCCGGAGATTGCTCTTAAAGAAGCACTGCCTATATTTCATCACAGAACAGATGAATTTGCAGCGGTTTATAAAAATATTGCGGAAGGTTTAAAATATATTTTTCAGACTGAAAATGACGTATATGTACTGGCTGCTTCCGGAACGGGCGCAATGGAAATGGCTGTTGCAAATCTTTTGAGTCCGGGAGACAAAATTATAGTTGCAAGCTGCGGAAATTTTGGCGACAGATGGGCGGAAATAGCGCGGGGATACGGAATAAGAGTTATTTCTGCTTCCGTCAGATGGGGAAAAACGGTAAATCCCGCTGAAATAAAAAGAGCGCTCAAAGAAAATCCTGATGTCAAAGCTGTTTATACGACGTTTACTGAAACATCTACGGGTGTTGCAAACGATATTAAAGCCATCGGTAAAATAGTTTCAAAGACAAACGCCGTTTTAGTTGTTGATACAATTTCTGGACTTGCAGGTCAGGAGTTTAGAACAGATGAATGGAAAGTCGATGTGGCAATTTCTGCTTCACAGAAAGGCTTTATGCTTGCTCCCGGTCTTGCTTTTATAACGTTAAGCAGTAAAGCATGGAAACTAGTCGGAACTTCAAAAATTCCGAAATTCTATTTTAACATTAAAAAATATAAAAAGTTTTATGCTGCAGGCGAAACTCCTTTTACTCCTCCGCTGACTCTTATTGCTGCTCTTCAGGAATCGGTAAGACTTATTAAAGAAAGGGGCTTGGAAAATATATGGAACGACTGCAAACTTCTTGCAAAAGCCGCAAGAGCTGCAATGAGAGCTCTCGGTTTGGAGCTTTTCGGCGAAGTTCCATGCGAGATTGTTACAAGTGCTTCAGTTCCTGTTGACATCGGAGTTAAAATAGTTAAAACATTGAGAGAAAAATACGGAATATCTATTGCCGGCGGGCAGGGCGATTTGAAAGGCAGAATTATAAGATTTGCGCATTTGGGCTGTATCGGCAAAGCTGACTTGCTCGCGGGTTTTACATGTCTTGAAATGGTGTTAATTGAACTTGGCGTAAAAATTGAAAAAGGAAAAGCAGCGACAGCCGTTGAAGAAATATTGCTTAAGACATAGTGAAGAATTAAAAGCGGAAAGTGAAAATGAGACTAATCTCCTCTCGCTTTTGTTGTATTGTCTGCTATAGTAGAGTGCATAAAGCTCAAATTTATTTATATTGATATCAATATGTCAAAGTCTGTTAAAGAATAAATCTTATTCTCTTTTTAATATATTTCGGATTTTAGTGTTATTGCTTTTTGTTAGATGTATTTCGTATCAAATTTTCCTGCGGGTATATATCTGTCAGATGTTAATCTGTAAACTATTCACATTGCTATACTATTTATATTCAAGCCCTGAAATGCGGACTAAACTGCATTATGAAAAAGACATTTTTTAAGGGATTTAGTCCGTCGGACTTTAACTGTTTTTTGTTTATTTGCGAAGTATTGTTATAACTGCATTTCAACGGTGCAAATTGTTTTGTCAGGATTTCATTTTTTTCTAGCAATGACGTTAAAAGAAGCAAAAGGATAAAATATAAGCTCCTAAAATGTCCGGGAAAGAAACAAATGTTTTGTTTGAATTAATGTTATTTTAAGTGTATTATATAAGCCCAACATTTTAGTTATCTCTAGTTTTCAAAGTTAAAAATGATAAAGGTAAACCTGATGTATGGCTTGCAGGCGGCGTACAGATGGTTGTGTTTTCATTTTTTTGTTTATCTAAAAAGAGGCAACTGGCTTATGTGTGGAATAATTGGCGTTGAAAACAATGAAAATGCTGCTGTTTTAACTTCGGCGGGACTTCTTACTTTGCAGCATAGAGGGGAAGAATCTGCCGGTATTACGATAAGCGGCAGTGAAAAGATGAGAACTTTTAAAGCTATGGGGCTTGTCTCAAGAATTTTCAATGAAAAAATCTTATTGAACAAACTTCCTGGGACTGTTGCCATAGGGCATGTTCGCTATACAACTTCTTCAAAAAGCTCTCTAATAAATGCCCAACCTTTTCAGATAAGCTGCATTCACGGAAATATTTCTGTAGCGCATAACGGGAACATTACAAATTTTTCTAAAATAAAAGAACTGCTTTTAAAAAAAGGTGCGATTTTTAATCATACTTCGGATACCGAAATATTGCTTCATCTTATAGCGATGTCTAAAGGAAGTCTTACCGACATAATTGTAAATTCGCTGCGTAAACTCGAAGGCGCTTTTTCGCTGGTAATACTTAAAGACAGAACTCTTATAGGCGCAAGAGATAGTAATGGTTTTAGACCTTTGGTTTTAGGAAAAATAGATAATTCCTATATAATATCTTCGGAAAGCGCTGCTGTTGAGGTTATCGGAGGCAAATATATAAGAGACATAAAGCCCGGTGAAATTATTGTCATAGAAGACGGACAGATTAAGGAGTCTCTTATATATAAAAAAGCCAGAAAACAAACCAGCTGTATTTTTGAACAGGTTTATTTTTCAAGACCTGACAGTATAATGTTTGAACAGACTGTAAAAGAAGCTAGAGTAAAAATGGGAGAATATCTTGCACAGCAAATGAAAAATATAAAAGCCGATATTGTTATGCCTGTTCCTGACACAGGTTATTTCGCAGCGCTCGGATTTTCAAGGGCGTCGGGAATACTTTTTGAAAATGGCTTTATAAGAAATCATTACGTCGGAAGATCTTTTATAAAACCGTCGCAGAACTTAAGAAATTTGACCGCAACGCTTAAGCTTCGTCCGATAGGAGAAGTTGTAAACGGAAAAGAAATAATACTTATTGACGATTCGATAGTGAGAGGAACCACTTCAAAAAGATTAATAAATATTTTAAGAGAAACCGGGGCAAAGAAAATACATTTTGCCTTGTCTTGTCCACCTATAATTGATTCGTGCTATTACGGGATTGACACTCCAAACAGAGAACATTTGATAGCTGCAAATAATTCGGTGGAAGAAATAAAAGAATATTTGAATGTCGACAGCCTAAACTTTTTAAGTTTAGACAATCTTATTAAGGCTTGTTCTGCAGGTAATAAAAAAAGCGATGTTTTCTGCGCAGCATGTTTTACCGGAAAATATCCTACAAAAATTTCAGAGAGTATATAGAAGGAAAACTGTTAATGGCGAAGTATATTTTTATTACTGGCGGAGTTGTGAGTTCTTTAGGCAAAGGTATTTCTGGGGCAAGCATAGGCAGACTCCTGCAGCTTCACGGCTTTAAAGTCAATATGATAAAGTTTGATCCTTATATAAACGTAGATCCGGGAACAATGAATCCTTATCAGCATGGTGAAGTTTTTGTGACAACAGACGGTACGGAATCGGACTTGGATTTGGGAACTTATGAAAGATTTTTGGACGTTTACACAAGCAGTGCAAATACTAATACTGCGGGTGATATTTACCAAACTGTAATCAACAGGGAAAGAAGAGGAGATTATGACGGGGCTACGGTTCAGGTAATACCTCATATTACCGACGAAATAAAGAAGCGTTTCGCGGCATTAAAAGATAGTTGTGATATTTCAATAATTGAAATCGGGGGAACGGTCGGAGATATTGAAGGTCTGCCTTTTATGGAGGCTGCAAGACAGTTTCAACTTGAAAATAAAAAGGAAGACGTTTTCAGCATACATGTTACTCTGGTTCCGTATATTGCAGGCGCGCATGAGTTAAAAACGAAACCTACTCAGCATTCAGTCAACAAATTAAGAGAAATAGGAATTTCTCCCGATGTGATAATATGCAGAACGGAGCATAGCCTTAACGAACCATTAAAGAAAAAAATATCGCTTTTTTGTAACGTGAGAGAAGATTGTGTGATTGAGGCATTGGACAGTCCGTCGATTTATTATATTCCCGAAGCTTTCTATAAACAAAATACCGATTCTTTAATAATAGAAAAACTTAACATAATACCTAAAAAGAAATTTGATAAAACGTGGTTTACGAAAATAAAATCTGCCGATGAATTTAATGAAAGAGTCAAAATTGCCGTCGTAGGAAAATACGCAGATTTAAAAGATGCTTACAAATCTATTGACGAATCTTTAAATATTGCCGCGGCAGAGTTAAATACAAAAGCTGAAGTGCATTATCTTGGAGCCGAAGATAAGGATTTGGTTAGAAAATTGGAGAATTATGATGCTGTTTTGGTTCCCGGCGGATTTGGCAGCAGGGGTATAGAGGGTAAGATAAAGGCAATAACTTATGCAAGAGAAAATAAGATTCCATTTCTTGGGATATGTTTGGGAATGCAATGCAGCGTTATAGAGGTATCAAGGAATTTAGCGAAACTTGAAAATGCAAATTCTACGGAATTTGACGAAAATACAAAATACCCGGTAATAAAAATTCTTGATGAGCAGAGAAATATCAAATACAGAGGCAATACGATGAGGCTTGGAAATTACAAGTCTGAAATCAAAAAAAGTACGTTGGCATATAATTTATATAAAACTACTGAAATTGAGGAAAGACACAGACACAGATATGAAATGAATCCTGAGTTTATAGAAACATTAGAAAAAGTTGGACTTTTGGTAAGTGCATACCATAAGAAAATGCTTCCCGAAATTGTCGAGATGAAAAATCATCCGTTTTTTATAGGAGTGCAGTTTCATCCCGAGTTCGGTTCAAGACCTATGAAAGCCCATCCGCTTTTTAGAGGTCTTGTCAGTATGGCGCTTAAAAATAAGTAAATTTCAGTCTATATTTTAAATATACAATTTGTTTTATAGTGAAGAGTTTTTGTATTATCAATTCCCCCCCCCCCAAACGAAAAAATCAGAAAGTTATCACGGTTCTTATACATAAACAATTTTGTCTTTGATAAAAAGTTTATTTTGGCTAGAACACTGTCTGTAATACAATTCTGCTAAGTATTGTGTTTCGGATGAGGATGCTATTGTCTTTCCAATTGCAAGCCCTGCAGTATCATCTGTTCTTGTCAATTTCAAACCTTTCATCCGGATATGGAGAGGAGAATAATATACGAGTCTGACAAATACACCGTATTTCTTGATCTGCGCTTAGACCGATACCTCTTGATCTAGAGTTTTGCGAGCCTTTTTTTCTGTCCACATTATAATCTGTAATTTCCTCCATAGTTGGAAGGTTTGTATGTTGCCAGCACAGGCAACAGCTCCTTTTATATCAAGTACGTTCTCTGTCGCAAAGCATGTCACAAAATAGGCGTAAGCAATATCAATTGAAATCATATCAATCATTGTGTAATTCAGGCTTAATGCAATAATTGATGGATTTATATAAGTTGTTTTGTCGGCGAAGAAAAAAATTCTGTTATGAACTGCGAAGTATATTCATTGCCGGCAAAATATGTCCCGAAATCAGCGGTAAGTTTATTGTTTAAGAAAGATTGCTGATAAAATAATTCAGTAATTTTTATATTATTTTCAGTCCCGCTGTCGCCTTTAAGACGCATTTCGATTTTACCGTTATTTTCAAATTCTTTTATGAGTTTTAAAGAAAGTTTATATAGCCGAAGGGGGGTGTTATCTATGTTTTCGTATGCTTATAGTATAGTAAATGTGCTACTTCCCGAAACCTGAATTCCTGGTTGTTGCGTTGTGCTGCTGTCTGCTGCAAATGCCGCGTTGTTTATTATTGCCATAAGCATCGCTGCTGCTGCGGCTAAAATTGCCTTCATTTTTTCTGTTATATCCCTTGTTTTTATTGTTTTATTTATTCTTGGCTGCCAAAACCAAAACAATAATCCCTCTAGACAGGAGATCTGCATAAATCTGGCATATATTTATCTTAGACTTTTTTACTGTCCACAGCTTCTTTCTTCCATGTTAGGGCAATAAAGAACATTGCTATTATACATGATGCAATGCAGGACACAAAGAATCCATGCCAGCCGTACTTTTCAACAAGCAGCGCTACGCCGAAGCTGGATAATGCGCTTCCAATATAACCGAACATTCCAGTAAAACCGCAAGCGGCAGATGCAGATTCCTGTACGGTAAGACGGGATGTCTGCACTCCCCCCACAAGATTTTGCGGTCCGTCTACAAAAAATCCGACTAAAGACAGAAATATTATCATAATCCATACTGGCGTTGTGGCGTTAATAAAGTGATACATACCTGCCAAACTGAAAATCAGACAGAAAAGATATATGAGATTAACTGGCGTGCAGCGTCCTTTGAAAAACCTATCAGCAATCCAGCCTGACGATATACCGCCTAAAGTGCCGACTAACGGCATGGATGACAGCAAAAAAGCCGCGCGCGCGTTTTCTATGCCTCTGTTTGCCATAAATACAGTTGTCCAATCCAATGTGGCAAAACGAATGTAATATATAAATATGTAAGACATTGCAAGCGACCACAAAAATGGATTGCCGAAAACATATTTGGTTAAAGTCTGCCAATGAGAGAGATTACTTTGTTTTTTTATCGGTATTACGTCTTTTTTGTAGACCTCAATAGGTGGCAAGCCTATGCAAGCAGGTTTATCTGTCAAAGTAAAAAGCAGTCCGATACCTGTTATTATTCCGATTATACCTGGTATATAAAAGACTGCATGCCAGCCTCCTATTGATATACAAAGACCGGTTACTATGCCTCCTATAGCGGTGCCGACCGTATGGGAAGATGACCACAATGTCCATTTAGTCGCTCTTTCTCTAGGCGAGAACCAATATACCAGTCCTTTTGCCACTGGCGGAAATCCCATAGACTGCAATCCCCCGTTTATACCCCAGAATAAAGTTAAAAGAGGCAGAGAGGGAAGAAAACCGAAAAAAAGATTGACTAAAGAAGAGCCAATCAATCCGAGTGCCATAAAAGTTCTTATATTACATTTGTCAGCAATTATGCCGCTTAAAAATTTGCCGATGCCGTAAGTTATATATGATACGAAGCTTATCGCGGCAAGTTCTTTCATTGTAATGCCAAATTTTTTCATTACAGAAGGTGCTGCGTAAGCCAAATTCTTGCGTGTAAAGTAATACATTACATAACCTATATACATTCCCGAAAACATTTTGATACGCCAATGTTTATATTGCTTTGCGATTTGTTTCTCATCTGTAAGAGGATTTTTCGCATCTGGCAGAGGTTTCATCCAATTAATGAATTTTGATAACATTTATCATCTCCCATTTTTATACGTCTACGTTGATTTTGTATATAAAACTGCGTTATATAAATGAATTACATACATGATTAGATTAAAGTGCTTGTGACTGACTTTTTTCATATCATATATTTATAATGTCTTTATTCTATTACTTGAGTATGAGTAGTTTATTTTATCTTTTTCTATATCTTTTTTCAACTGTATTTATCTAGTATTAGCGGTTGCAAATCTCGAAATGTTTTAAAGGTATAGAGAATTAAAAGGAACTTAGTATCAATAGCAGTCCTCTCACCTATGGAGGGGTGTGGGTAGCTGCAGTTAATGTGTGATATTTGAGGAGAAGCGTTAGCTAACGTATTTGAATTACGGGATAGGAGTACATCACGATTATAGATAGAATAGTTAAATGCATCAGAATGCTCAGCAAATGTTTCCAAACGATGTGTTTGAAATAGATAACATTGATGGCTTTATAGAAAGGAGTTTAGAAATAATGAAATAGGTTCTGCAATAATAACTTCCGTCAATAATAATAACTTCCGTCAATAGGTTAAAAGACATCTGGGCTAAAAGTAAAATTATAATTCTTGTTACTGATGGAAATAACAATATGGGAGAAATCGATCCTTTAACTGCTTCAGAAATAGCCCGAAGCTGTGATATAAAAATTTATGCTGTAGGAGTAGGAAGTCTTGATGGTGCAATTTATGATATGAGGTGGATGATCCGTTTTTAGGTAAAAGAGAAATTAAATATAGACAGGATGCGATAAATGAGAGTGTTTTAAAAGGAATAGCGCATAATACCGGCGGCGGATATTTCAGGGCGCAGGACGCAAAATCTTTTGGAAATATAATGAAACAAATAGATAAGCTGGAAAAAGATGAGATTGAAGTTATACAGTTTACAAATTACAGAGAGCTATATAAATATTTTTTGGTTCCGGCTTTTATTTTACTGTTACTTATAATCGTTTTAGAAAACACTTATTTGAGAAAACTTCCTTAACGTCGGAGTGAAAAATTAAAAGTAGGATGAACGATAAAACTGGAGATTGCAATGCTTAAGAGATAAAACACTTAAAATGTCCGGTCTTTTTAAACTTTTTTATCTGATCAAATGATAGGCGGAGAGAAGGCATAAAGGAAATATGTTTGCGGATAAAATCTATTTATTGCTTCTATTGCTGATCCCGGTGTTGGTAGTCTTTTTTTTATGTTGTATTTAAAAAAAGGAAAGCAGCATTTGGATCTCTTAATATCGCGGGTGAATATATCAACGCTTGTGTCTGTTAATTTAAAAGCTTATAAAATAAAGTATATTTTGCTTCTCACAGGGCTTTTTTTGTTATTCTTGCAATGGCTCGTCTTCAGTACAGCGATAAAATGAGAACGGTAATTAAGGAGTCTTCAGAAATAATTATGGCTTTGGATATTTCAAAAAGCATGCTTGCTGAAGACTCAAAGCCGAGTAGGCTTGAAAAAGTAAAAATGATAATTTGGGGAATTGTTGAAGAAAATCCCGGTGAGAAAATGGGTATTATCATTTTTTCTGGAACTGCTTGTGTGGCAATGTCCTTTGACTTATGACTTGCAGGCGCTAAAAATGTTTTTGCAGAGTATTGAAACAACTAACCTTCCTTTAGTCGGTACGTGCGTAAGCAACGCGGGTATGCTTGCTTCTAAAGCAACAAGCGGTGAGGCTGTAGGCAGCAGGGTAATGATTCTGATAAGTGACGGCAAAAATCACGACTCAAAAATAAAAGAAGCTGCGAATGCGGCAAAAAAGCAGGTTTAAGAATCATTTCTATCGGAATAGGAACAGATGAAGGAGCGACTATTCCTGTTAAAGATGAAACAGGTGCGATAATAGATTATGTAAAAGATGTAAACGGTAAAGTGGTTATAAGCAGGGTAAATCCTGTTTTATTAAAAAGTGTTGCCGAAGAAACGGGCGGAAAATATTTTGACGCTTCAAATGACGATGTTTATCCGTCGTTTGTAAAAACCGTCCGCAATTTAGATAAAAATAACAGTGAAGTCGGCATGAAAAGCAGTAAAACTGATAGATTCCAGATATTTTTGCTTTTTAGTTTAATTGCATTATTTACGGAACTTTTATTTCCTCTGAGGCGTAAGAGATGAAATTCAAAAACGGCAGAATGTACAAAAAAATTTAGAGGAAGAAAAACTGGAACTTAACAAACAAAAACTGGGAATAAGCAATAAAATAAAAGCGTTAAAAAAGACTGGAGTAACTAAGAATAAGTTCTCTGAACGGAAAGACGGGTCTCAAGGGGACAATCCGCTGAGAGATAAGTCTGAGAAAGAAAAGCAATATGGAGTTTTAGAAATGCAGCCGGCAGGAGAAAAAGAAGATAAGAAAGATATGCTTATGTCGATATTTTTAAATTATTATAATGGAGCTGACAGAAAAGCCAATAAATTAAGGAATAAAAATAAAAAACTGGCATTAAATCAACCCCAAGAGAATTGGTAAAATGTTTAAAAAGGTATTGCTGCTGTTGCTTTTTACATCTGTTTTGGCATCTGCCGAAACTATTTATTTTAAGGCATCTGCGAATAAGAAAACTGTGACGTTAAAGAGTTTTTTATATATTCAGTCACGGTGAGCGGGGACAGTACGAATCTTCCGGAATATAAGATGGACGCTGTGCTGGAATTTAACAGATTCGGAACGGCTGTTTCACATAGCATATCTATAGTCAATGGCAAAACGAGCATGAGCATAACACGCGACTATACTTTGGAACCGAAAAAAATAGGAAGATTTACAATACCACCTGCCAAAATAACGTTTGATGGTAAAATGTATTTAACAAAAAGCGTAGAAATTGAAGTTACACCGGCTCAAAGCGTTAATAGTATTCCTGTCATCGCTAATCAGCGGCAGTCATCATCGCAGAATGCGGCGGCAGGAAAAGCTTTTGTAAAAGCTTCCCTAAATAAGAAAACTGCTTATGAAAATGAGAAGCTGGTTTATAAGTTCAGCTTTTATACGAAAGTTGATTTGGTATCAAATCCCGAATACTACCCCGCCGGGTTTTTCAGGTTTTTGGAATGATGGCTCGAAACCTAAAAATCATTTTGAGGTTATAGACGGTTCAAATTCCCGCGTTGACGAAATAGAGACGACTTTATATCCCGTCGGAACTGGATTAAAAGGAATTTTACCTGCGAAATTAAAAATAGCGGTTATGGATTTTTCGCTGCCTTCCGGAATGAATGATTTTTTCAGTTTTTTTGCGGATGTGGGAGGCGGAAAGACTAAAATTTTAGAAACCGAATCATTAGAAATAAATTTTATTTCCTTGCCTAAGGAGGGGAAGCCTGCTGATTTTTCTGGAGACGCAGGTGATTTTGAAATAAAAGCTGTCGTTGATAAAAAAGATGTCAGGATAAACGAACCTGTAACTTTGACCGTAACTGTAAGCGGAAACGGGAATATGAAAAGCGTAAGCGGCATAAACTTTGGTGTTTATAGCGGTTTAAAAAAATATGATACTATATTCGCGAGTACTTCCGGTAATTCAAAAAAATTTAAAACTATATTTATTCCGCTTGTGTCGGGCGAAAAGGAAATACCTGCAGCAAGCCTGTCTTTTTTTAGTCTCTTAAAGAAACAATATGAGAACCATAAAGACATCGTCGCAAAAAATCACCATAAGTGGGGCCCTTACATTCCGAAGAAAATGTTAAACATAAATCAAAAATAGACATTATGCGTAAAGTATAGATTACAATAAGCGGATAAAAACACTTAAATTGTATAGAGGATATCTCATAGAAAAGCCGGTGTTCTATTTGATATTCGTTCCTTTTATTGCATTGTTCGTTTTAAGCGTACGTTATACTATATGTAAGAAGAGTATCCAGAAATCCGTTTAAAAAATTAAAAACTTTTCATTTTGCTGAAGTACAAAAACTTATGAAAGGAGGCGGAGACAGGATTTCGGAAAATAATTTTGAAGCGTCGCGGGATTTACTTTATCAGGCTTTAATTGAAATAATAAAAATGTTGGGAATGTTTGATTTTTATAAATTTGCTTCTGTGAATTTAGATAAAGATTCCATAAACGCATTATTAAATAGTGTTGAAACTCTGATTCTGAATTTTAAGAGATGATAAAAACAGGAACATTTGCAAAAGAAGTTGTAAAAATAAATAATTAAAATATAAGGTTATATATCAAACAAGGAGAATATTATGAAAAAGTGGAAATGTTCAGCATGCGATTATGTTTATGATCCTGCTGTAGGTCTTCCAGACGCTGGGATTGCTCCGGAAACTCTTTTTGAACAGCTTCCTGAAGACTGGGTGTGTCCGTTATGCGGTGCGACTAAAAGTGCTTTTGAAGAAGAGTAACAATTTATGAAACGAATATATATGGATAATCAGTCAAATACTAAACCCGATGAAAGAGTATTTGAGAGTATGAAGCCGTTTTTTATTGAGTATTATGGAAATCCTCAAAGCATTTATTCTTTTGGTTCTTTTTCTAAAGACGCTCTTGAAACGGCAAGGCGACGGGTTGCAGATTTAATTAATGCAGATGCCGAGGAAATTATTTTTACATCCTGCGGTACCGAATCGAATAATTTGGCAGTAAAAGGTATTGCCGGAGCTTTAAAGGCTGGCGGAAGACATATTATTATCTCTTCAATAGAGCATTTTTCAGTTTTAAATTCTGTGAAAAAACTTGAAAAAGAAGGTTTTGAAGTAAGTTTTATTCCGGTTGACGGTAATGGCAATGTAGATGAATCTGAATTGAAAAAAGCGCTGAGAAAAGATACGATTTTAGTGTCTGTACAATATGCCAATCCCGAAATCGGCACAATTCAGGACATAAAAAAATTAGTTTCTGCAGTTAAAGAAAGCAGCAATGCCGGTAAATTTGTTGCTTTTCATACGGATGCGGTCAGTGCCTGCGGAACGATTCCCGTAGATGTTAAAGATTTGGGAGTTGACGCTTTAACTTTTTCGGCTTCAGTAATGTACGGACCCAAAGGAGCTGCGGCGCTCTATCTTAAAAAAGGCGTAAGAATTAGTCCTCAGCTAGATGGCGGAATTCAAGAAAATTATAGACGTTCCGGAACTGAGAATATTCCGACTATTGTAGGTTTTGGAAAAGCTTGCGAAATAGCTAAAGATGAAATTGTAAAAAATGGTAAAGCTGTTCAGAAGTTAAGAGATAAACTTATTGCCGAACTTCCAAAAAGAATAGAACATATTTATTTAAACGGCGCACGGGAAAACCGCCTGCCGGGAAATGTAAATTTTTCAATAGAGTTTGTTGAAGGAGAAGCGCTGTTTCTGCTTTTAGATGCCAAAGGTATCATGGTATCTAGCGGCTCTGCATGTGCCAGTAAAAACCTTAAACTTTCGCATATTTTAGATGCTATTGGCATTGATGTTGCGGTCGGGCAGGGTTCAATTTTGTTTACCCTGTCAAAATTTAATACGGAAGAAGAAATAAATTATGTTCTGGAAGAATTTCCAAATATTGTTAAAAGATTGAGGGATATGTCGCCCCTGTATTCATATTTTCTAAAGACCGGTAGCAGAAAAGCGGCGGGACCGGGGACTGATTTTGATGATCATCATGATGATCACTGCAATATAGAAGAATAGACTGAAGAGAAAGTTGAAATATAGCGTATTCGTTAAACATAGAAATAAGCGGTAAAAAATATTGGAGGATATTAATGGCATTTTATTCGGAGAGAGTCATGGATCATTTCGCAAATCCGCGCAATGTCGGAGAAATAAAAGATGCCGACGGTATTGGTGAAGTGGGAAATCCCGTGTGTGGCGATATGATGACTTTTTATATAAAAGTTAAAGACAATAAAATTGAAGACGTGAAATTTAAAACTTTCGGTTGCGGTGCGGCAATAGCCGTTTCTTCAATGGTTTCGGAAATGGCGCTGGGAAAGACGCTTGAAGAAGTTATGAATCTTACAAATGCAGACGTTGCAAAGGCTTTAGGCGGATTGCCGTCAAATAAAATGCATTGTTCTAATTTAGGAGCGGATGCATTGCATAAAGCTGTTGAAAACTACAATTCTAAACAGGTAAAATAATATATTCAAAGTTTATATATCAGGATTCTTCTTGTTTTCATTGTAAGACGGGATTAGAAAGAATATGTTTGAAGTGCGGATTGCAGATATTGTTGTGCTGAAAAATAATAATTATTAAATATGCTTTTGTTAGCAAAACTGGATGTACAGGTATCCTGCCAGTGCGGCGGTAAAAGAGAAATATAATAATGATGCAGTCATTTGACTGATGTGTTGTATTCCTTATACTGTAAAAAAGGAGTGCTTTATTATGACAGTCAGATTAATACAAGATGGCGTTTATGCAGTAGGTGCGACAGATTGGAATGAAAGACATTTTCACGGATATACTTATGTGACAAGAAGAGGCGTTACCTATAATTCTTATCTAATTGTCGATGAAAAAATTACTTTAATTGACACAGTGCGCAGAGATTATGAAAAAGAGCTGATAGAAAATATAAGAACACTAGCTGATATTTCCAGGATAGATATAATAATTATTAACCACATTGAGCCGGATCATTCCGGAGCCTTTCCGGAAATATTAAAATTATGTCCCGGTGCAAAAGTTTATGGAACCGAAAAAGCAAGACAGGGACTTTTAAAATATTACGGGGTAAGTGGTGACTGGACTATCGTGAAGTCCGGACAAAGTTTAAATATTGGCAAGAGAACTTTGAATTTTATAGATGTGCCGATGATACATTGGCCCGATAGTATGTTTACATATTCCGCTTACGATAAAATTTTATTTTCAAATGACGGTTTTGGTCAACATTATGCGACAAACAAAGTTTTCGACGATGAAGTTGATTTTGCCGCTTTGATGGATGAGGCGCAGAAGTATTACGCAAATATACTTTGGCCGTTCAATGCGCTTTTTGCCGCCAAACTTTCTGCAATAGGTAAATTAAACCTTGATATTGAACTTATCGCTCCCAGTCACGGGCTTGTATGGCGCAGATATATACCTGAAATTATGCAGAAATATCTCTATTGGTCGTCTCATTCCTGCCAAAACAGGATCGCTGTTGTTTATGAAACAATGTGGAATTCTACTGAAAAAATGGCGGGAAAAATTGTTGAAGGCATAACTTCGGAAGGCGTTGAAGCTGTTTTATTTGATGTAACGAAAAATGACAGAACGGATATTGCCTCATATATGCTTGATGCGAAAGGCTGGGTTTTCGGTTCATCGACGCATGATGGAGAAATGCTTCCTGTTATCAAGGGTTTTCTGCATTTTCTTAAAGGATCAAAGGCTAAAGGACGCAAATCTTTTGCATTCGGCTCTTACGGATGGAGCGGCGAAGCTGTCAAAGATATAGAGGATACGGTTTTCGGCGTGAGTGCTTTTGAACCGTCTTTAAGGGTTGTTTTTAATCCGACTGATGAAGAACTTAATAAATGTTTTGGAGCCGGTAAAACGTTTGCTTTAAAGATAAAAACTGAAAAGTAAAAAGACATGGACGGATCGTTTATCTTTATTTTCTGATGTATTGTGAGACTGATATGCAGTGTCTGTTCTGTAAAAGATATCATTTAAATATTGTTTTAGTCTAAAATTTGCTGTTCAATTGCTGTCTATCGTTGTAAAAAGGCGGGAAAAATACAGAAAAGAATAATAAAAAACAGAAAATTTTTAGAATGAAGTCCCTTTGAAATAACAAAAAAGTACAGATTTTCTGTTGTCTGCTTATGAGTATTTAATTGTGTAATCTTTGGGGATGGGTATTATTGCTGTTAATAGGGAAGGGGTAATTATGAAAGGTTAGTCTGTAAGGTGTGCGGTTATGTTGCTTTTTAGACGGGAATAAAGAACGATGTCCTGTTTTGCCAGTCAAAAAGCGTATTTGAAGAAAAAGAAGACGCTTATAAAGTGCCGAATTTTAAAGCAGTTCCCGGTGAAACAGAAAAGAAACATATACCTTCATTTATGCTGGTGAGAGAGTGCGGCTTGATTCCCTGATGCAAGGCTGTGTGGACGTCCATGTAAAAATCGGAGAAATTCTTCATCCCGCTTTGCCGGAGAACACCATATAACGGAAATAGTTTTTATATTGATAATAAATTTGTTGAAAATATCATGCTTGCATTCTGACATTAATCCAGCCGCAGTTATTCATTTAAATAGCGGTACAAAAGGTAGAAGTTCAGATTATAAAAAATTGTAACATATATGGTAAATGGTTTAATGAAGTAGAAGTAAAATAATATAAAATTTGAAGTGTGGGCAAATGACAGTGTATTTTTGTCTGTTAAGCGGATATTTCATTCGAAGATTACATAGAAAATGAAAAAAACAATATGAATGTTTTTACTTAGCAGTTTGTGTTTAAAATATTTTAATCGGACGTAAGCTAAGGGAGAATAAACGAGCGAAAACATTTATAGATTTATTCTGCGGGGTAGCGGGTTTCGCCTAGCCTTAGAGCGGAGAGGGTTGAAGTGCATCTTTTCGTCAGACATTAACGAGTGGGTCAGGGAAAGCGTATAAAAGCTAACTTTGGCGATATGCCCACATTTATTTTTATTGTGTATTAATTATAATTATTTGTAATGGAGGTGTGAAATAGCTATGGCAAAATCAATTAAAGGAACAAAAACGGAAAAACATTTATTGGAATCGTTTGCAGGCGAGTCTCAGGCGAGAATGAGATACACTTATTTTGCTTCAAAAGCAAAGAAAGAAGGTTTTGAGCAGATTTCTGCAGTTTTTACGGAAATTGCAGATAATGAAAAAGAACATGCGAAGAGATTTTTTAAATTTTTAGAAGGTGGCTGTGTTGAAATTACTGGAACTTTTCCTGCCGGGATTATAAGTAGTACAATTGAAAATTTGAGATCTTCCGTTGCAGGTGAAAATGAAGAGCATTTAAAAATTTATCCGGAAGCGGCAAGAATTGCCGAAGATGAGGATTTTCCTGAAGTAGCCGAATGTTTCAGAAGAGTTGCTATTGCCGAGAAACATCATGAAGCAAGATATTTAGCGCTTCTCAATAATCTTGAAAACGGCAGAGTTTTCAAAAAAGATATAGTTGTAAGATGGAGATGTCGCAACTGTGGCTATGTATATGAAAGTAAGGAAGCTTTAGAGAAGTGTCCTGCATGTCTGCATCCTAAGGCATATATGGAAGAGTTATAAGGCAGTTTTTAAAGGTACTTTTTATTCTTTTGCTGAAACTGGTTGTACACAAGTGCGATGGTTTTTTTTGAATCTGAACTCAAAATAATCGGTATTTTATTTTGTGTTTATGTCTTTTTGTTTCGGTTAAAATCTTTAAGTCGGATTTTATACGGAGTGTAAAAAAAAATGAAAAACAGCCGTAGAAGAAATAAAAAGATGGTTTGATAACGATGTTGAAAGGTTTTTAAATCCTTGATACGGATACGGAGCAGATTTCAATAATTGATTAAAAATTTCTTTAGAGCTTGTTACAGGAGGTGTAAAAAGAATTATTTCTGTTGCCGCAAATTTATTGGATGTTGGCAGCGGTGCTGGTAATTTATACCGTGATGATGTTTTCAAAAATGCCGAATTTGAATTGCACATTGGTTGATTTAAGCAGATCGATGTTAGACAAAGCATCTGAGAGAGTTTCAAAACGGACAAATAGTGAAGTTAAAATAAATACAAAGCGATATCAAAACTGCTGAGTTGAAAGAAAATCATTTTGACATTATTTTAGCCGGTATGTATAAACTTCTCAATCCCGGCGGCTGTTTGATGATTTCAGATTTGATAATTCAGGATAATGAGTTATTGACTAATATATATTGAAGAGATATAAGGATTATTTGGAGAAAGTCAGTAAAGTAAATTTCTGTATTGATTAAAATTTTGTTATTTTGTTTTAGTTTATACTTAATCTCTGGTTTTGTTAAACTTCAATATATTGAACTCTAGAAAGTTTTCTATTTTTTTTCTTCCAGATTTTTTATGACATCTTTGTTCCAAACCAAAATATAAATGAAATCTGAAAAAGATTTTTTAAAGTATGTTTTACTGCCTGCATCGTTGAATAATCTCAATTCGGTGGTTAGATTATATCTTTTTGTAGTTTGTGTTTCTAATTACGTCATCTCATTTTTTTAATCATTAAGAGGTTGTGTAAGAGGTACTAAAGACTGGATAAATGTTATACACTGCAGCGCAGAAGTGCCTTATTAAAAAATAAAGGTATATTTATATTATCTGTTTTTTGCTGCTTCATACATAATTATAGACGCTGCAGTAGCAGCATTTAAAGATTCGGCGTTACCCGGCATATATATTTTAACAAGCGTGTCTGCCGAGTTTTCCGTCTCGCTTCTGAGACCGTTGGCTTCGTTGCCTATTATAAAAGCGCTTTTATTTGGAAATTTAATATCGCTTAAATATTTTTTTCCTTTTAGTGATGCGGCAAACACAAAAATTTTTTCTTTTTTCATTGAGTTCAGCGTATTTTCAATATCAATGTTATCTATTATAGGTAAATGAAATATTGACCCCATTGTCGCTCTTATGGTTTTGTCAGAATATATATCAGCGCTTCCCTTTGAGACAAACACAGCTTTTGCGCCGAATGCGTCTGCAGAGCGGATAATTGTTCCTAAGTTGCCCGGATCTTGAATATTTTCCAAAATTATAAACAATCCGGAATTTTTGATGATCTCTTCAATAGTGTAGTGTTTTTTCTCAACAACTGCCATTATTCCCTGCGGAGATTTGGTTGCTGACAGTTTGCTGAACAGATGGTTTGAAAGCGTTATAACATTTTTAAAATCTGTAACATCGTTTTTATACTTTTCGGATATGAAAATTTGTTTTATAGTCCTGTTTTTTGGAATTTCATAAATTTGCTTTTTACCCTCAACAAAGAAAAGACCGTTTTTATCGCGCAGTTTCTTATTTTGCAGGCTTAAGGCGTCTTTAAAGGTTTGGTTTTGAATGCTTTTAATTATCATGTTCTTATTTAAAATTATGACACATTAAGCGGTTGAGTACAAATTGTTGGAAGGCAGATAGATAAATTGAATATATGTTCAAAAGTATTATATTTTTTTATATGTAATAAAAAGTGTTGAAAAAGTTAAAGGACAGAATTTAAAAAGTATGATTTAATACGTAAATTAAGGATAAACAGAATGAATATTTTTTCAAAAATAAAAAAAAGAATTGCGGATAACATAAACGCTGATTCTTTTATAAAGATGAAACGACTTTGGATTAACTATGTTTTGCCGCAGTGGAAACTTTTAGCGGTTTCAGCGCTTTTTATGGTTATATTTGGAGTTTTGGAAGCAGCGTCCATTAAGTTGCTTGAACCTGTTTTTGACAAAGTGTTTATAGATAAAAATAAGGAAGTTCTCACTTGGATTGCCATTCAGATTGTAATTCTTTTTGCTGCAAAAGGCGTTGCCTATTACGTACAATCTGTCAGTATGTCAACGCTTGGTGTGAATTTTATAAAGAAGATGCAGGTTGATTTATATGATAAGATTGTCATACAGGATTTAGAATTTTTTCATAATAACAATTTGGGAAATCTTTTAACGTACTTTGTAAGTGATTTAAATGCAGTAAGAGAGTCTATATTAAAAGGTGTTACCACTCTTTGTAAAGATACCTGTTCGGTATTCTTTTTGGTTATCCTTATGTTTTGGAAATGTTTTGATATGGCGATAGTTGTGTTTTTACTTTTTCCTATAGCTTTTTATCCGATAGTATATTTCGGGAAAAAAATGAAAAGAATTTTTTCCAATCAGCAGATACATTCCGGGAATTTATACGCAATTCTCACACAGTCGTTTCAGGGGATTAAAATCGTTAAATCTTACAATATGGAAGAAGTTGAATCTCAAAAAGCAAAAAACAACACTGATATATTGTCAGATATTCAGATAAAAATGGCAAAAAATAACAATATATTAAGTCCTTTGATGGAATTTTTCGGAGGCACAGCAGCAGCAGGAACTCTTGTATATGGCGGATACAGAATTATGCACGGTTCTCTTACTACCGGCTCTTTTATGGTATTTTTGTTCGCCATAGTTGCGGCATATAAACCTATGAAGTCTTTGGCAAATTTAAATATGTGCCTTCAGATGGGTGTCGTTGCAGCTAATCGTATTTTCGCCGTAATGGATCAAAATCCAGCAATAGTTGATAACCCGGCTGCAAAAGTGTTCAGAGCAACAAGAGGAATTATAAAAGTTGACAATGTTAGATTCGGTTATGTTCCTGGTTTTGAAATTCTGCATGGCATAAATTTAGAAGTAAGAGAGGGTGAAAAAGTTGCAATAGTTGGAGCCGCCGGTTCTGGAAAATCTACTTTAATAAGTTTGATACTTAGATTTTATGATGTTCAGAATGGAAGCATAGAAATTGACGGTGAGGATGTGAGAGATGTTACGATAAAATCTTTGAGAGATAATATAGCTTTTGTTTCTCAGGATGCAGTGCTTTTTGACGATACCATTAAGAAAAATATTTTAATGGGCAGACCCGGCGCAACTGATGAAGAAATCATAGAAGCATCAAAAAATGCTGCAGCGCATAATTTTATAATAAATCAGGATCGCAAATATGATACTATTGTCGGTGAAAGAGGCAGTAATTTGTCCGGCGGACAAAAACAAATGATATCTATTGCGAGAGCCATGTTAAAAAATGCTCCGATACTTTTGCTTGACGAAGCTACAAGCTCGCTGGATTCCCAATCTGAAAAAATGGTTCAGGAAGGACTTGAGAAACTTATAAAAGGCAGAACTTCAATAGTTATAGCGCATCG
>JAISLA010000015.1 GCA_031260705.1 Endomicrobium sp. | reverse complement strand
TCGGCGAAGAAATAGTGGACACCGTCAGCAATTTAAGCGATGATTTCAAAGAAGATGAAAGCCAGTTTTATGAAAAAGGATACAAAAAGGTTCCTTCTAAAGATAAAGTAAGCGAAAGTAAAGATTAGTTAAAAATTTTCGGTATAATTCAGTACATAGTGAGGCGTTTAAGTCCGGCAGAGCGGTTATAAGTAAATAGCGGTACTCTGTCTTTTAGCTTAAGAAAATGCACTTCCTTTGAATAACAGCCTTGATTACCGCTGGTGATATTCTTTTTTTAGCTGTAAGGAATCTAATTACCAGATACTTATCCGGTTAATCTCTAAATAAACAAATGTTTATCAAAAAAATAAGTCCAATATCTTTTCAGCATTTTAGGCTTTTATTTTTGTCCCTCTGTTAAAAATACTGCTGAGTTATCTATTGTGTTATTATTTGTTGTCATTTCGGGCAATATATTTTAATCGCTGGATTTCAATCAAATTGGCTGCCGCCTTCTATTTAAGAAAGTCGGCAGCGCAATAAAATTTTAACTATTGCTTCCTCTAAGTTTTTTAGTTACATTCACCATATTTTTTAAGGCAGGAATTGTTTCATTATAACTTCTTGTTTTTAATCCGCAGTCGGGATTTATCCAAAATAACTCTTTGTCTATTACTTTTATTGAACGTTCAACAATTAAAATTATTTCTTTTTCCGTAGGAATCCTTGGAGAATGGATATCATAAACTCCTAAACCGATGCCGTGATCATAGTGAATTTCTTCAAATTTTTCAATAATTTCTCCTTTACTCCTTGAAGCTTCAATGGAAATCACATCGGAATCCATAGCATAAATACTTTCAAGAATTTCATTGAATTCGGAATAACACATATGCGTATGAATCTGCGTTTCGGCAGAAACTTTTTCATTTGTCAATTTAAAAGATTTTACTGACCAGTCAAGATAATCTTTTTGTTTTCCTTTTTTAAGAGGCATTCCTTCCCTAAATGCAGCTTCATCAATTTGTATAATTTTAATCCCTGCTTTTTCTAAATCCATAACTTCGTCTTTTAATGCCAAAGCAATCTGAAAAGCTATTTCCTTTTTTGAAATGTCCTTTCTAAAAAATGACCAGTTCAAAATCGTTACAGGACCTGTAAGCATACCTTTCACTGTTTTTTGCGTCAGCGACTGAGCATAAGTTATTGCATCTACCGTCATTTTCTGCGGACGGTAAACATCGCCGTATATAATCGGAGGTTTAACGCATCTGCTGCCGTAAGACTGCACCCATGCATTTTTTGTGAAAGCAAACCCTTTAAGTTTTTGACCGAAGTATTCAACCATATCGTTTCTTTCAAACTCTCCGTGAACTAATACGTCTAAACCTATTTCTTCCTGCAGTTCGACAACTTTTTTTATTTCATTTTTTATAAAACCGTCATATTCTTCCTCTGAAATTGAATTTTCTTTAAAAGCGGCTCTGAACTTTCTTATTTCAGCGGTCTGCGGATAACTGCCTATAGTGGTAGTAGGAAAAAGCGGGAGTTTAAGAGTTTCTTTTTGAAGAATATATCTCTGCTCAAAACTTTCTTTTCTTCCTATTGAATCCTCCTTTACTGCGGTTGCTGCTTTCTGTGCTTTTTCATTTTTAAACTTTTCTTTGATCTCTTCAAAATTCTGTTTGGGAATATGCCGCTTTCCATTAATAATCTGTTTTAACACCGTTAACTCGTCAAGTCTTTCATCGGCAAAAGAAAGAAGCTGTATTAAATCAGCATTTAGATAATTTTTTTCAGACTCCAACGAAACGGGCAGATGATAAAGAGGCGAAGAGTTAGAAATTATTATTTCTTCCTGACCTGTCAGTTCAAACAGTTCGTTCATTAAACTTGTCGTTTTAGTAAAATCCGTTTTCCATATATCGCGCCCTGAAACAACTCCTGCTATTAACTGCTTACTTTTCGGAAATCCAAATTTTCTTATATTTTCAATGTTTTCGGAGTTTACAACAAAGTCCAGTCCAATTCCATATACGGGCAGTTCGTTTACGATTTTATTATACTGCGAAAGACTTTCGTAATAAGTCTGAACATATACTGCAATATTTAAATCTTTAGTAATTAAAGAATAAGCTTCAATTAAAATTTCCGCTTCTTTATCTGTTAAATCTAAAACAAAAGCAGGTTCTTCTGTTCTGACCCTTTTAATTCCGTTGTTTTCAAGTTCTTTTAAAATTTTACCGTATAAAGAAGCCGTTTCAAGCAGATGGCTTGCAAATTTTTCTTTTTTATACCCTTTAGCAAGTTTTAAAAATGTAAAAGGTCCTGTAATGGTCGGCGTGGTATCTATGCCTAATTTCTCTTTAGCCGATAGGTAAGATTTTAACGGTCTGTTTTCTTTAAGTTCAAACTCTCCGTCAATTTCGGGGACAATATAATGATAATTCGTGTCAAACCATTTTGTCATTTCGCAAGCGACTGCATCATCGCTGCCTCTAGCCATTGCAAAATACGTATCAAGTTTATCACTTATGCCGGTAAATCTCTCCGGTATAATGCCGAACATCGTCGATAAATCCAAAATGAAATCGTACAAGGAAAAATCGTTTGACGATATGAAATCAACATCAAATTTCTTTTGTTTCTTTAATCTGGCAAAATTTATTTCCTCAGTTTCTTTCAAAAAATCATCTCTGCCGGTTTTTCCGGACCAAAAACTTTCCAAAACTTTCTTTAATTCGCGGTTCACCCCTATTTTAGGATATCCGAATACTTCCGTTTTAACAATCTTTTTCATACCAATCTCCTTACGGCAGAGTGTCTTCTCTCTTGCGTTTATTATTTAATGCATCACGTCTTAACGATTTACGCATCGTCCGTTGCGAACTTTCTACTTTGCCTCTCTTATGCAAATATTGGATTTTTAAATAAAAAAACTGCTTCCTTTTAATAAAAAGGAAACAGTGTAAATAAAAACTTTTATTTATCTCTTTCCCTCGAAGAATATTAAAACAAACAATAGACCGGACTAAACTTCTAAAAACGTTTTTACCGTTGCGGGGCAGTGTCCGAATGGTTTACTAAGTAAACATACGGAACTTCCTTTGCTTGTTTATAATTATGATTTTAAAACTCTTAGTACTCTTAGTATTTATGTTACTATACTTTTCGTTTTATGTCAAATTTTAAATTTTAAAGTAATAATAAAAGTAAAGAACTCAGAAATAAAAAATGGCAGACAACAGTTAATTTGACAAAAAGCATACTAATTTTATATTCTTATATATATCAAAATATCAATGCATTAAACTTTCAAAAATAACCACTGGGAGGCGTATTATGGCAATTAAAGTAGGTATTAATGGTTTTGGACGTATAGGACGTCTGGTGTTTCGTGCGGCACAGAACAGAAGCGATATTAAAGTGATTGCCGTCAACGACTTGATCGATGTCGAATATATGGCTTATATGTTAAAATATGATTCCGTTCACGGAACTTTTAAGGGAACTGTTGAAGTGAAAAACGGTAACCTAATTGTTAATGGAAATACCGTCCGCGTAACGGCAGAAAAAAATCCTGCAGATTTAAAATGGGGCGATGCAGAGGTCGAGTACGTTGTAGAAGCAACCGGATTGTTCCTTTCTAAAGATAAAGCTCTGGCACATATCAATGCGGGCGCAAAATACGCTGTTATGTCCGCTCCTTCCAAAGATGATACTCCTATGTTTGTCTGCGGAGTAAATTTGGATTCATACAAAAAAGGCACGCAGTTTGTTTCCAACGCTTCCTGCACGACAAACTGTTTGGCTCCAATTGCTAAAGTGTTAAACGATAAATTTGGCATTCTCGATGGACTGATGACTACGGTTCACGCTACTACGGCTACGCAAAAGACCGTTGACGGACCGTCTGCTAAAGACTGGAGAGGCGGCAGAGCAGCATCCGGCAATATTATTCCTTCTTCTACAGGAGCGGCTAAAGCTGTAGGAAAAGTAATTCCTCAGCTGAACGGAAAATTGACAGGCATGTCGTTCCGCATTCCTACGCTTGACGTTTCGGTTGTTGATTTAACAGTCAATTTAGCAAAGTCCGCTTCTTATGATGAAATTAAAGCTGCTATGAAATCAGCTTCTGAAAATGAACTTAAAGGAATTTTAGGTTATACCGAAGATGAAGTTGTATCTTCAGACTTCGTCGGCGATGCGCGCACCTCAATATTTGATGCAAAAGCCGGAATTGCTTTAACAGATAAATTTGTCAAAGTTGTTTCATGGTATGACAATGAATGGGGCTATTCTAATAAGGTTTTGGATCTCATTTCTTATATGAAAAAGATAAATGGATAATTTAATCAGGATTTAACGACTTTGGATATAAACAACAAGTTTAGTTTCATTAAAAAAATAATCTGTAAGACCGTACCTACACAAAATCATGTGCAAGTGCGGTGGTCTTAGGTCTTAATGAGGTATGAAATGAAAGATACGCTTAAAGACATTGATGTAAAAGGTAAAAAAGTTTTAGTCCGCGTGGATTATAATGTTCCGCTTGACGCAAATCTTAAAATTACAAATGATAAGAGAATAGCTGCAACTCTTCCGACGATACAGTATCTCTTAGAGAAAAACGCCGCAATAATTCTCATGGCTCATTTGGGAAGACCGAAAGGAAAAACTGTTTCCGGAATGAGTTTAAAGCCGGTTCCGCCGCGTTTAAGCGAACTTCTAGGCAAACCTGTTAAATTTGTCGGCGGCGATTGTATAGATTTACAGTCAAAAAAAGCAGCAGCCGATTTAAAACCCGGCGAGATACTTTTGTTAGAGAATCTCAGATTCCATCCCGAAGAAGAAGGTAAAAACGCTTCAGGCGAAAAAGATAAAACCGCAATAGACGTTTTTGCGAAAGAGCTTGCTTCAATGGGCGAGGTCTTTGTTCAGGATGCTTTTGGAACAGTTCACAGGGCACATGCTTCAACCGCAGGTATTGTCAAATATGTCAAAGACGCGGCCGCTGGATTTCTTGTTGAAAAAGAATTAAAGTTTTTAGGCGAAGCACTTGAAAATCCAGTAAGACCTTTTCTGGCAATTCTCGGCGGAGCAAAAGTGTCGGATAAAATAAACGTTATAGAAAATCTTTTGAATAAGGTTGATGCGATTATAATCGGTGGAGCAATGGCATACACTTTCTTAAAATCGCGGGAAGTAATCACCGGAACATCTTTAGTTGAAGACGATAAACTTGATCTGGCAACCGAACTTATTAAAAAATCCAAAGAAAGAAAAGTCGATATCTTGCTCCCCATTGATCACATAATTACGAATAAAGTAGATTTTGTAAATAAACAGGTGTCGGGCGATACGATTGTAAAAAACACTGTTAATGAGGCAATATCTGAAGGATTTATGGGCGTTGACATAGGACCAAAATCAATAGAAAAATTCTCTAAAATCATCAAATCCGCAAAAACTATAGTTTGGAACGGACCGTTGGGCATATTTGAAATAGACGAATTTTCCAAAGGAACAATTGAAATTGCAAATCTTGTAGCTGAGTCGACTGATAATGGAGCAATATCCATAGTCGGCGGAGGTGATTCCGTTGCCGCCGTTAAAAAAGCCGGCGTAGATAAAAGAATAAGCCATATTTCTACCGGCGGGGGAGCGTCGTTGGAATTCCTTGAAGGTAAGGAACTTCCCGGAATTGCAGCTCTTCCTGATAAAAAATAAATTCTGTCTCGTTCATTGTATTCCCCCAGCAAGGGACTGTCTAGAAATTTGTTGCTGTAGATTCGCTGTAGGACTATATTGAGTGAAGTTAAAGTCCATAGGAGTGTAGATAAACTGCATCTGCAAACTCTCTGCCAATGTTCCGCAACAACAGCATAATATTGAAAATTTGATATTCTGCGTTTTTTGCAGTATAATAAAATCATGAATATAGCATTTTCTGTTTTTAAATTTATTCATTATACGATCTGCATTGGATTAGTTCTTGTAATTCTTCTGCAGACAGTAAAAAGCGGAGATATGGCGGGTATTTTCGGCGGAGGCGGATCAGATCAGATTTTTAATGCTCTATCGAGAATGGCTTTTATAAAAAAAGTGACTATTTTTATGGCTTGTGTATTTTTGTTCACTTCTATAATGCTTACAAAACTCTCTCCAGCCGTATCTGTTGTAAATTAGCTCTCTAAAATTATTCCAGTAAATTATCGCGGTAAAACAGGATTGCTGGGGTGGCGGAACTGGCATACGCGCACGTTTGAGGGGCGTGTCCTTAACCGGATGCGGGTTCAAATCCCGCCCTCAGCATTAAAAAATAAATATATCTTTGTTTTTATAAAAATTCCTGCGGGTGTAGTTCAGTGGTAGAACGTCTCGTTGCCAACGAGAAGGTCGTGGGTTCAAGTCCCATCGCCCGCTGTTGATTTTCAATTGAAAAGCCAGTCTCTAAAGACTGGCTTTTTTTATTGTCAATAGGTTAATAATATTATAAAATTCTATTGTATTAAAAAGGATTACTTGATGTTAACAAAAGTCGCTATAGCGGGCAGGCCGAATGTTGGTAAATCTGCTCTTTTCAACAGACTTATAGGCAGAAAAAAAGCTATCATCCATGAAACGCCCGGCACAACAAGGGATAGAAATGATCATGAAGTCTCTTGGAGAGACAAAAATTTTATTGTTACGGATACCGCAGGCTGGAGTATGGACATTTCGGTGTTCTCAAAAGATATGTCGCGCCAGCTTGATATTGCCGTTGAAAAATCTGATATAGTGTTGTTTGTTGTTGATGGAAAGATGGGCGTTCATCCGACAGACGTCCAGATTGCTCAGCAAATAAGGCTCAAGCGGAAAAAGATAATTCTTGTCGTAAATAAAATAGATACGCAAGCAGAAGAAATTAAAGGATACGAATTTTACGAACTGGGTTTTGACGATGCCGTTTTTGTATCTGCAAGTCACGGAAGAAGCGTACACGATTTACTGGATAAAATCTGGGAAAATATCAAATATGACAGAAAAGTAACCCCCCCCCGGGAAACATTAAAAATTATTCTTGTAGGAAAACCGAACGTAGGAAAATCTTCTTTTATTAATACCGTTGCTAAAGAAGAAAGAAGCATTGTCCACGATATTCCCGGAACCACAAGAGATTCTCTTACAGTGCGCATTCAAAGCGACGGTAAAGAATATATCTTGACGGATACCGCCGGACTTCATAGAAGCAGTAAGACAAAAGATGATATGGAATATCTTTCAAATTTAAGCACGGATTATGCTATTGAAGACGCCGATGTCGCCGTTTTAATTGCAGACGCTTCTCAGGGGATAGGCGAAACCGAAGTCAAAATTACAAGACTCCTGCTTGAAAAAAAGAAACCGGTTATCGTAACTGTAAATAAATGGGACTTGATAGAAGAAAAAGAAGAAGCCGCAAAATATTTTACAGGGCAGCTGAGAGAAAGAATAAAATTTATGAATTGGGCGGATATTATTTTTATATCTGCAAAAACAGGACAGAGATTAGACAGGATATTTCAGGAAGCGGAGCTTGTTTTTAAACAGTATTCAAAAGAATTGACTAAGGAAGAACTCAATGAGGCTATAAGAGACGCTCTTGCAAGAAAGCCTTATACGAGCAAAGGCAGAACCTTGAAGATTAAAGAATATGCGCAGGTAGCTTCAAAACCTCCTGTATTCATTTTTTCGGTCAATGATACAGATCTTGTACATTTTTCTTATGAGAGATTTCTTGAGAACTGTTTAAGGGCAAAATTCAGTTTTCACGGAACTCCGATAGTTTTAAAATTCAGAAATTATTATAAAAAGAAAATGTATTAATAAGAAATTAAAAATGCTGATAAAGATTTTATATATTGTTCTTACATATTTATGCGGTTCAATTCCTTTTGCCTACATTGTTGCAAAAACAAACGGAAAAGTTGATATACGCACCGTAGGCTCTGGCAATTCCGGAGCTACAAATGTTTTCAGAGAAATAGGAAAATGCGCGGGAGTTATAACGCTTATTGCGGATATTTTAAAAGGTTTTATTCCCGTATATTTTGCGAGATTTATAGACAACTCTTTTTCTTATTCTGTTGCTGTCGCTGCAGCTGCAATGGTAGGACACATGTTTACGATATTTTTAAAATTTAAAGGCGGCAAGGGCGTTGCGACTGGACTTGGAGTGTTTTCCGCACTCATACCTTTGCCATCGCTGGTAGCGCTTGCCATTTTCGGGCTGGTTTTTGTGTTTTCAAGATATGTCTCTTTAGGATCAATATGTGCGGTCATGAGTCTTCCTTTGACATCTTATTTTTTAGGATACGGCGCCGAAGCTGTAATTTTTACTTTTGTTATAATGCTTTTGATTATTTACAGGCACAGAACAAATATAAAAAGACTGATAGAAAGATCTGAAAACAAATTAAGAATATTTAAGAAGAAATAATCCTCCCACGTGATATTTATACCATGGGAATTTTTCTTATAAATTCCATCATATTACGATATTTTACGCAGAGAAATGATTACCCCATTCTCGCTTGCGGCGGCAGTACGAGAGACAATTCAGAAAGGAAAAGTCATCAGCAATATAAATACAATTCACAGGAAATAATATGAAAATTACTGTTTTGGGAGCAGGTTCGTGGGGAGCAACGCTTGCCGCTCTTTTATTTGAAAATGGGCATAATGTTACTCTCTGGGAATTTGACGCAAAAAGGGCAAAGGATTTACAGGATAGAAAAATAAAACCGTTTAATGCAGGCACTGACTTGCCTTCAGAGCTGGTTGTGACAAACAGCATAAAAAGCTTAAAAAACAGCGAAGCCGTTTTGTTTGTAATCCCTTCACAGTATATGAGATCGTTGTGCCTGCATCTAAAAAATAACGGAATATCGCTTGACGGAAAACTTATAATCAGCGCGACAAAAGGCA
Organism: Endomicrobium sp.; assembly: GCA_031260705.1. GTDB lineage: Bacteria > Elusimicrobiota > Endomicrobiia > Endomicrobiales > Endomicrobiaceae > Endomicrobiellum. Next base: position 70,511 of record JAISLA010000015.1, on the reverse strand, counting down.
TAGAAAATAAAACTCTTTTGAGAATGTCTGAAGTAATAGACGAATTTTTTAAGGGAGTTTACGAAAATATTGCAGTTCTTTCAGGACCGAGCCATGCTGAAGAAGTATGCAGAAAAATACCCACTACAGTTACATCGGCAGCGTTAAATCTTAAAACTGCGGAAAGATGCAGAATGATTTTTATGAATGAATACTTCAGGGTCTATAATCAAAACGATATTATAGGAGTTGAAACCGGATCCGCATTGAAGAATGTTTTTGCGGTAGCTTCCGGAATAGTAGACGGATTAAAATACGGCGACAATACAAAGGCTGCAATTATTTCAAGAGGTCTTAAAGAACTTTCAAGAGTTGGAGTCGCTCTAGGCGGTAAAGAGCAGACTTTTTACGGATTGTCTGGAGTAGGCGATTTAATGGTTACCTGTTTTTCAAAACATTCAAGAAATCGCGCCGTCGGACAGGCTATAGGAGAAGGTAAAACTTTAGATGAAGCTGAAAAAAGTCTCGGTATGGTTGCCGAAGGCATAAAAAACACGATAAGTGCTTATGAAATAGGGAAAAAACTCAATATCAAACTTCCTATAATAAATGAAATGTACGCAGTCTTATTTGAAGGTAAAAATCCTCTTGAAGCTGTAAACGATTTAATGACAAGATGTCCATGTCACGAATAACTGTTCTCCCTTTCCCTGGTTAGTCGCAGCAGAAAACTGTGGTTAAGTGGGAAAAGGAGCAGGGAGGGGGGGGATAAAAATGACAAAAAACGATATAGCAAGAGCATTGTCAAGAATTCTAAGTTCAAAAAAAGAAGCTGAAGCAGCCGTAAATAAAGTTTTTGAAGAAATGTCGAATTCTTTAAAGAACGGCGATAAAGTTATTATAACGGGCTTTGGGAGTTTTAATATGTTTGAAACAAAAACAAAACGTGGAAGAAATCCCAGAACATCTAAAAAACTTCTTATCGCCCCGATGAAAAAAATAAGGTTTAAACAATCAAAAAAATTTTTTGAGTAATACGGGTGATATAAGTGTTTCAAATTCCGCCGATATCTGATAAAGAATATTTTACAATAGGGGAAGTTTCACAGATAACGCTTGTACCAAAACATATCTTAAGGTATTGGGAAAGCGAGTTTAAGCTTTTGCGTCCTATTAGAAAAAGTTCCGGACAAAGAAGTTACCGCAAAGAAGAAGTTGAGCTGGTTTTTAAAATCAAAGATTTATTGTATAATAAGCGCTATACGATTGAAGGTGCTAAGAAATATTTAATCGGCGATAAGCGTAAAAGACTTACAAATTTGCAGACGAATTTAAATTTAGATTTGGAATATATATCGGATTCTAAATTTTTAAAAGATATTAAAGAAGAACTTAAACACATTTTAAAACTTTTAAAGAAATAATACAAAAATCACAATTGCAGTATAAAATCCCATCCTTTGCAATCTGATGACGTAATCGGGGCGTAGCGCAGTTGGCTAGCGCACTCCCTTGGGGTGGGAGAGGCCGCTGGTTCAAGTCCAGTCGCCCCGATACTCGAAAACAGCTTAATGTTGAGATCTTGGCATGGAGCATTTAAAATCATTTAAACTAACCAAGCACAGTTTATCTCAAAAACCGAATGAAAAATTATTTTTAGCGGCAATCTTATTGGCTTACTTATAAATTTAAGCGGTCGTTATATGTTGAAATGCTGCAGAGAAGACATCATGGAGCTGTCCGTTATAACACTGCAACAGCCTATATTTGTAATTCAAAATCCAGATTGATAATCAAAACGAAGACGGACAGAGACAGTCAACGACTAGACGACTGGATAAATGGAGCAAACAGTCAGCCGAACCTATGTTATAATAATAAAAACCTGCAGCCCGCTGATAAACAATTTCTAACAGCAAAAAACGAACAGTCCTGAGGGAACCAGCCCCTCAGCCTGAAAAAACTCGTCCTCACAGCGACAATGGCAAGAAAAAGCCTCCGACCTAGAAAAGCGGACGATAATAGGAACAAGGAAATCAATTTATTAATCCTCCGATGGGGAAAGTATTTTTCGTTGATTTATAATGATTATTTATGATAGAATTTATTGAAGCGGGTAAACTTGTGTGCAGGAGAGACAAATATGGCAAAAAAAGATTTATTATCAATTTATGATTTATCAGCAAAAGAAATAAAAGGGATATTAGATAAAGCATTTGAACTTAAAAGCGAGAGAAAACATCTCGATGTTTTTAAAGGAAAAATATTAGGACTGCTATTCGAAAAACCTTCTACAAGAACAATGGTTTCCTTTATGGCGGCAATGTTGCAGCTTGGCGGAACGCCTGTTTTTCTTAATACGGAAAATCTTCAGCGCAAAAGAGGCGAATCCATACACGATACGGCAATAGTTTTGTCAAGTTATTTAAACGGTCTTATAATAAGAAGTTTTAAACATTCCGATCTAGAAGAATTTGCAAAATATTCTACAGTTCCCGTTATAAACGGTCTCACGGATCACGAACATCCCTGTCAAATCTTAGCAGATATTATGACTGTTATGGAACTCCATAAAATAAAAACGGTTGAAGCCTTAAAAAAGATTAAAATTGTTTACACAGGTGATAGTAATAATATCGCAAACTCGTTGCTTGCCATATCTGCCGTTTTAGGACTTGATTTTACGTTTATATCTCCCAAAGAATATTCACCTAAAAAGGGGATATTAAATAAAGCTCTGGAATATACTTCGTCAACAGGCGCGGAAATTAAAATTACAAGCGACATCAATGATGCGAAAAGTGCCGATGTAATATACACGGATGTATGGACATCAATGGGCTTTGAAGCGGAAGAGAAAAAGAGAAAAAAGATTTTTGCATCTTATCAGATAAACAGCGAACTGCTAAAAAAAGTTTCTTCAAAATGTATTGTTCTCCATTGTCTTCCTGCAATAAGAGGAGAAGAAATTACCGAAGAAATTATGGATAAGTATGAAAACTCTATATTCACACAGGTGGAAAACAGGCTTTATGCACAGAAAGCCGTTCTATTATATTTGCTGAGTACCTCTGATTAGCCCGCTACAGAACTATGCGCGCAAACAAATTATACTCGCATCATCATCTGTGCGCAGAATATCTCTTCTTAAACAATGGGGGTTATTTTTTAAAATCATTCCAAGCGGCGCGGATGAAAAAACCAATCTTATAAAGCCTTCGTATATAGTAAAAGAACTCGCTTACAGAAAAGGCTGCCATGTAGCGCAAAAATATCCCGATGCTTTAATTTTATCAGCGGATACCATTGTTGTTTTAAACGGAAAGATTATCGGAAAACCGAAAAACAAAAAAGAGTCGGAAAAAATAATCAGGGAATTAAACGGAAGTAGACATAAAGTTTATACGGGAGTTGCAGTAATACAGAAAGATAAACGCTCTGTTTTTTATGATATTGCCTGTATAAAAATGAGAAAGCTGCCTGAAAATAGGCTCAGGCAACTTTTTGGAAAACATATGGATAAGGCAGGCGCCTATGCCGTTCAGGATACCGGTGACAATTTTGTAGAAAAAATTTACGGCGATTATTACACAGCTGTCGGTCTTCCTTACAAAAAACTTGCCGTAGAATTAAAAAAGTTTAAAATCAGATTGAAATCCAGCGTATCTGCATAAATATTTATCTAAAATCAATCCTGCAGGGGGGGGGGAGGTTATTTCGGGGCTGCTATTTTCGAATTTCTGACGATGTCTAAATACCACTCGTTCAAAATAAAGTTTACCTTTATCTGAATCAAAGCATTTTCTGTTACCGGAGGCTCTTGTTTAAGAACATTTTCCAGTTCATAATTCCATAATTTTATGCAAGAAGCAATAAACATTTTAACTTTGACTGCGGCAATTTGTTTTCTCCGCATAGTTTCATATTCTTTTGCCGTCATTTGCACAGAATTTAAAAATGCGTGATATTTCCGTATGTTAAAAATATTGTTGTCTTTAAATCTTATCGAATTCTGCAGATCGTTTCTCAATTCCTCGTCCGTAACCGTGATACCGTAAAGTTTTGACTGCTGATAAAGAATTTCGTCCTGCACTAAAGAGTAAATAATTTTAGTTTTAAGTTCTTTTAAATCCTCATCAGAAAGCTGTCGATCATTTATCATTTGACGGAAGTCCGTATAGATCGAATTAAATAGTTTCCCAGGTATTTTGACGCCGTTTACAACAACAAAAGTTTTAAAATCATTTTTAGAACTGAAAAAATAATACACTACTCCCGCAAAAGAACTGCCGATAAAAGCAACGATTGTCACAATAAAAATTATACGAATATGTTTTCTTAAGAAATTCATCACTTCTTTTCCGCTCCGCTGTCTATTTCTTTCGTTATCATTGAAGATTTGCCGTCAAAATACGCTCCTTCGGCAATAGTCAATAATTTGTTTTTATGTCTCCGACACCGACACCACCTCAGCCTCTGTTCCTATGAGAACGACTAAAACATCAATTGTTATCCTTAATTTTACCGTCGATGCGACGCATAACCTTGTCAGTTTTGATTGTACCTTCAAGAACCGCATTCCGCTCTACAAGCATTTCAACTGCATCAAGCAGATTTCTTGATTTTTTCTTGAACATAGCGTTCCCTTTCAGACTGGTCAGAATAATCTTTCAAATACAGTTTAGGATTCACAGGATTTCCTTTAAAATGAATTTCGTAGTGCAGATGCGAACCGGTTGAAGTGCCTGTGCTTCCCATTTTTGCGATAATAGTTCCTCTGGACACGTAAGCATCCATATTTACAAGCCGTTTGGAAAGATGAGCGTAAGTGGTTTTATAATCTTGTCCGTGATTTATAACTATTACGTTTCCGTATCCGGGCCGATAGCCTGAAAAAGTAACTTTGCCGGCGGCTGTACTGGATATAAAAGTATTGGACACATTTGCAATATCAAGTCCCGAATGAAATTCCTTACCGTGGTGTATCGGGTGCAACCTGAACCCGTAAGCTGAAGATACACTACCTCCGCACGGCCATCCGGAAGGCGTTGCCAGAAAAAGCAGTTTTTGTTTATGAATATGCGATATTATTTCTTTGTAGCTTCGACACATAAATTTATATTGTTCATAAAGAGTGTCAGTCTCATGCGAAATCTCGGAATAATTCATTTTATTTAAATTACCTGATAGAATTGCAGCAAATGCGTTTGTCTGGTCCAGCGTAGGTCCGCCCTCCCCAAAATTCTGCCCCAGTCCCTCTTCCAAAATTGACTTTTTTGTATTCATTGCAAGCAACAAGCGGATCTTCTCATCGTTTCCCTGTACTTTTTCAAACATATTTCTTGCTTTTTCAAGCTGATTTGCAAAAATAAGCAGTCTTGCATGCATAACCTTATTATCAACTTTTGTTTTGACATAATCAAAGTGTCTGCTTGCAAGATAGCTCGACCAAAGGGTCAAAGCTATCCATGAAATCATAAAAACACATATAAACAAAAGAGAAATGTTTATTTTTAATGGATTTTTTTTCCCATACGGAATAAGCATTATGATAATTCTTTTATTTAATTTATGCTTGATTTTATATACTACTTTCATAGAGTAATGTTATCATTTATAGGAATTCCTGTCAATGTATTTTTGACATCAGCAAATTTTTTTTATACTATTTTCTATATTATCATATATAATATATAATCTTTTAGCACATAACAACGCTTGCATTCTCCCGGAAACAGATGCGGCGCGGTTCAGCAAAGCGGGAACATTGTTGAATAAATATAACGTCTCGTTCAAAACGGGCGGAATTCTCTAAAATCACAGGGTAAACATATTATATATCTCGCTGGCGCGCCGACGTAGCTCAGCTGGTAGAGCAGCGGTTTTGTAAACCGCAGGCCGTAGGTTCAATCCCTATCGTCGGCTGCAGACAGTCCAGCCGATATTTGATTGTCTGCATTAAACCGCGGGAAAAAATATCTATTCCGAACAAATCCGCTTAAGTAGCAACAAAGCAGAGCATAATTAAAAGTACTCTGCCGTCATTAAATTACAGCGCATTTTATATCATTTAAAGTAAAATTTCGTCAAAACCTGATTGACATACAATAATGTACAATTTAATGAAAAAAAAAACACTTTCATCAAACAGAAAAGCTTACTATAATTATGAAATCCTTGAAAAGCTGGAAACAGGAATTGTATTGTCGGGATACGAAGTAAAATCCGCAAGGCAGTCTAATATAAGTCTTGTTGACAGCGTTGTGCGTTTTTTTGACAGCGAAGCTTTCGCCGAAAATATGTTTATCGCTCCTTATGAACAGATATCAACACATATCGCCGATTATGACACCAAAAGAAAACGAAAACTTTTAATGCATAAACCGGAAATCAACAAAATGCGCACAAAAGTTAAAGAAAAAGGACTTACTGTTATTCCTTTGGAAGTTTATGTCGGCAATAGAGGTAAAATCAAACTTCTTATAGGTCTTGCAAAAGGCAAAAAAACGTATAATAAAAAAGAAGCGATAAAGAAAAAAGATATTGAAAGAGAAATGGCAAGAGAATATTAATACGGATAATCCCGGCAGACCAGCAAAAACCTATGAACAAATCTCAAATAATTTCAGTGCTGGCGTCCGCAGGAACAGGCAAAACTTATAATCTTGCAAAAAGATACCTTTATCTTTTGCTCAGTTCCGACAATAATACCAGTATAAAAAATATAATAGCCGTAACTTTTACTAACAAAGCGGCTGTAGAAATGAAGTACAGAGTCATAGATTATCTTAAAAAAGCAGCTTTGTCTTTGGATACCGGCGGTTTTTTTGACGAGTTAGAACTTACAAAAGACGAAATAGCCCAAAGAAGCGTCGCAGTTTTAAAAGATATTTTTAAGTTTTACGATAACTTTAACATAAGTACCATAGACAGTTTTAAAAACCGTATCTTAAAATCCTGCGCTATGAGCATTGATATTTCACCGAACTTCGTTATAGAGCAAGATTATTCGGACAATCTTTTGTTTTCCTTAGAAATCTTTCTGCAAAAAGCGCGGGACTCGGAAAACCTGAGAAACATTGTATTGCAATATCTGTCTCAGTATTTAATGAAAGACTCAGACTGGTTTTCTAAAAACAATATCTATAACGAAATTGAAAAAGTCTTTAAAGAGTCTGGAAATACCGGAAAAGATATTCTGCCGTACGAAGGAGTACCTTTCAGAGATGAAATTGCTTCAAGAAGCGAGGCAGTTATCAGAAAAATTAAAAGATTTGCAGAACTTCTTCCCAATATTCAGGTAAAGAAATGTTATTCGGATGCCGTTGAAAAAGTTTTAAGCACAGGTAGAAAAATATTTTTCTCAATGGATATTCCCGCAAAGTTCGCATACGAAACCATTGAGTACATAAAAGACGCCAAAATTAACGCCGAAGCAGACGAACTTTGGAGCGAAATAAACAAAGACATTAAATCTCTATGCGATTTTTATATGGAAAACTATTACGGCATTTATTCCTATATATACTCAAAAGTCGCTCTTGAGTTTGACCTGCGGTCAAAAAAAGATGGCATCGTGTTTTTAAATGAAATAAATAAAAAAACAGTCGGTTTTTTTGAAAGAGATAACGCCGTTATGCCGGAAGTATATTACAGATTATCAGAAAGATATAAGCATTTTTTAATTGACGAATTTCAGGATACAAGTCTCGTACAGTGGATGGGAATCAAAAGATTTCTGGAAGAAAGCCTTGCTGAAGGAGGAACGTTTTTCTACGTCGGCGACATAAAACAGGCAATATACGCTTTCAGGGGCGGAAAACCCGAGATTTTTGATGCGCCGTCAAGAGAATTTCTTTCTGCGAATGTTAACATAAAGACCCTCAACCAAAATTTCAGAAGCGGCAGGATCATCGTAGATTTTAACAACGATATTTTTTCAAAAGAAAATATCGAGAGATTCTTAAACGAATTTTACGAAAAGAAAAATATTGAATGCGATTTTTCAAAGTTTATCGAAACTTATTATTCCCTCCGTCAGGAAACGCCGGCAGAGCATAATTACGGTTATATTAAAATAGACATAATAGATAAAACCTGCGAAAACGTTAAAAAAGAAATAAAACAAAGATTTATAAACTGCATTGGTCAGGTATCGGAAAGATTTAACCCCAAAGACATAACCGTTTTATGCAGAGCAAACGATGAAGTGTCTACGGTAAGTTCATGGCTTTTGGAGAACGATTTTGACGTAGAATCGTCGCAGACTTTAAATATAAGAAACAACAGCGTTATAAAACAGATTATATCGCTGCTTATGTTTATTAACTCTCCCGTAGATGCGCTGTCTTTCTCCTCTTTTATCCTTGGAGATATTTTCAGTAAAATTTCAGGTATTGAAAGCGCTGAATTTGAAAAGTTGATTTTTGCCTGCAACAAAAGAAACAGAGTCGGAACTTTTTATAAAACTTTCAAAGACAGATATGAAAATCTGTGGAACGAGTATTTTAAAGATTTTTTTGTGAAAGTCGGTTTCGCACCTGTTTATGAGTTAACTCTTGCAGCGCTTGAAAAGTTTAAAGTTACGGATAATTTTTCTGATAGCAGAGCGTTTATAATGCGCTTTTTGGAACTTGTAAAAGATTTTGAAACGCAGGATTCGGGAATTAAAAACTTTTTAGAATATTTCGACAGTTTAAAAGATAACGAAAAATCTTTATATATAAAAAGCTCTCTCGGAAACGGTATAAAAGTTATGACGGTGCATAAAGCAAAAGGACTTCAATTTCCTGTAGTGATAATTCCTTTTCTCAAACTTTCAGTAAAGCCTACCAGAAAACCGTATTTTGACAGCTCAGACGATAAAATAAAACTGTTTAACATATCGAAAAACATTACAAAGTTTTCACACAAAGCTAAGGAAATATGCGACAGAGAAAAGATAAATTCTTTATTGTCTGAACTCAATGTGGCGTACGTTTCAATGACAAGAGCCAAATATGAACTTTATGCGATAGTTCCGCCGAAAGCAGGCATTTCAAGTAATGCGATTCCGGTGCTGTTGAAAAACAACGTTCTCACTTCAGGCGTTAAGCAGACATACGCTCAGGACAACGATGGAAAAGACCACATTGTTAAAGATATTTTTGACTTCGGGTATAAAGATATACAAAAATATTTAAAAAACACAGACAAAACGGCGCTTGATATAAACAACAGTAGTAAAAAAAATTCAATTATACGTTATGCCTTGTCAAAGATAACATCATTAAAAAATAAAAATATAAACGACTGTATCGGTTATGCACTCAAGATTACAAAAAGAAAATTTTTCTTTGAAGACGTTGAATTCTGCAGAGAAAAACTTAACAGATTATTTGCGGCGGAAAAAATTCTAGATTTGTTTATGCATGACGAAAAAGATATTTGCAACGAAAAAGAAATCGTAAATTCGGCAGGCGAAACTTTCAGGATTGATAAGCTGATAGTGCTTGACGATGAAATTATAACAGCAGATTTTCAAATTTCAAACGGCAGAGAAGAAAAAAATAAAGAGCAGGCGAAGCGCCGCGACGCTCTCATTTCTGAAATTTATCCCGGTAAAAAGATATCAACTTATATTGCAGATATTGAAAATGTAGATTGTCTGTTATTGAAACAACAAACGCTACTATTTTAAAAACGGAGGAGAGTTTGCAGTTTAAGTAATTTTAATAGTTTTTTTAGAAATTTAGAAAGAACAAAAGAAAAGCCACTTCAGTGTTAAAGTCCGCTTATATGACAAACAAGAGATAAAATTTTTCAGTCTGCTTTGCTGGCACGTTAAGGTATCCAAAAGCGTAAACGGGAAATTCATCTGCGTCAAGCTCGCACTTTGCCATCTCATCATTTGTCCGCTTCTGCTGCCAGAATCACTGCTACATCATTATTACGAAAACGAGTATCTGGATTTTGGAATAACTTTGCTGACCGAATATGCAGTATAATAAAAATACTCTATCGTTAAAATATACATTGGAATATCAAAATGTCAGGCAAAATATTAAATATAGGCATTCATGAAAATATAATAGATTTTACAGCCGATTACATTTTCAAATCAGACAAAAAAACCGCTTTGATCAGCGGAGGACGAAGACCTTTTTTGTTTATTAAGAAGAAACTTGCCGAAAAACAGAAAAAAGCTTTTTTCCCTCCGGAATTCTTTACAAATGACGAATTTATCGAGGAAATTATTTTTGATAACACGGAACTTATAAAAATTTCGAATATTGAAGCGGCGTTTATGATATTTGAAACCGTTAAAAATGAATCGCCTCAGCTTTTAAAAGATAAAACTTCTTTTGCGTCTTTTATGGAATGGTCTTTTGAAATTTTGTCTTTTATAGAACAGCTGGACTTGGAAAATGTTTCCGAAGATAAGCTTAAAGCTGTAAAAGCAAACGCTGAAATAGGCTACGATGTTCCTGAAAATATCAACAGCCTGTTAAAAAATATTTTCAAAATAAAAAAGAGTTTTTCCGGCAGTCTGGAAAAATCGTCAAAAACTACAAAGGGACACAATTTTTTAAAAGCTGCGGCGCTAGAATCAAACCTGCTGGCGGGGAATTTTGATGAAATAATATTAATGGCACCGTTTTATCTTCACAAAGTTGAAATTGAAATTTTTAAGAAGATTTACAATGCCGGAAAACTTACTGTATTTATTCAGGGAAATCCCGGAAAATACGAAATTTTAATGCGCATATATTCTGCATTCGGTGAGCCACCGCCGGATATAGAAAATAAAAAAGAGGAGTACAAATTAAATATATATTCTGCTTTTGACGATCAGTCTCAAGGCGCTCTGCTTAAAAATCTTATCAGCGGTTATTCTGAAAATGATTTAGATAAAACGGCTGTTATTGTGCCGGATTCCAAAATGCTGCAATCTGTAATATCTGAAATTTCAATAATTACAGACCGATATAATGTTTCGGCAGGATATCCTGCGGAAAAAACGCCTGTCTTTTCTTTGCTCAACGCAATTATAAAAGCGCAGCTTTCAAGAAAAGGACAATATTACTATTCAAAAGACGTTATGAAAGTATTGACTAATCCTCTTGTAAAAAATATGGAATTTCTCGGAGAAAGTTCAATATCAAGGACTGCTGTTTACAAAGTTGAGGAAGCTTTGAATCAGAATTCAGGAAGCTGCTTAAGCGGCAGAATGTTTGTTTCTTTTAAAGAAATTATCGGTGAAAAACAACTTATTGACGAAATAAGTCTTGCCGTAAACGAAGTCTGGAAATATACTTCCCCCGAAGAAATTATGAAAATGTTAAAAGAGATTTTCGACGTTTTCTTCATATCGTGGGAAAAGATTGAAACTCTAGATAATCTATCTTATGTTTTGTCTGAATTGTTGGAGAAAATATATTCTTTAAGCGCAGCTGGCAATTATTCATTAAATGCTGAAGCTGCGGAACTGTTGTTGTCTTTGGCAAAAGAGCTGAAATTTGGAGAACTATCGCAAGCAAAATTTCAAAATGAAGATGTTCTAAACATTTTTAAAAAACTGATTAAAAATAAAAGAATTGCGTTGCCGGGATCACCTCTTAAAGGACTGCAGATTTTAGGACTCTTAGAATCAAGAAATCTTTCATTTGAAAATGTTTTCATAGCGGGTATGACAGATTCGGCAATACCTGACGTAAAAAAAGAATATTCCCTTATACCCAAAGATATAATGTACGCTTTAGGGATTGAAATAGCAAAGAAAGAATTTGAAATACAGCAGTATCATTTTGACAGGCTTATTGCAGGCGCAAAAAATTTAAATCTTATTTATCCTGACAATGATAAAGATGAAAAGAGCAGATTTATCGAATCTCTTATTTGGAATAAGCAGCTTGAAAATAAAGACATTAATATCGTAAAAATAAATAAATTTGTTCTGCCTAAATTTTTGGCGAAACAGCCTGCAAAAAGAAAATATACAAAAACCAAAGAGATTATGGAATATCTTAAAAATATGTCTTATACATACAGCAAAATTGATACCTATTTAAGCTGCAGACTTAAGTTTTACTTTATGTACGTGCTCATGCTTGATGAAAGAACGAAAGTGGGACAGGAGCTTTCCGCCGTCGATATAGGAAATTTTGTGCACAGTTTCTTAAAAGACGCTCTCTATGAAAAACTTGACAGTAAAAAACTGCAGACTTTAGAATTTGAAAAAGAGTATTTTAAAAAATTTGAGAACAGTTTTGATAATTCCCCACATTTTAAGTTCAGGGAAGACGCTTTTATGATAAAAGAAGTTTTACTATATAGAATGAAAAACTTTTTATATTATGAAAAGCTGAGATCTTATAAAAATATTTATGGCTGCGAGAAAAAATATTCTTCAAATATTAAAACGGCGGCAGGAGAAACTTATAAATTTAACTGCAGAATCGACAGAATAGATACGGACGGTAAAAATTATATGATATTTGATTACAAAACCGGCGCTGCTCCGGATACTATTGTTTCAAACAAATATTTTGATCTGATGTCAAATAATTTTGACAGGAAAAATATAAAAAAAGCTGTAAGCTCTATGCAGCTTCCGTTATATAAAAATATATTTGAGGAAGAAACAGGTTTTGCCGTTTTGGAATGCGGAATTTACGATATAAAAAAAGCTGAAATTATTAAATTTCCTGAAGGAAAAGAAATATATGATAAATGCATTGATGCAGTCAGGTCACTGCTTGACGAAATAAATGCTGGAGAAAGTTTTGAATTTGACGAAGAGGACAAAGTTAACTGTAAAACATGCAAATATTTTTATATATGCACATAAAGCAAAAATTTTTTACAGTTCTCAAACCAGCAACAAACATTGTGACTTAACCCATTAAGACGGAGTTTGAGGGTTTAAAATTGAAAAATAATAATACTACTTTTAATGGCAGTATCAATTGATGTTAACATCCTGCGGAAAGCTGACAAGGATTATTAAACAGCAATAAAAAAGCTGATAGCAAAAATCCCTTTCAACTGATGTAGATAAAAAATCTATCGCAAGAAATAAATAATAATAACAAGGAAAAAAAGTCGTGGACAGATACGACAAAAAAATACTGGCACTCGACTACAATTTTGTATATGATCATCATGCGATCTTTATAGCAGTTGCGGTTATTGCGCGGTAGGCTCTGGCGTAAGAAAATGGATTTATAAAAAGCCGAGTTTTGACAATCCTTACGAGAATACACCGCCGGAAGGTTCTGAGTTTAAGATTAATGCTCCTTCTGGCGTTGCTTCTATAATAAAACTTTTCAATGATAAAAGAACACATCTGGGCTGGGAAATTTTAATAAAACAGCAATTAGAAGCTTTTGGCGTTAAATTTTATACTTTGGGAAATGCTATACTACCCTTTGACAATGTTTTAATGAAGTTATTACATTGCTTTAGGTTGATATAAACATCCGTTGGTACTGTGGAATGGCATCCAGCGGCTTAGATTATTATTAAGAGCTTACAAGAAATTGCAGGCTCTTTCTTTTTGCTTGCTTTATGTGTTTGTACACGTTATAAATATGTGTGTTGCTACATATTTAAAAAAGGCGAAAAAGCCTGATAAATAAGAATTTTGCATACTCTCTATTTCTATTACGGCTATTAAAGACTATGTCCGCTGAAAGCCCAGCAGACAATCTTTCTTTAAAATTTTTATTTTATCTTTTGTACATCTTTATAGCATTGCCCCCCACATCTGTTAGGTGCATCATTGTGCAAATTGAGTGCGACTCAACTATTCAGCCTAGAGGAGATGAATCGTCAAAAACAGGTGAACGCAACAAGTAGTCTCTCTGTATCACAAGTTCATTTATTAGATTAGAGTTTTTTCTGTTCTTCTAGTTTTCTGGCCAACACTAAAATTACAACAGAGAGAGGAATATAAAGCATGATATGGAAATTTGACTGCGAATTCACAACTTCACCCTCGCTATTTTATGGCACTATCATTTCTTTACTAAGCTGTTAAAAATATCATTATTTTTTTCATTCTTTTTGTACCCCTAACCACTTCCAGCTGGTACCTTAGAAAAAGGAAAGGTCAATATCTTTAAGCATTTCTTTTCAAAAACTTTTTTTCCAAACCTTAAGAAAGTCATAACCCATTTTCATTTTAGATTTCCAATCCTCAACAAACTTCCAACTACTTTCGTTTTGGCATTTAAGCTTTAAATAAATTTTAAAGCGTTTTAGGTTTTTAGGGAATGAGCATTCAATGCCTTTTCATACAGTACATTTAACTGCGTCTGACCTGTTCCTTCTGACTTGTTAATTATTTCTAATGCACGTTTTAAGGTTTCTTTAATTTCCATTCTTTTTATCTTTCTTTCTATGTATACTGATATCAGCTTTCTTACAGTCTTCACCACGTCAAATCTCAATTCCCGTTATCAAGAACATTACTGTTATGACTATTACTGAATACTTCTTTATTTATTCCAACTTTCCAAATTGTTATTTTTCCCCTATTTTTGAAGCTCTCTATATCCTTGAGTCTCACACACTCCACACAATACATCCAGCATATTCAGACAGATGTCACGTTAGGGATTAATCACAGGGATACCGCATATTTTACCAAAAATTAAAAGAGTAGAAAAAACCATTGATGATCGTTTAAACCAATATTCAGCGGAAGCATAAATTAGCACAAAAAAAATACTGCAAGTCCTCCGACAACTTCCCTCAAAGTTTCGCACCTTTCCCAAAATGTTTCCTGCCTGATTTCAGTGTCCTGCGAGTCAATTATCTTTTCACTTCCGTAACCAGTTCCCGTCATCAAGAATATAATTGCTATAATTATCAGTAAACACTTCTTCATTATTCCAACTTTTTACTCCGATTTCCATTACGTAAAACACCAGTTGCGGCAGAACACTATTGTTAAGTCAGTCCTATAACCCCAATTTTTATATCATCTGCTTTTAGCGATTTTCTGCCTTTCGCTTTTTTACACTCGCTATTCATTTTATATTTCAAAATAATTGTACTATTATTTTGCTTGTTTTCTCAAGCCGGACGCGATTAAAAAAACAACAATAGTGTTATAGTCTTTCGTTTCGTTTATTATCCTTAAAGCTATTATCAGAGCAGGATATGTTTCTGCGAAAGAAGCGCTATATCGCTTATACAGACTCATTGTTAAAAATTTTTGATTTTTGTACAATTTTAAAATCTGATCTAATGATAAGGTGTTTTTATGCTAAAAGAAGAACTTGAAACTACCGCTTTTCTTGCAAGAATACACATTAAAGAAGATGAAAAAGAAAAATATCTTGCAGATTTAAACATAATGTTTGACTATATTGAAATTTTACAGGAACCTGACATAGCTGATTTAGAGCCTACAACTCATGTTACTAAGCTAAGAAATATCTGGAGAGAGGACGTTGTAAAACCTTGTCCTAAAGAAATTATAGACCAAATGCTTGATAGTGCGCCCGCTAAAGAAGGAACTTTTTATAAAATTAAAAAAGTTATAGCGGGCACATCTTAATTCAGTGCGGATACAGGACGGGTTTTATTATGATAAAAGCAATCTATTCTATCGACGGCACAATTACTACCAAGTATAAAGCATTAGAAATTTCGGAAGATTATAAGAAGAAAAGGCCCAATCTTATATGGATTGACATCTATTTAGAAAACCACGAGTTAGAACAGGAAGAGACCCTGCTTCTTTCAGAATCGTTTAAATTTCACGAGATGTCAATTGAGGACTGTTTATTTCCTCAATATCCGAAAATAGAAGAATTTGGAAATTATGTTTTTACTGCTGTGCATGGAATACAGCTTAAACCTCATTATTTTCAGGAATTTGATGACAGCATTTACGAATTAGACATTTTTGTAGGTAAAGGTTTTGTAGTCACCGTGCATGCGGAAGAACTGTTTTTTCTTGAAACCCTTTTTGAAAAAGCAAAAACAAGACCGCAGGTTGAAATGAAAAGTTTTGAAAATCTGCTTTACAATATTTTCAATAAAGTTGTTTCCAGTTACGAGTTTACTCTGGAAAAAATTGACGATAAAATGGAAAATCTGGAAGATGACATTCTTGAAGAACCGGAAACTGTAAATATGGAAGAAATACTCAATATCAAAAAAGTAATTTTTGCAATGAGAAAAACATCCGAAACACAACAGACGACATATATTTATTTTACAAGACCAAACAATAATTTAATTTCAGAAGAGTATTTTGTGTATTTCCGCGATATTTATACGCAGTGCGCAAGAGTGAATAGGTCGATAACTATGCGAACCCAGATGGTTGTAAGCCTGCTTGAAGTTTATATGTCGAGTGTAACGTTAAGACTTACCGAAGCTATGAGATTTTTGACGGTAATAGCGACGGTTTTAATGCCTGTTCTTATTATATCCGGATATTATGGAATGAACATAAAGTTTCCGGAATATTCAATTTTCGGAGAAAGAGAATTATGGGTTTTTGCGGTGTGTTTGATGCTTGTCAGCATAATAGTTATGCTTATATATTTTAAAAAGAAAAAGTGGTTTTGAGTATGGATGAGATTTTAAAAACCAGAGTAAAAGATTTGTGTACAAAAATTCGTTCCGGACAGATAAAAAGCATAGAAATTGTCAAAGCCTGTTTTAAACGCATTAAAGAAATCGATCCGAAAGTAAAAGCGTTTCTTAAATTAAATGAAGAACATTCTTTAAAACAGGCTGCCCAAATTGACGGCAAAATAAAAACAGGTGCGGAATGCGGATCTCTTGAAGGAGTTCCCATCGGCATAAAAGATAATATTATGATAAAAGGTGAGAGTATGACCTCCGCTTCCAAATATCTTGAAAATTACATTTCTCCTTACGATGCCGCTGTTATAGAAAAACTTAAAGAAGCAGGCGCAATTTTTGTAGGGAGAACAAATATGGATGAGTTTGCGATGGGCGGTTCTACGGAAACATCGGCTTACCAGAAAACTGCAAACCCATGGAATATCGATTATATTCCGGGCGGATCTTCTGGCGGCAGCGCGGCAGCCGTAAGTTCGGGCATGGTGCCTTTTGCATTGGGTTCTGATACCGGCGGTTCAATAAGACAGCCTGCGGGTTTTTGCGGCATAGTAGGTTATAAACCCTCTTACGGATTGATAAGCAGGTACGGCGCATGCGCTTTAGCGTCTTCTTTTGACCAGATAGGAGTGTTTTCAAAAACCGTAAAAGACGCATTTGTGCTTACAAGCGTTATAGCAGGCGGAGACTACAGAGATCCGGTCTGCGAGACAGGAGAACAGACTGATTATGCGTGCGGTATTTACAATCCAGATATATTGAAAACTGTGAGAATAGGCATACCCAAACAGCTTTCAAACTATAAGGCAGATGAGGAAATAACAAAATACTTCGGCGAAGCTGTAAATAAACTCAAACTTAAAGGCGTCGCGGCAGTAGAGATTGATATTCCGGCTTACAAATATGTTCCTGCATTATACGAAGTCATAATGTGCGCTGAAGTTTCTGCAAATATTGCGACTTTTGACGGAATCCGTTACGGATACAGATCGTCAAACGGCAGAAATTTAAACGACGAATATGCGAAATCTCGCGCGGAATCGCTCGGGTACGAAGTTAAGAAAAGAATATTGTTTGGAACTTACGTTTTAGGTGCAAAAAATTATTACAGATGTTATCATCAGGCTCAAAGAGTCAGAACTCTTCTCATAAACCAGATAACCGATGCATATAAAAAATGCGATTTTATATTTTCACCGGCAACTTTGCAGATGCCTGTAAAATTTGGCGAGAAGCTTTCGGAAGAATGCGATATTTTCCTTACGGCGGCAAATCTTGCGGGACTTCCCGGTATTACTGTTCCGTGCAGTTTTACAAGTTCAGGCATGCCGATGGGAGTGCATTTTATGGGATCACGCTTTTCTGATGCAAAACTCTTTCAGATTACTGACGCTTTTGAAAGAATATCGGGTTTTGATATAAATAAATATCCAAACCTTTAGCAAAGATTTTAGCTTCTGAGCTGCCGCAGCGGAAAAACTTATACGCTCCTATTTTATCCCGATGTTCCAGAAAACTGTCAGATGACCCCGTCCGTCTTTAAAAGATCTTATAAAAATTTATGAAGCAAAAGTATAAATAGCAGACTTAGTTACTGCTTATCTAAGACAGAAGGAAACAACTATAAAATGAGACCGTTTTTTTAATTTAATAATGCCATTTTATATAAAGGTGATGTTCTTAATCTATATAATTTTGAAAGCAATTTCTGTGACTTCCCCGCCGCATAATACCGGGATTGAGTATAAAGGGAGTTTACAGACACAATTCAAGAGCGGTCAAAAGTAATTAAACAAAAAGAGTTAGAGAACTTCAGTTCCCAGCAGAAAAAAGAAACAAACGGTATAAACGAACATGTAGTTTGGGAGAAGTAAGCATAAGATGTACTCCAAACGGGCATTTTGATTGGGTTTAAAAATATAGGCAGCTACAAAAGGCGGAAAACAATGGCTGATTATGAAACGGTGGTAGGACTTGAAGTCCACATGCAGATCAACACAAAATCAAAGGTTTTTTGCGAATGCTCTACACAGTTCGGCGCCGAGCCGAATTCAAATACGTGCGTAATCTGCACGTCCCAGCCGGGAGCAATTCCGATATTAAACAAAAAAGCGGTTGAAGCTGTAGTTAAAACGGGGCTTGCACTGAACTTTACTATAAATGAACGGTGTACTTTTGCGAGAAAACAGTATTTTTATCCTGATGTCCCCAAAAACTATCAGATAACTCAGTCCGAACCACCTTTGTGTTCTAGAGGAAAACTTGCGATAACCGTCGGCGGGAAAGAAAAGATTATAAACATAACAAGAATACATCTTGAAGAAGATGCCGGAAAACTTGTCCATGAAATAGGCAGCAAAAAACTTGATTATTCTCTTCTTGATTTAAACAGAGCCGGCGTAGGATTAATGGAACTTGTTACTGAGCCGGAAATTACTTCTCAGTATGAAGCGTTGGAATTTTTAAAAGAACTCAAAAATATTGTTGAATATTTGGGAACTTCAAAGTGCAGCATGGAAGAGGGTAAAATGCGCTGCGATGTAAACGTAAGCATACGCCCTGTAGGGCAGAAAGAGCTTGGAACGAGAGTTGAAATTAAAAATATGAATTCAATATCAGGCGTAAGAGATGCGATAGCTTATGAAGCTGAAAGACAAAAAGAAGTTCTTAATTCCGGCGGCAAACTTACGCAGGAGACAAGACTTTGGGAAGCGGAAGAGGGAATAACAAAATCAATGCGTTCAAAAGAAGGCACTTTAGATTACAGATATTTTCCTGAGCCAGATCTGGTTCCTTTTAATTTACCGGACTCTTTTATTGAAGAATTGCAAAAACAGATTCTGGAACTACCGCGAGCAAGAAAAGCGAGATTTATAAAAGATTACGGACTGTCGGAATACGATGCGGATTATTTAACTTCAGCCAGAATGATTGCAGATTATTATGAAAAAGCGTTTAACGCTTTAAAAGATAAAAAATCCGACAGCTTATCCGGAAATTTTGCCGTTGCGGCTAAGC
Source organism: Endomicrobium sp. (assembly GCA_031260705.1). GTDB lineage: Bacteria > Elusimicrobiota > Endomicrobiia > Endomicrobiales > Endomicrobiaceae > Endomicrobiellum. The sequence goes on along the minus strand of JAISLA010000015.1, from coordinate 50,927 downwards.
TTCTTGCAAACTGGATTTCTACAGAATTGAACGCAAAACTTAATGCTTCAAAAACCTGTATTGCAGAAGCTCCCGTTCCAAGCCAAAATTTGGCAAAATTGGTTTCTCTTATCTTAGACGGAACCATTTCGGGAAAAACTGCGAAAACCGTTTTTGAAGAAATGTACAAAAAATCAGCAGATCCTGAAAAAATAGTAAAAGAAAAAGGACTTATGCAGATTTCTGACGAGTCGGCTATTTTAAGAATATGCGAAGAAGCTATTTCTGAAAGCCTTAAAGCTGTTGCAGAATTTAAGTCAGGAAAAGAAAGAGCAATCGGAGCAATTGTCGGTCTTGTGATGAAAAAGTCAAAAGGAAAGGCAAACCCGCAGCTTGTCAACAAAATTCTGCTGGAAAAACTGAAAGCATATTGAACTGCTGTCATTCTAAAAAAGCGAAGATTTTGACAGTCCCGGAAAAGAAAAATAAAAGACTGGATATTTCGAGGACTTTGCCTCCTTAGTGGAGGCTGGGACAAACAAGGACTGGATTGTTCCAAACTACAGAAATATATCAACTGGGAACCTCTTTCCCAACAGAAAAATTGTTATTAATAGAAAGATAATAAGATGTTGATGGTTGATATAATCCTAAAAAGAAAAATAAAAGACTGAATATTTCGAGGACTTCGTTCTCTCAATATGACAGGCTACAACAGGCTTCGTACCAATCAAACTTGAAAGTTGTGAGGACTTTGTCCCCCCCCCTCAATACGACAGACTACAACATAGTAAAACTTAAATATTTTTGTATAATATTAAAAACTTTTTAAAAAGAAGCGTAAAATTGAAAAATAAAAATTACAGCTTTATTGTCTGATAATTTTACAATGTATCAGCTTATGACAAAGGGAGAAATTATGGCAGACTTGAAAAAAGTGTTTTATACAGGTATAGGATTAGCATTAAAAGGCAAGAAGAAAGTAGAAGAAGTGGCAAGAAAGTTTGTTGAAAATAACAAAAGGGAAGCTGAGGAAGGCAAAAAGTTTATTGATAAAACCATAAAATACGCTGAAACAACAAAAAATGAATTGTCAAAAAAAATTAATAAAACTGTAAAAACAACAGCCAATAAAATTGGTTTTACAATGCATAAAGAGACTGATAATCTTAAAAACGAAATAGAAAAACTCAAATCGCAGCTGCATAAATCCGAAAAAAAGAAAAAGTAAATTGTAAATTTTCCTGATAAAATTATTTCCATTCCCCGTCATGCCAAATAAAAATCTACCTGTCTAATGCAAATGCATATTTTTTACTGTTTATTTCCATTCTTCGTCGACTGACTGCTCCGCAATTTCCGAAGCTATCGCAAGCAAGCTCTGCTTTTCTAAATCATCAAGCAGTAAAGAAGCCAGGGCATTTGAAACTTCTTCTTCTTCAAAAACTATTCCCGATATGCCCGCTTGTTTTAAGGTCTCTTTACTGTCAAGGAAGCGCGCTCTTACAAGTATGCGCGTTTCTGGGTTTAAGGCAGACGCAAGCAAAGCGGTTTCTAACGTCACTTGTAAAGAAGGGACTGTAATAATTAAATAATCTGCGCTTTTTATGCCCGCCGCAAGTAAAATATTTTTTTTTGCCGAATCCCCGTAAATTACCGTTTGTCCCTGCGAACTCAAACTGTTAACTGTATCAACATTTATTTCAACAACAATAGGTTTTACGCCATATTCTATCAATGCATCCGTAACTTTTTTACCGGTAGGTCCGTAGCCTACTACTATACTTGTTTTTTGCGTAAGATATTCTTCGGTGGGAAGCAAATTCTTCGCAATCTCTTTATTTTTATTGCTTTTATTTTTTCTTCTGTCAGTTGCAAAATTCAAAATCTTCCACAGTTTTTTTCTGGAACGCAGAAATTTTTCAACTGCCGGAACTTTTTTAAATAACGACGGATTTAAAGTTATTGATAAGATAGAACATACGACTATCGTATTGTAAACAATATCTCCGGCAAGATTTAACCGTTTCGCTTCCTGAGCCAGTATAAATGAGAATTCTCCGACCTGTGCCAGTCCCGCGGCAACCGTAAGGGCGGTTCTTACGGAATACCCTAAAACTGAAACAGTAAATACAGCGGTTAGAGGCTTTATAAGCAAAACAATGACAAGACATACACATATAAGCAGGGGATATTCAACTATAAATTTAAAGTCAAAAAGCATGCCGACTGCAAGGAAAAATAAAACTGCAAAAGCGTCTCTTAACGGAAGAATATCAGCACCTGCCTGATGGCTTAGTTTACTTTTCCCTACAACCATGCCGCCCAAAAATGCGCCCAGTGCAAACGATGCCTGAAACACGGTTGCCGCGAGAACTGCCGTTAAAAAAGCTATAACTAAAACCGTAAGCGTAAAAAGTTCTCCCGAACGGACCTTTACAATTTTTGACAAAAACCACGGAACAAACCGTCCTCCGACTTTCATAACCAAAATCCACAATAAAACAAGGCGCGCCAGAGCAATTCCTATTGCCTTAAGTATTTCAATGCTTCCTACTGCATTCCCCGTATTGGACAATATCATAATAAGACTGGGAAGAGCGACAAGTATTAATACGGTTAAAATGTCTTCTACAACAAGCCATCCGATAGCTACGTGTCCGTGTACGGTGCCGACAATATCATTATCGTTTAAAACTCTTAAAAGCACGACAGTGCTTGCTACGGCAAGACCAAAACCGAGTATAAGCGCTGATTTTAAATCAAGGCCTAAAGCAGTGCCGACCAATGTTCCGCTGACGGTTGCAATAGCACTTTGTATAATAGCCCCCGGAATAGCGATGCCTTTAACCGCTACAAGATCGTCTGTTTTAAAGTGTAATCCTACGCCGAACATCAAAAGAATGACGCCGGCTTCTGAAAGCTGGGATGCTAAACCGTAATTTGCAACAAATCCGGGAGAAGCAGGACCTATAAAAAATCCAGCTAAAAGATATCCAACAATGGAAGAAAGTCCCAGTTTTTGCGTTATAAAACCAAGCGCAAGAGCAAAGGTAAAGCCTATTGCCATAATTTCAAGTAAGTGATATTCATGCATTTAAAACCCCTAGAAGTTTGCGATATTATAACATAAAATTTAACAATCTTTTTATATGTCCATCCTTAGGTTTTTATTGCGGACTTCTATCTATATTATTTAACGGGCAGTCTTCACAAATACTGCCAAAATACATTGAAACGCAAAGTAAAGAAAGATTTGTTTTGTGTGCAAATTGTGTATAATATACCGAATTTCCAGAAAAATTACTAAATTAAAAAAAGATATTTCAGAGAGCTACTTGTTGCAATTTTGTACTGATTGGTTTTTGGCGTTATGTCCGGCAAAATATCTAACTATCACTTTATTTGCTGGCAAATCCTTTTTTTGTTATTGGGACTGCTATCGGATATACTTTTCAGTTTGATTTTCCCTGAATAAATAGAATAATAAGCAAAGGAATAAAAGCTAAGAGTTTAGGAGCAGGTTAAATTCCTCTTTCTCCGCACTTGTAGTTAAAAAAGGTGGCATAAAAAGAGGAAAAGTGAAAAGAAAATACAACGGCAGAAAACTGCTGGAAAGTATGAGAGAAAAGTAGCTGTTATACACAACTTATGAAAAAACTGTCCAAAATTAACGAAATATTAAATATTGTGAAAAAACCCGCAAGATATATAAACAGCGAGTTAAATTCGCATCCCGCCGATATGTCTATGGATTTTTCGGTAGTCTTATGTTTTCCTGATATTTACGAAGTCGGCGCTTCTAATCTCGGGATTGAAATTCTTTACCATTTAATTAATGAAAAAAAGCTTGCCCGCTGCGAGAGAGTGTTTGCTCCGGACATCGATCTGGAACTGCTTTTAAAAGAAAAAAAACTTAGTCTTTTCTCGTTGGAATCCGGCAGCGATTTAAAAAGTTTTGATATTCTGGGCTTTACAATTCAGTGCGAACTTGTTGCGACAAACATTGTCAATATTCTTGACTTATCGGACATTTCCATATTTTCAAAAGACAGAAAAGACGACGAACCACTGATAATCGCCGGCGGACCCGCTCTGACTAATCCCGAACCCTTCTGCGATTTTTTTGATATGTTTGTTTTAGGCGATGGCGAAGAAGTGATAGAAGATATAATAAACGTATGTAAAGAATCCAAGAAAGCCCGGCTTTCAAGATTAGAAACTGTAAAAAATTTGTCAAAAATAGACGGCGTATATGTGCCGTCGTTTTATAATGTCAAATATAATGACGATAATACTGTAAAATCTGTAATTCCCGTATCAGAAGATATAAAACCGGTTGTTAAAAAAAGAATTTTAAACCTTGAAAATGCGTATTTCCCGGAAAAAAAAATAATCCCTTTTGTAAAGACTGTGCATGACAGATTGAACATTGAAGTGGCAAGAGGATGTCCCGGACAATGCCGTTTCTGTCAAGCGTCAAAATATTACCGTCCCTGGAGGCAGAGATCGCTTGAAAAACTGCTTGATCTCGTAAAAAAGGGTGTACAATCTACAGGTTTTGAAGAAATTTCTTTTTCGTCTCTTTCGTGCAGCGATTACAAAAATTTAGACGAGTTATTAATTGAAACAAACAATTTGTACGGCAAATCGAATCTCAGCATTTCGCTGCCGTCTTTAAGATGCAACAAACATTCTCTTAAAGCAGCACGTTATGTCAACACAAGCAAAAAACCTACGCTCACCTTTGCGCCTGAAGCAGGCACGGAGAGAATGCGTAATGTAATAGGTAAATATCTTTCTGAAAAACAAATAGTTGAAACTCTGCTTACCGCAAGCGCTATGGGATGGAAAGTCATAAAACTTTATTTTATGATAGGTCTCCCTACGGAAACCGATGAAGATATAGCGGGTATAGAACGTCTTGTAAAACTTGTCAGAAAAAAAGCAAAAGATTTAAATTTTAATATTACTGTTTCGCCTTTTGTCCCGAAAGCCCAGACGGCCTTTCAATGGACGCCGATGGCAGACGAGAACGAAATAAAACGAAAAATTGATATTTTAAATAAACTGCTTCCAGCAAATATAAAAACGCATAACCGCAGAGCAAGTATTTTAGAGGCTTTAATTGCAAAAGGCGACAGACGGCTTTCATCTGTAATTTATAAAGCGTGGCGGAAAGGTGCGAGGTTTGACCAGTGGGCTGACAAGTTTGTCAGCGATATATGGGATGAGGCTCTCGCTGAAAGCAGAATTGATTTAAATTTTTATGTATACAGAAATATAAAATATGACGAAACTCTGCCGTGGGAGCATCTGAATTTCGGCGTGTCAAAAAAAGCGCTGTATAAAGAATACATCAAAGGCATAAATGAAACGGGCGACATTGCGGCGGTACAACCTTATGAAGCGCAGTATATTCTGCCTGAAAATTATGCGGAGATTAAAATTTTAGCAGCTGCGCCTGTTGTATGCTTAAGACTTCGTTTTTCAAAAAAAGGCGCGGTCAGATTCGTGTCTCATTTAGAACAGGTTGAAGTATTCCGCAGAACCGCAAGACGTTCCGGACTTCCCGTAGCATTTACTTCAGGTTTCAGTCCTCAAGTTAAATCATCTTACGGACCGCCGCTTTCTGTAGGTCAAGAAAGTTCAAGCGAATATATGGAATTATATTTTACGCAGAAAGTGAATATTGAAAATGTTAAACTGGAATTTTCAAAAGCGCTGCCAGATGGATTTAGATTACTCGACGTAAAAAAAGTACCTTTAAATTTTCCGTCTATAAGCATTCTGTCAAACATTTCAGAGTACAAAATAAAAAATACAAATATCGCTCAGGAAAAAATTGATAAGCTTTTATCTCAAGACTTAATTATAGTGGAGAAAATGAAAAAAGGAAAAACCGTTGAGATTGACGTTAAACCTTTAATAAAATCTTTAAAAAATGAAAACGGCATTTTGAAATTACAGCTTCGTTTTAGCAGCGGCAAATCCGTAAGACCTGAAACAGTTTTAAAAAAACTGATGGGAAGTCAAGATAAATACGGAGAAATATATGCTGTTGAAAGAACTAATTTATATATTGAAACAAAAAGCGGAAAAATATATGAACCGTAAAATATCAGATTTACGGCTTTATGCGTTACTCTTTGTTTAATCGCATTCCTGCGACAAATTATAAAAATGTGCCTTTCTGTTGCAGAGATAATATCAGAAAAAATTATTCTGCCGGGAGAAAAATTTGTCCCGCTGCTTATGAGAAATTTCTCAATGTTACAAACAATCTCAGTTTTTTAATTTTACTTATATTTACGAAAAGCTTAGAAATGGCAAAACAACGCGGCGGTATATTATAGTCTCAAAACCACTATCTTTCCCCTATCAACTTTAGTTTACGCAAGATATAGTAATTCACTTACGCCTGCCATCCCGCATTCTAAATCATACACAAAGAATATTTCTATTTAATACCGGTTAAATTTGATTTTTAAATTCTTATGAGAGAGCAGGACTTTATTGTTTAAACTCTTACAAGTAACCATAATATGCGTATATATTTTGCTTATTTTTGATGTTTGCTTTCTCCAGTGAAATTATTGCGAGCTTCGCTGATCAAAGAATCTTATCGTCTGCTCCTAAAAAGGTTTTACTTCAGAAAAGAAAAATCTCCATAAGGATACCAATGTTTCTTATATTTTTCCCCTATGGGACTGATATCATCACTATAAAATCTTAAATCAAATTTAATATTTAGTCCTTTATAGGGAATATTGAGATTGAGGAGCAGTTTTTCAAAATCATCAACTTTGTTCTCATAATCGGTATGGCTTGTTCCTTTAGGATCTATGAATATAATTTTGTAATCATTTCCTTTTTTAATCCAAAAGATGAAATCAGGAAAAAATTTTCTGTATCTGTTATCTTTTCTGTAAAAATACGGTATTCCAATTTCTTCGTCCAAAGTTTCGTCTATTTTGCTAAACATCCATTCTGATGATATATTTTCTCGATTTATATATTTTTCAAGATCCTGAATAAATTTCACTTCGCTCTCATTTACTATTATATGGTTTATATAATCTATTTTCTCTGTTCTTGAATAAATTAACGGCAGATAATAATGTTTCGCTATATTTTTTATTTTTAATTCTTTAAATTCAGCCTCATTCTTTTTGCCTGTTTTTACATTTTCAATTTCTGAGTTTAACAACTTAATATCTTCAGTTCCTAGATTAGATATTTTTATATGCTTAAAATGTATTATTTCGTCCTCAAGTTCTTTAGGTCTAGAAAATATTTTATTTTTTACAGCAGTATGAGAAATCAATCTGTTAAACAAAAAATCCATATTATAATAGTCATTATCCTCTTTTACCTGAAAAGAATTATCGTCGTCAATTTTCTCAAGTAAAAGATTGAGATTTTCTAAAGATATATCGTGCTTTAACAATAAAAGGTTTTTATTGAAATCTTTAATATATTTTCTTATGTTTTCTAATGTTTTCTTTGAAAGATTAAACTTTGTAAAATTATTTCTTGGCGCTTCTTCCTTATATTCGGGAATATATAATTCAAAAGGGGATGTATTTTTAAAAATACCTTTTAACTCTTCGCCTTTTGTTTTCTGTTCTTTAATTGTCTCAACAATACTGGCTATAGAATTCTTATCGGTTGCAAAAATAAAAAGCGTTTCTAAAAGTATATTTTTATTTGTATCATTTGCGTATAATCTCTTTCTTCTGCCTGTTACAGGCTCTATTCTAACGCCTCGTCCTATACTTTGTAAAACAAACTTTTTAGCCTCTTTTCCGCCGATATTTATCATATTTATCACATTCGGTCTATTACTATCCCAGCCTTCATAAAAACTACGACTTCCGAGCAAAAGATTTATATCCTCATTTTCATTTATCCCTTGAAATATAGTCTTTTTTTCAGGAGAAATTATATATTGATAATTACCGCCCAGTTTTTCCCTTTGAAACTTTCTAGCATCGCCTATTTTAATGAGCGCAAACGGTTTATCTGTTGTTTCTAATTTTAATATTATTTCTTTTTCCTTTTCGCCTTCTAAAAGCTCAATTTTACCGTGCTTCTTAGTATTAAAAATATTTTCTAACAAATCTTTAAGAATAATTTTGTCAAACAACTTTATATCAAAAGAAAGTTCTTCTCGTCCCAATATATATTTTTTATTGTTTAATAGTTCTTGTCCAAACTCGTTTTTTGCATTATCAAAAATTTGAGATGTGATACTGCCGGCTGCTATCTCTTCTATCTTCTTAAAAAATAAAAGTAAGTCAGAGTCGTCTGTATTTATTGAATTTACCAGAGTTATAAGCAGAGGATTGTGATAATATTCTTGTTTTTTTGATTTCTTGATTAAAGTAAAAGCGAGTAAAGATTTTAAGACTTCTTTCTGCTTTTCTATTTCGCTTAATTCGTTTTTTTCGTCTGCAAAATTAAAATAAGTACAACTTAAATATAAATTTTTTCCGTATCCTTCTGAGATAAATTTTTCAAGATTAAAATTAAAACAAGTGGTTAAGTAATCTATATTCTCTGTAAAAGTTGCAGAGAAATTAAATAAAAATCCGTTTCTTGATAAAACAGAAACATAATTCTGCATTGAGGAATTTTCTTTTTCGCCGCGATGCGCTTCGTCTAGAAATATATACCAGTTTCCTTTGTTATCGTAATTTTTGTAGTCTAAAATACTTTCTTTGCGTTCATCTCTTAGCAAATCGCTTCTATAATAATAAACCTTTATGGAATAGTCGTAATTAAAACCTTGTTTATCATCCTCATAGTTTATAAGATTTATAAGTTCAATTTTTCTTTCTCTGCTTTTGTTGAATCCTTCTATTTCTACTTTAAACTGCTTTATCAAGTCTTCTCTTGGAAGCAGCAGCATTATTTCTTTTCTTGGGATAAGGTTTTGTTTCTGTAAATGATCTAAAAGTTCAATAGTTTTTATCAAAACAATACTTTTTCCCGAACCTGTCGCCATCCAAAAACAAGCCCTGTTTAAAAAAGCGGCATCTGCAACATATTCTTCAGTTCCTTCTCCTAAAACTTTATAATCTTTTGAATAATTTTGAAAAAACTTAAATCTGCTGCTTGCATTGCCTATGCTTTTATCTTTATTGTTTGTAAATTTACATACAGCAAAAGCTTTCTCTTCAAGTCCGTATTCTTTATATTTTTTATGGAGAGTTTGTTTATCGGGGCTTGTATCGCCGTTTTGAAAATTTTTAAAAGATAAATAAAGCGTTTTTGTTATATTTTTAAGCGCTTCTTTTTGATATGGAAACTCGTCTAAATTCTTATTTTCAGAAAAGCAAGAGATATTAGGAAGCTGCCAATTGTTTAATTGCTCATAATCTATTTGTTCTAAAATCTTTTCAAGAATGATTTTCATTATTTTTTTTCTCTGGTTGTATTTTTAATTGTGAATTTTTTTACTGCTTCGACTAATGAATTATAGTGCGTCCGGTCGTTTTGTTGCACGGCATCTATTATAATATTAACGACAGCAGCACATTCAGCTAAATCCGGGAATCCTATTAAGTTATTGGTCGTTAAACTATGACTGTAATAATGCATAAATTTTTTTGCTCTTTCACATTTAACTGAGTCAGGAATCAAATAATGAATACTATTAGTAATACTTCCGGACAAATATTTAAAACTCAAATATGTCTCAACAAATCTCCTTAAGATATTAGGTAAATAATATAGATGTTCAAAAGTGTCTTCTGACTTGTTATAAAATTCATTTATCAATGAGAATAAATAAACATATTCAGACTTATATTCCTTAATCAAATCATCGCTTTTAGTTAATATAGATTCATCATTATGCGAATTTTTTATTCTTTTAATTAAATAACTTTGCTTTTCAGACCAATCGCAAACTAAATTATAAAATTCAATATTATGAGTTGAAATAAATAACTGCCTGCATTTGCAAGTATATTTATTGCTTTGCAGATCTTTGCGCTCATAAAATATATCTTTTATAAAAGAATAAATATTGAACAAGTGATTTGAATCCAAACTTGAGACCGGGTCGTCAATATAAATTATTGTATCAGCTATAGTGTTATTTTGTTCTCCAAGCTTTGCTACAAAATAGGCAAATGAAATTGCTGTTTTCTCCCCTTCGCTTAAATTCTTTGCTGCTTCTGTTCCGCGAACCATCTTAAATTTTTTATCATCTGTTGCTATAATCTTAATATCGTCTTTTTCAAAAAATATTTTTAAGTATTCATTTACTTTTTCAGCGCCTTTAACGCTTTCATCTAATTGTGCTTTTATTTTGTCGATTTCTTGTTTTTGCATTTCTATATCTTTCTTAATATTTGTTTGTTCATTTTCTAACTGCGTCTGCCTTTCAGAATACTTTTCATTCTTTTCAAACTCTGCTGCAAAATGTTCTTTTAATTTTTCAACTGCGGCGTTTTTCTCTCTCTCAAAATTAACTGTTCTATCATTATTTTTGCTTATGACAGCGTTAAAGCCTGCTAAAGCTTTTTCTAATTCTTTTGCGTTATTTACAAACTGAGTAACTTCTAATTTATCAAAAGGTTTTTTCTGCTTTGTTTCCAAATCGTTAATTAATGAACTTACAGCATCGTTAAAATTACGAATTTCTTTTTCAAGAATAGGTTTGGCTTGTTTAAAATCTGACTGAATATCTTTATAAAAAGCAGTTTCCGCCAGCAACAAATTTAAATTTATTTTAGAGGTATTTAATTCTTCCAATAGGGCTGCAATAGCTTTTTTTAACAACTCATAATTTTCAGAAAAGTGCTCATTTAATTTAGGCAGCAGATCTATTGGCAGCTTGTTTCCGCAAAATTCACAATCTGTTTTACCCTTATGCAGACTTTTGCCTGTTTCCACCCAACTGCTGATTTTCGGGTTTTTAAGTAATTTCTCAATTTTATTAGAAGCTGCCTGCCGGTGTAATTTTTCCTCAGCTTTTTCTTTTAGTATTTCCAGATCTTTAATATTAAATGTTATTTTCTCAATAGGTGGTTTTTGTTCCGTTGACAGCGCTTGTGTTCTATATCTATCAAAATCAGCTTTTGATAAAATATATTCTGAAATATTCTTTTTTACTTTTTCAATAATTTGTTTCAAATCATTTTTGTTAAAATCTCTTCCTAAACTTAGTGTGTTTGTAATTTCTCTTGCTTTATCTGTAGCTGTTTTATCTATGTCTTTCTGTTTTTGTTGAAGTTCTTCGAATCCCTCTTTAGCTTTTATTAATGCTTCTTCTTTTTCTTTTAACTCTGTTTGCAGTCTAATGTTTTCTTCGCCTAATATAAATATAGGTTCAATATTTTCTGTATCCGTATCCCATTTTAGATTTTCTTTTATGAAATCAGAATTGAAAACGCGGATATTGGGTTTTGGTAATGAAAAATTATTGTCGTATTTCGCCTTTTTCTAAACACCTGAACACTCTTGAAAGCATAGTTTTGCCTGAATAATTCCAGCCATAAATAAGATTGAATTTCTTAAATTCTGGAATTGTTCCGCTATTTTTGAAGTTTTTAAAAACCCCGAAATCTTTTATCTTATTTATTTTAGTAATCATTGTTTTTTTAGATATTCTATATTTGTTATTCGCCCCACCAAAGCAAAGGTTTTAACAGTCTTATGAATTCAAGCTTTTCAGAATTCGTCATATTTTTATAATCAGTTCTTATCTCTTTGCTTTCACCGTCTAATAATACGCCTGTCTTAGTTATTCTCTCTATAGATAATCCCTTAAGGTTAGATATTGTTTCTGCAAAATCTATGTCTTTGTATAATTTGTCAAAATCAACTTCCAAGATTTCGCTTTCTATGCTTAATACATCGGCAAATTTTTCGTCTGCTTTAAAAATATAAGTTTCAAATGGATTTTTGTTATCCCATAGAGTAGACGGAGTATTCTTTGAATACTTATCTCTTATCTTACTTAAAGTATTTTCGTATTGTTCTAAAGAATAATACTTAAAGAAACCACTTCCATTATATTTTTCTTTTAGTTCTTTTGAAATTCCCTGCTGTATTCCAGATATTACTCTTTTTAATCTTGGAATATTCACTTTAAAAAATTGTTCACTCATTTCAATGCCAAGCCATTTTCTGCTAAGTTTTTGAGCAACTACTTGAGTAGTCGCACTTCCCATGAAAAAATCTAAAACGATATCATTTTTTGAGGAGGCAGTTAGTTCGCCTCTTTGCAGTAGAAGCTCTGAATTCTCTGTTTGGAATCCTGTTGTTGAAGAATAACCTGATATATCTGTCCAATTTGAATTTAAAAATTTTTCATCCGCAAATAGATATTCAGCAATTTTATATTGTTTTTCTCCATTATAATCTATATATTCTTTTTCTTTCCACCGTATCCTTCCTTCTTTTTCCATTACATTTATTTTTTCTTGTATAAATGTCCAATGTCTACCTTTTGGAGGATATACTTTTTCACCTAAAATTATTCTTTCAGGTGGTCTTCTTTCGCCTCCTGAGTGTGCTTCCATCCATTTCTTTTCTGCTCTTTTTTTTGTTTGTATTTTGAAACAAAAATCTTTTTCTTGCTTTGAGTACCAAAAAAGAGAGTTTGTTCCTATGTTGTATCTTTGGGAACCTTCAAAAAATTTTTGCGTAGTATTAACTATAAATTCATTCCTAAAATTCTCTTTCCCAAAAACATTATCGAGCAAACATCTAACAATGAAGTTCCCATTATAATCACTTCTAACAAATATGCTTCCGGTATCTTTTAGGAAATTTTTTGCTATTTTCAATCTATTTTCAAGTATAGTAGCCCATGTAGCGTCTTTATAATTCACCTTATAATCAAAACTCGCATTTTTATCTAAATTAAAAGGCGGGTCGATATAAATACACTGTATTTTTTCTTTGTATTTTTCCTGCAAAGTATTAAGAGCCTGATAGTTCTCGCTGTGTATTAACCTGCCGTCCAATGCTTCGTCTAAATTATCAAATAAGGCTAAAATATCTAATTCTAAATTTTTGAAATATTTTGTATCTACCGGTAAATATTTATGCGCTTCTGATCTTTCGGAAAAATTAAAATTGTTATCTGCCATTCCCAATTCCTGCCATTCTTTTATCTGCTCTTTTAGGTTTGAATGTTTTGATAATTTGTTTATTATTTCATCCGTTAGCTTATCAAACGTTATAACATAACTGCTGTTTAATACAAATTTAGGCTTATTCCAAATTCGGACAAGTTCGTCCTCGAACTGCGCTATAAAACTGATAATTTTCTCAGCAAATACTTTGATTGTTTTTAACTGATCAAGCCTTTCTTGGTCAAATTTATTTTCTGTATTTAATAATATTTGATGTAAGTATAAATCTAACTGCTCATTCAAAAACGCATTGGCGTTTTTATTTATAAAAAAATCTACCTCTGATTGTTTTTTAAATACGGCAAAAGCTTTTTCTAAAATATCTTCTTTAATTTTAAGCTTTCTGCTTATTTCTGAAGTCTTTGTCTTTTTGCCGCCTTCAGAGTAATTAACATTAAAAATATAGGTTTTTTTACCGTCTTTTTCTGATGGTTCTTCTTTAAAAAAGTCAAAAAACAGATTTTTCTTTTCGTTATTTTGTTTGTTTTTAAGAGTTCCGACGTCAAAATAAAAGTTATAAACCCGTCCATCTTGTTCGTCCGGTATTTCAGTTGAAATATCATGGAATAGAATATCACTTTTTACATAGTAAAGCATATGAGTTTTCCAAAACAAGATTACGTCTTTATTGTCCGTGTAGACCTGCTCATATACTCTTTGCCAATCAGCCGTTTTTACAAAATAGACACTTCCACTCTCAGAAAAATATTTTTCAAAAAAAGAATACAGTTTGTCAAAAAACTCTTCTTTAAACGAGTCTTTAATAATACCGCTTTCTGCATCTAAATCTTCTTTAAACTGCTTAAGAATAAGTTTATAATAAGAATATTTTATTTTTAAGAGGTTTACATACCCCCCCCCACCCCCATCTATTTTCGCTCCTGTAAAAATATTTTCTAACGCCTGATAAAATTTAGTTTCATTAATATTTTGCATCTGCTTTCCTTAACTATATATAAAATTCTGACTCTGACTCGCTCTAATAAAAATAATTAACTATATTCCAAAATTAAATATTTAAACAACACTTTTTATATTTTTTACCGCTCCCGCAAGGGCAAGGATCATTTCTGCCTATTTTCTTTCGTTTTTGTATTTCAGGATATTCCTTAATGTGAACTTTATTAGCTTGCTTTAGCGGGGTTCTCCAAATATTCAGACGGCTTCTCCAATTGCTATATTCTGCTTGCTGTTCGTCAGTCCACTCAGAACAATCTAATAATAAAAACTGTTCTGATATCGTATCTGAGTATTTTGGCGGTTCCATACCAATACCGATTATTCTTTTCAATGGACGTTCAGGTAATTCACAAACAAATTTTGCTTTTAAACAGATTGCATAAATTTCAAGTAATCCTTTGCGCCTATGCCTGTAATCGTTATATGATTCAGAGACTAATGGTTTTAATTGTAAAAAGAAATAAGCTTGTTCAGATTTTTGACACACGTATGAAAGACTTGCATACGGACGGAAAGAAGTTTCTTTATATCTCACGTATGAAAAACTTGATTCACATGATAAGTGACTCGGATACGAATCAAATGCCTGTTTCATTTTTAAGGCCAAATCTCTCCTTAATACCCTATTCTCTAAAGCCATATATCTAAGTGCGCCTTCATGAGTACTCCCTGCAGGTTTCTCTGAAATTATAGTTCCGTTTAATTTATTTAATCCGGTTTTTTGTATTAAATCATCCCATAAGTAACTAATTTCATCAGCTTGCTTTCGGGCTTTGTATTGAGGATTTTCCTTTAAATTGTTCCAATTTCCCTCAGGAAAGTAAAAGAAAGTATCTTCTATTTTTTTATCTTCAGAGATAAAGGTATGCCGATTTCTTTTATTGTCTAAATTTTTGACATAATTATATAATAAATCTTCTTCTCCAGTATATGATACTCCTTTGGCTTTTCTGATAAATACTTCTTTTTCTTCAAGATAGTTTACGAAATCCGTTAATGTATCTAACTCATTCAAAATAAAAGGAAAAGAGAAGTCATCAAATATATGAACGAATGTTTGTGTTTTATCATCAGTAACGCAAAATTCTGTTGGTAAATGTAAATCTTTCAATTCAGAAAGATCTGTTGAAAATCTCAGACTGCCTGTACATCCTTCTCCAAAATACTTCTTACAAGCATCTTTTGCCCCATTAGCAATACAAATTAAATGAATTTCCATATCATTAAGAGATGGAAGCGAAATAGGCAGTTTTTGTTTGCACTTGGAATCTAAAAAGAGATTATTCGGAAAAGTTTTAATTCTATGCTCTGCCTTTCTTAATTGTTTTATAGATTTTATGATTGCTCTGTTATGCCATCTTTGCCAAGCAAGTTTCAAATCTTTAGAGTCGTCAAATTTTACTTTTTTATCTGAGAATATTAAAATATAGTTATCACAGATAACTAATAAATCAGTTAATTCTTTTCCTGGCTCATAATACACATTTGGATAACTCCATAATTCCAGAAAGACTTTTTTGCCTAATTTAACCAGCATCCTTTCACTTTCATTCACTCCTTCAGATTTTTTTATTTTTTCCAAATTATTCTCTTTACACAATATTTTCCAGCATATTTTATCTCAGTCCTGTATAACTCTCTTGATTTCTGAAACATATTCCGCAAGTTTGGGAGCGGCATTTTCTTTATACTCCGCAATTATTTTTACAACAGCGCTTCCGATTATCACGCCGTCAGCAGACTTTGTCACTTTTTTTGCTTGCTCGGGAGTAGAAATCCCAAATCCTACGGCAACAGGCGTATCCGTCACTTTCTTTATTTCAGACACTATAGCATCAATATCTGTGGTTATCCTGCTTCTCACTCCCGTAACGCCAAGCGATGAAACAAGATATATAAAACCTTCCGCCTGCTTTGCCAAAACATTTATTCTCTCTTTAGACGTAGGAGCTATGAGCGTAATAACCGTTATGCCGTATTTATCAGTAAAACCTTTGATTTCGCCCTGCTCTTCAAAAGGCATATCTGGAACGATTATGCCGTTTATTCCCGTACTGGCACACTTTTTAAAAAACTTTTCATATCCGTAAGAAAATAAAGGATTTAAATACGTCATAAATACAAGCGGAACTTTTGACTTTTTTCGGACGTTTGCAACCACATTAAAAATACCATCTAAATCTATATTTTTTGACAACGCTCTTATCATTGCATTTTGTATTGTCTCTCCCTCTGCCACAGGGTCCGAAAAAGGTATGCCGATTTCTATTAAATCAGATCCATTTTCAGCCATTGTCAAAACGTAGTCTTCAGTTTTATCAAGAGACGGATCCCCAGCCGTAAGATACGTTATCAGAGCTTTTCCATTTTTAAATATTTCTGTGATAAGCCCCCTGCTCTTTGAGGCGGCAGCGGAAGAACGGATATTATTCATTAATATTTACCCCCTTGTATTTGGCAATCATTGCAACATCTTTATCGCCTCTGCCAGAAATACAGACAACTATTATCTCGTCTTTTTTCATTTCAGGGGCAATCTTCATTGCATAATGCATTGCATGTGCAGATTCTATTGCGGGAATAATCCCTTCGGTTTTTGATAAAAATTCAAACGCTCCGACAGCTTCATCATCGGTAACGGGGACATATTGCGCTCTTTTTGTATCGTGCAGGTATGCATGTTCCGGACCTATGCCCGGATAATCAAGCCCTGCAGAAATCGAATATACAGGCGCAATTTGTCCTTTTTCTGTCTGGCAGAAATACGATTTCATTCCGTGAAATATTCCAAGTCTGCCTTTTGCAATTGTAGCCGCGGTTTCAAAAGTATCAACACCTTTACCAGCAGCTTCGCATCCTATAAGCCTGACTTCCTTATCGTCTATAAAATTGTAAAAAGCGCCTATTGAATTTGACCCTCCTCCGACGCAGGCTACAACGGCAGACGGAAGAGCAGATTCTCTTTTCATCAACTGTTCTTTTATTTCCTTGCTTATAACACTTTGAAAATCCCTCACAATCTGCGGATATGGATGCGGTCCCATTACCGAACCCAAAACATAAAACGTGTCATCAATTCTTTTGCTCCACTCTCTCATAGTTTCGCTTACGGCATCCTTTAAAGTTTTCGTGCCGCTTTTTACAGGATGAACTTCCGCGCCAAGCAGCTGCATTCTGAAAACATTTAAAGCCTGCCTTTCAGTATCCTCTTCGCCCATAAAAATTTCGCATTCCATGCCAAGCAGCGCAGCGGCAGTCGCAGTCGCAACTCCATGCTGCCCCGCTCCGGTTTCCGCTATAATTCTTTTTTTGCCCATCTTTTTGGCAAGCAGAGCCTGCCCCAAAACATTGTTTATTTTGTGCGAGCCGGTATGATTTAAATCTTCTCTTTTTAAATATATTTTTGCCCCGCCGAGTTTCTCGGTAACATTTCCGGCATAATATAATTCCGAAGGTCTTCCCGCATATCCGTTGAGCAGAGAAGTAAGCTCCTCGTTAAAATGTCTGTCATTTTTAAAACAGTTATAAGCCGATTCAAGTTCGTTCACGGCATTCATAAGAGTTTCTGGAACATACTGCCCGCCATGAATCCCAAATTTTCCTTTTGTCATTGTCTATCTCCTTCCTGTATGATTGTCATTCTGAAAACCAAAAACCTGAAGAATTTTTTTATTTAAAACCACAAAAATCCGCATTTTTACATCCGCAACCCTGCCGCCTGTTTTGATTTTCACCCAGTTTTTATAAACTTCTTAAAATTTTTACCGTCTCAATAATTTTATTCAAATCTTTTACGCCATTCGTTTCAACACCGCTGCTTAAATCAACGCAATAAGGATTCAACTTTTTTACCGCTACCGCCATATTATCTTTATTCAGTCCGCCCGCAAGAAAAAACGGTTTTCTGCACTCTTTAAGCAAATCCCAATCAAAAACTTTACCGCTACCGCCATATTCAGAGCTACTATAGGTATCAAAAAGCACAAAATCTGCTTTTGTCGCGACGCTGTAAATTTTATCTTTTACTCTCACAGCTTTTACAACCGTATTTTTAATTCTCTCTTTCAATCTGCCTATATAAGATTCATCTTCTCCGCCGTGAAGCTGAACCAAATTTATGGTTTTATCATTACACAAATTTACAATATTATCAATTTCATCGTTTACAAAAACACCGACCGACTGAATTTTATCATCAAGCAAAGATCTGAATTTTGCAGCAGTATTAAAATCTATTTTTCTCTTTACGCCTGCAAAAACAAAACCGGCATAATCCGGACATGCAGCGTTTACAAAGTTTACGTCCTCTTCTCTTTTAAGCCCGCATATTTTTATTTTCGGCATAACTGCAATTCTCCCACTGACTTTATCACCTAAAACCGGACACCCCGGTTTTCGCTGTTTTGTATCAAATCAAACCGTCAAGACTACCGCAAAAACTGCAAAAAGACCGCAATTGTCTCCAATACCAAGCAGAAACCGCTTCTTATTTTCTGCGCCCGCCGACAGATTTATCAGCCCCGACGGCAGACAGCAGTTAGTTCTTTTTCAGTCTTTCAATTCTCTAAGACGTCCCGCAATATTTCTGCTTTTCATAAGTTCTTCGCCTATCAAAACCGCATTAACGCTATTTGCTTTAAGAATGTCTATATGCTTTTTCGTTTTAATCCCGCTTTCTGAAACAAAAACTTTATCGTCCGGCACAAGTCTGCGGAGTTTCATACTGTTGCAAAAATCAACTTCAAAAGTTCTAAGATTTCTGTTATTTACACCTATTATTTCCGCACCAGCTTTCAACGCTGTCTCAATTTCTTCCTCATCATGAGCTTCAACAAGACAAGACATACCGAGTCCCTGCGCCGTCTCTAAAAATTCCTTCAAAACGCCGTATGATAAAACAGCACATATTAAAAGAACCGCATCCGCGCCGATGACTCTCGATTCATATATTTGGTAAGAATCTATTATAAAATCTTTGCGCAAAACCGGTATTTTAACAATACTTTTTATCTCCTGCAAATATTTTATACCGCCAAGGAAAAAATCCGGTTCGGTGAGAACGGAAACAGCGTTAGCTCCCGCTTTTTCATATTCCAGAGCAATTTCTTTATATTTAAAGTCAGGCGAAATCAGCCCTTTTGACGGCGATGCCTTTTTAACTTCGCAAATAAAATTTATTCCCGCTTTTGATAATGCTTTTTTAAAAGAAGTAAAATTCTCGTTTTTATTTAAGGCTTCTCTTTTCATTGTTTCAAAAGATTTTTGAAGCTTTGCTTTTTCCACTCTTACTTTTGTTGCCGCAACAATTTTATCCAATATCATTTTTATTATTATACCTCGTTAACGCTTTTACAAAAATAAATCTCCCGTTTAAACATTTTCCACTTTTCAGGACAATGAAGAAACGATGGCTTATCATCAATTTTTTTATACCCCTCAACTTTCACGGCAATCCGAAGTTTTTAATCTTTGATTATCAACACTTTCCGACCCTTATCTCAATCCGCTCTCTCAAAGTATGAAGAAAAAGAAATAAGAGAACCCCCCTCCGCAGCGATTAAATCCCGCCACTTTTGACTGCTCTATCCGGCATTACCTCGACAGACGACATCTCTCAAACGAATAGCAAGGCAGACCGCCGCACAGGCTACATTCCTTTTCCTTTAAGCCTCATGCGATGCTTTTATAAACTCGTCAAGTTTATTTAACGCTTTTTTACTGTCAATCATATCCTGAGCCATTTTCAAACACTGCTTAAGCGTCATATTATCGTAAAACATATACAAACACACAGCGGAATTCAAAACGACGGTATCTCTTTTAGCTCCCTGCTCGCCGTTTAAAATATTTAACGCTATTTCTCTGTTTTCCTGAGGCGTTCCGCCTATCAGTTCAGACAAGCTACATCTTTTTAATCCAAACTGTTCCGGCGTAATAAAGAAACTGTTCAATCTGCCGCTGTTTACTTCGCAAATAGTCGTAGTGTCGGACAACGTTATTTCATCAAGTCCGTCATGCCCGTGTACTACCATCGCTCTTTTTACGCCTAGATTTACAAGTACGCTCGCTATAGGTTCCACAAGATTTTCATCGTAAACGCCGATAAGCTCATAGCTTGCTTTCGCCGGATTTGCAAGAGGTCCTAAAATATTAAATATCGTTCTTATGCCAAGCTCTTTTCTTACTTTAGCCACATATTTCATTGACGAATGAAATGTCTGCGCCATTAAAAAGCACATCCCAACTTTCTTTAATATCGCTTCGCACTGCTGCGGGGTAAGCATTATATTTACTCCTAAAGCTTCAAGCAAATCCGCGCTTCCGCATTTGCTCGATACGCTTCTGTTGCCGTGCTTTGCAACCGGCACGCCAGCCGCCGCAATGATAAAAGACGATATTGTTGAAATGTTAAATGTCGCAAGTTCGTCGCCGCCTGTTCCCACAATATCAAGCACATCAAATTCGGGATTCAATTTCTGGCATTTTTCTCTCATAACCATTGCGCAAGCTGTTATCTCTTCAATAGTCTCGCCTTTAAGCCTTAGCGACGTAAGAAAAGACGCAATCTGCGCATCGGTAGCTCCGCCGTCCATTATCCGGTTCATCACTTCTTTTGTTTTATCTATTGTAAGATTATTCCTGTTTACGATTTCATAAATAGCTTCCCGTATCATCTTGTCCCCCTCAAATCGAGAAAATTTTCAATTATCGTCATTCCGTTTTTTGTAAGCACCGATTCCGGATGAAACTGCAGTCCGTAAAGATCGCAGTCCTGATGTTTTACGCCCATTACCTGCGATTCTTCATCTTCGGCTATCACAAGCAGCTCATCGGGAATAGTCGCTCTGTCTGCAATCAGGGAATGATACCTTGCAGCTCTAAGAACAGGAGAAAGTCCTTTAAAAACAGGGCTGCCGTTAGCAATATGTATATCGCTAGTTTTGCCGTGCTTTAATGTTTTTGCATACGTAATTTTTGCGCCAAACACTTCACATATCGCCTGATGTCCCAGACAAACTCCCAGTATCGGTACTTTTCCTTTAAAATATTTTATCGCTTCTTCGCATACTCCCGCGGCATCTGGTCTTCCCGGACCCGGTGAAATAATCAAATGTGACGAATTTAATTCCTCTATTTCCTTAACCGTCATTTCATCATTTTTTATAACTCTTACATCCTTATTTATAGTTCCGACATACTGATAAAGGTTATAAGAAAAACTGTCGTAATTATCTATAATCAAAATCATATTTTCTCCTCCTGCGCAATCTGGAGCGCATTAATAACCGCCCGCGCTTTTTGACTACACTCGTTATATTCTTTTTCCGGATCGCTGTCTGCAACAACACCCGCGCCGGACTGAACATAAACTTTCCCGTTTTGCAGTTTTACCATTCTTATTGCAATACACATATCCATATTTCCCGTAAAATCTATGTAGCCTATCGCACCGCCGTATGTCCCGCGTTTATGTTTCTCCAAATCGTTTATAATCTCGCAAGCTCTCTTTTTAGGAGCGCCGGATAAAGTTCCCGCCGGAAGAACCGCCAACAAAGCGTCAAGATGATCATAACCGTCTTCTATAGTTGAACTTATTACCGACGCTATATGGCTTACATGCGAAAATTTCAAAATTTTCATATATTCCGCTACTTTTACAGAACCGAACCTGCTGACTTTGCCTAAATCATTTCTTCCTAAATCCACAAGCATATTGTGTTCCGAAAGTTCTTTTTCGTCGCTTAAAAGCTGCGAGATAAGAAATTCGTCTTCGGCGGCGTTCGCTCCACGTCTGCACGTTCCAGCCAGAGCATAATTTGTTATTTTTTTATTTTTTAAAGTAACAAGCGTCTCAGGCGAAGCACCGGCAATCTCAACATCGCCGAAATTGAAATAAAACATATACGGCGACGGATTTGTAGTTCTTAAAACTCTATATGTCTGTATAAGACTGCCGCTGAAATCCGCCTCAGCTCTGTTTGATATCACAGCCTGAAAAATATCGCCCTCGCGTATATGTCCTTTCACTTTTTCAACCATATTCATAAACTCTTTTTTATCATGAAGCATCTTGAAGTCCGACTTAAGTTCCGATTTCTGCTCTTTTTTTGTCACACCGCTCTTTATAAGGTCTTCCATTTTCTTGAGTTTTTCTTCCGCTTTTATAAAATTCTTTTCAAAATTTCTCACGGGAACGTTTACTACAATAAAAATTTTTTGTTTTAAATGGTCAAAAGCTATAATCGTATCAAAAAGCATAAGATAAAAATCATCAAAATTTTCGTCATTTAAATTTGAAAGATTTAAAGATTTCTCACCGTACTTAACAAAATCATAAGAAAAGTATCCCGCCAATCCGCCCGTAAACGGAGGCATATACTCTATCTTAGGACTTTTATATTCCGAAATGATATCTCTCAATATTTTTACAGGATTATCCGTCATTATTTCTTTCTTTTTGCCGTTATCTATAAAAACTTTATTATTGTTGCACCTGACGGTAAGTTTTGGGTCGCAGCCAAGAAAAGAATATCTTCCCCAAGTCTCGCCGAAAGCAAAACTCTCGACGCTTTCAAGCAGATAACATTTTTTATTTCCCGCCGTAAAAATTTTGAGGATTTCAACAGACGTTCTAATATCCGCAAAAATTTCTGTACATACTGGAATTATAGTGTAATCTTTAAAAAACTTTTTCGCCTCTTCAAACGAAGGTCTAATCATTTTTCCCTCCTATGTAAAATAAAAAAACGCCTGCCCATGACATAAAAAATATATGTCAAGGACGGACGTATGAAATATCCGCGGTGCCACCTTGATTTACGGGAACAGCAAAAGCCAAACCCGAACTCTTTAAGAGCGCTGACACGCTCATCGCAAATAACGCTTGCTATGCGTCGCGGAATACTAGGGACATTACAGCCAAACAGTCATAAACCGTAATTCTTAATCCTTTTAACCGCGCCCTCCGTGGTCCATTTGACAATCTGCGTCGTACGGGAATCTCAGCTGCGCCCGCTCTCTGTAACTGCACGATTACCGTTATTTCCACATCAACGGTTTCAAGTAAAACATATTAAGTTTTAATTATGCTATAAAAAAACAATTTCAATGTCAACATATCCCACTGACTCCGATGATAAACTCCATTTTTTTTGAAGCAAAAGTTTTATCCGATACTATTTACTGCTCATCTTTAAATTCACATTCCGACAACATCTCTTTAACGCATTCATGAACAGTCAAATCGGGATTATCTGGATAATATTTAAAACCATTAAATTTCTCTGACTTTTTTGAATTCTTTTCATTATTTTCTCTAATTCCTTTTGCAGATTCAATTGCAAAAAATACATCTTTCAAAGATATTTCAGACAATATCTGCTTTTTGAAGTTATCTTCTTGTTTATATTTGTCAAAGTTTTTAAAATTTGTGTTATACGCTTTATTTATGTGTTCTAAATAATCGCTATTTTCTGTAATTAGACATGTCAGCTTCTTTTTATGCATAATAATCCACAAATCAAAACTTTGATTTGAGTATCCTATTTTATATTTTATTTCACTTCTCAATTTCTCTGCCTCTTTAATCTTTTGAAGAGTATTATTAAATACAGCAACATGTTCTTTATTATTACTTTCATAATCAAATATGTGGAACGCCTTATCACTCAAAATATTTACACTCTTAACAAAACTTACAGGGTTTTTTTCTATCTCGAGATTATACGATATCTTATATCCGCCGTATTCACTTTTATTTATAAGAGTTTTAAGATGTTCAAAGTACCACTTTTCTGTCTCACCTTCCACTGAAAGATAAAATTTTCTATTTTCCTTTCTTTTCATCGCTCTCTATCTATAATATTCCTTGAACACGTCGGATAAATTAACATCTCTTACAGCTCCATAGCGATTAATGAAATAATTCTTCATATAATCTGTAGTTTTCCTCACAGGTTTTCTGCTATTTGTACCGAAATCAGACAGTGCATATAAAATGCTTGTATTTGAATTTTCCTCTTTGTCAACAAATTTGATTTCATCTCTTCTAAATAATGAACTTTTTAAAAAAATCGGATTGTGCGTGCTGAATATCAGCTGCGCATGATTTTTATTAATCTCATCATTGTGAAAAAGATTTATAATATTCATTATTATCATAGGATGAATTGAAGCATCAAATTCATCCATAACAATAGTCAGCCCCGACTTAATAGCATTATACAATATTATAATCAGACTAGATAATCTTAAAGTTCCCAATGATTCAAAAATTCTAGACGGCACTATTACATTCGTTGAATTATTATCATTTTTTATTAGAGATGCAAGCTCACAATAATTCTTAAACTTATTAAAGCCATAACCTACATCAGAAACAATTCCAAGTTTTTTTAAAATCTTATCTAAAACTGAATTTTTAACAAACTTTCTATCTTTTGCTTCTTTTAAGACTGACACGGGCGGAAAAACTTCAACCTTATTTGCGTTGCAAATAATTTTAAAATTGTTTAAAAACCAATTCTTAAAAATTTCAACTAACTGACTGCTACAGATATTTTTAAAACCCGAAGTTAAAAATAAATCAGTCTGCACTAAATTCTCGTTTAACCTTTTCATTATATTTTTAGATTCAGTTTTTTTAAAGCTATAGGGAAGGAATCGTTTTAATTTATTAAAATTCAATTCTATTTTATTCTCTTTCCTTGTAAATATTTCTTTCCCCCCGATAAACAATTCTTCGAGAAGTATCTTCCTTTGATAATCTGGTTTTGCAAATTTTCCCAATTGAACAGATAAATTATATTTAAAAACATAGTTTTTTTTATTTTCTCTATCTTCTGAAATAAATTCAATGCTAAAATCTGTCGGCAAGTCATCTGCAGATATAACGTTTGGAATAAACTCAAGGCTTCCGCCATGCCTGCTTGTAGCCTGCAATACAGGATTATTTAATATATTGGCAGATAATATTATTCTTTTAAAATCCTCCATTGCTTCAATTATATTTGTCTTGCCGGCGGCATTTGGACCATAAATTACCGCAGACGATAAAGCATTGTACTCTTTAGCGCCGGATTTTTTCTTTAGGATACTATTGTAACACAGAAACTTACAAAAATAACAGCGAAATACAAATAGAATTGTATTATAACTTTGCGGTAAATGACTACATCTCTATCGCTCCAGTTATCCAGTATTTTAGAAATCAAGACAAAAAAATTATCAGCTTTAGTTAATGGAATAAGAATTTCCATTACTTTTTAAGTTTATAAAGCACCGTATAAATAAAAGAGGCTGTCCGCTTCAAAGACAGCCTCTTTTATTTTTTATTTGAGATGTAAACAACTTCTCACAAAATCTCGGCGTTTACTACTGTCTCATTTCAAGGTAATTTACAACTAAAAGTATCTTTACAGAAAAACAATCCCATCTTTTAAAGGCAGTAGCTAGTTATCAGATAAAGAAACAAAACATATCATAGAGATAATAACCACTAAAGCAGTTTTGCAGTTGCTTCTGGATGATATACATTTATCTATTGGTAATCTATGTATTTTTTATTATGCCACCCCTTGCTGTTGCTGCGATTGTGTCCCTTGCTGCGGCACATCTGCAGCACCTAAATCACCTGCCTCTTGAACGTTTTCAGTATTGTTTTCTGTCGTAGTATCTTCTGACTTGCCACTACTACAAGATACAAATGATAACCCAAACACTGCCGCTAATGCTACAAATAACACTAGTTTTTTCATTTTTTATTTCTCCTTTTAGTCTTCCGTATTAGTAATTTTATATTTTTTACTATATTTTTGCAAATCTATACAGTTAATCCCCAAACGGCGTATATTTTAAGAAAAGAGCTAAGAAAAAGAAAACATCAATAATAGGTATGTCTCCTCATGTGAATAGAACACAAAATACCAATAGCGCACAGCGATGAAAAAATTGATGAACCGCCGTAAGAGAGAAGAAGCAGAGGCATACCCGTTACAGGCATTATACCCATAACCATGCCTATGTTGATAACCGCATAAATCGAAAACATTGCGGCAAATCCCGCCGCAACAAGAGATCCGTATCTGTCACGAGCTTCCTTTGCTATAGCAAGAGCCCGCCAAATAAAAAGAAAATATAAAAAGAGAGTAAGCTGCGACATAATCCAACCGCCTTCTTCGCCGATAACCGAGAAAATAAAATCCGTATGCTGCTCCGGTAGAAAACCCAGCTGAGTCTGCGTTCCTCTTTTAAACCCCTTTCCCGTAAATCTGCCTGAACCTATGGCTATTTTAGACTGTATTATATTGTAGCCAGCTCCCCGCGGATCAACCTTAGGATTTAAAAACATCACAAGTCTTTTTCTTTGATAGTCTTTTAACGACTTTTCTACAGGTATAGAAACCGCACAGCCAATCAGTATCGCACCACACAAAATAGCCGGATAAATAATAGGAATTTTAACCCGAAACTTCCACAATAAACACCATCCGCCCGCTATCAGAAACAGTACTGCCGCAATAATATAAATGCCTGTCCAGCCGATCTTTAAAGAAACTGCCAAACTTGTTAAAAATGTTTCGCTTCCTAAAGATTTCAGTCGCATATCCAGAAATGTCTCTAAAAGAGGTATGCCTATGGCTAGACTTCCTAAAACAATGATGCAAAGCAGATAAAAAGGTTTAACACCTACCATAAAAAGAAGAACTAAAGTTACAGGAAAATAAGAAAGTGTGGAAGAAAAATCAGGTTGCATCATTATAAGCACCAAATGACCCGCAAGCATTGCAAATGCGGAAATTAAAAAAGATATTTTTTCCGATTCTTCTACTCTCTTATCAAGGAAAGAAGCAAGCGCCAAAATAAACATTACTTTTGCAATTTCTACAGGCTGAAAAGATATAAATCCGAAATCAAACCAGCCTCTCGTCCCCCTTTTTCCCGAACCAAAAATCAAAACAGAAACTAAAAGCGCAAGAGAGGAAATATAAATAAACTTATCAAAATGCCTATAATACTGGTAATTAAAACCCGCAAAAAGAAAAAGCCATATAAAACCTATTCCAGCCGCTAAAAACTGAACTGAAAGATACTTAAACGACATTCCGTAATTAACGCCTGCGGAATATATTGCAATAAAACTTATCAGCATTAAAATCAAAATCACAAAAATAAGCCACCAATCTATATCTGAAATAAAATGCTGAAAAAACTGTTTTTTATCAATCACTGCTGTTCTTCCTTTCCAGACTCTACATTAAAATAAGCTTCATATATTTTCCTGCCTACGGGAACGGCGTTAAGTCCGCCGACGCCGCCGTTTTCAACAATAACCACTATTGCAATTTCAGGGGAATCGGCAGGCGCATAAGAAATAAACCAAGCATGGTCTTTTCCATGCGGGTTTTGGGCTGTTCCAGTTTTACCTGCAATTTTAATACCGGAAAGCCTGATTTTTCTTCCCGTACCGCTTTCAACAGCTTCCAAAAGCGCTTTATGCAGCAGATCCCACGTCCTGTCCGACAAATCTGCCCGCTTGCCACATTCTAACGCATGTTTATACACTTCATTGCCGTTAAGATCCACAACTCTATCCACAATATAAGGTTTATAATATATGCCCTTATTTGCAACGGCAGCCACTATATACGCCATCTGAAGAGGCGTTACCCAAAGCGCGCCCTGACCTATTGCAAATATAACCGTGTCACCTTGAAGCCATGACACTTTTGATTTTAATTTTTTCCACTCCGGGCTGGGAACAAAACCTCTTTTCTCATTAGGCAAGTCTATTTCCGTTTTTTGTCCGAGATAAAATTTTTTTGCATATTTTTCAAGATTTTTTATACCAAGTTTCAGTCCTAACTGATAAAAATAAATATTGCACGACTGCGCCGTCGCGGAAATAAGATTCATTTCGCCGTGACCCGTTTTACACCAGCAGGAATAACGCCTGTTGCCGAGTTCAAAACTGCCGTCACAACGCATTGCTTTTTCAGTATCAACGCTTAAAAGTTCTACGGCTGCGGCAAACGTTATTATTTTAAATACGGAACCCGGAGGATAAAGGGCTTGAAGCGATCTGTTAAAAAGCGGCAGCTTTTTATCTTTTAAATATATCCCGAAATCTTTAGTGCCAGCTTTATTTGTATCAAAACCCGGACACGAAACCAACGCTTTTACGGCGCCGGTTCTTGTATCAAGCACTACCGCTGCTCCTCTACCGGTGCTGCTGTTTTTTAACGCATCGTAAGCGGCTTTCTGGAGTTTTAAATCCACCGTTGAGTAAACGCTTGCCCCGATTTCCGGCGGAACATATTTAAACGACTTTATCTTATACCCTTTTGCGTTTACTTCAGTCTGCCAGCCGCCGTCTCTGCCCTGCAGATACTTGTCATAGGACTGTTCTATGCCTCCTCTGCCGATATAATCTCCTATTTTATATCCCTGTTCCGACAATTCTTCAATTTCATCAGCTCTTATTTCGCCTATATAACCTATTATATGACTTGCAACTTCCGGATAATAATAAATTCTATGTGGCTTTTTTATGACGGAAATATCTTTTAAAATCAACTTCTTTTCCTTTATTTTAAACATTTCTTCAATCGCGATGTTATCTGCAAGTTTTACAAATGTGCCGTATCTCCAATTTTTATCTGCAGTAAATTTTATATTTCTTCCTAAAATTTTATTGAGTTCCCTTATGCTCTCGTCTGACGGAGCCCGCTGCTGCTCAAAAGGATAAAATAAAGCGACGTAAGAGAATTCATTTTCCGCAAGCACGGCGTTGTCCGCAGAATAAATTATTCCTCTCGGAGCGCGTTCGTACGTATTATGTATTCTTTGCTGCTCCGAAATTTTTCGGTAGCTACCGCCCTTGATAATCTGAAGATAAAAAAGTCGTATAGAAAGACAAATAAATAAAAATACAAAAAACACAAGAATCATCTTGTGTTTTTTAAGAAAAGCTTCATAATCAGATTCATCTTCCTTCTGCCATACCATTTTTGCACACTGCCCTATAACCAACTAACCTTATAACAGTCGCTCTTGCCGTTTGAATTTTTCAGAAAATTTTACCTTTTTTAAATAATGCGGATAAAACTCTTAAACAAAATATATCAAAATATATCAAATTTAGAAAATGGACAAAGTTTAAAAGCGTCCGCAGTTGCTTATTTTTCCTCACTTATAGTCAACTGCCAAATCTTAAAACTCCATCTTCTCTTCAACTTTTGTCAGATCTGGGGGGGGGGGGGGATAATAAAAGATTGGATATTGAGGGGACACTGTCCCCTCAATATGACAGGCAACGACCTTTTCCCATAGGTAATATTTCTAACTGACACTATACAATTTCACGCTCGCTATCATATAGTATTATTGACTGCTAATTCGCAACTTCACCCTCGCTGTCATAGACGGACTTATATTATCTCAACCGCTAAAGCTTAACAACGCTAAAGACATCAAAACATAAATACTCATAAATACTAATTATTTTTTTTATAAATCACATGTGTCATGCGTACTTAACATCTATATTGCTTTTATAATGATTAACAGTTATATCCGTTGCGTATCTACCCGGATTCTGATACTTTCGATCACAGGCTACCCAATAAGTGTTAAAGAAATACGCAATGATTTCTCTAAGAGTGAACTCTTCAGTCATACCAAGCAACTGCTGTGGCTTTTGATGCCAATCTTGCCAAGCCAGCATCAGTATCGCTCCAAAACACATGCATCCTTATATCTCTAAAAGGAATATAATTTAATATTTGTGCTAGCTTTTCTTTATCTACAGCAGTTGTAAGAGAGCTATTATCAGTCTCTTTGTTGGTGTTTAATAACTCTCTCAGCTTTTCCGCAAGACGTTAACACCATTAATCTTACAATTAAAAGTATCATTGTTTTTTTCACTTTTAGCTATTCCTCCGACATTTGTAAATATTGCGTTTTCTATGCAATTATTATGCCAAAATAAAAAGCAATGTTTAGTCAAACACCAATTTTTCTATCTATCAGTTGTGCCGCGGGGACCTCTTATGATATCCATCTTTTCTAAAATATAAAATACTAAGGGAGCAAACATCGCTGTAACAACAATTTTTGAAGAAACCGAAAGAATACTAAAAGAAAACGCACAATTTCCATTATCCGGAAAAATAAAATAAATTAAACCGAAACCCAACCAATAAACAGTACTTGCAAAAAATATTATCACAATCTGCGTAAAAATCTTTTCTCTGTCAAAATCTTTGCAAAACCTGCCGGCAAGATATCCTATAGCTGTAAACATTACCGTTCTTATGCCGAAAATGTCCGTTGAGAAAACGTCCCATGTTAGGCCAAACAGAAAACCCATTAACTGCGCATTTATTATTCCTTTTGAAAGACCAAGATATACGACAAAAATCAGTATAAAGTTTGGGAAAATTCCGTAAACGCTTATGTATCTGCCGAAAAAAAACTGAAGCATGCAGAAAACAAAATAAAGGAAAAGATAAGAAATTAATTTTTTCATTGTTTTTGCGGTACAAGAACGACTACTTTATTAAAAATATTATTTTCATAAAAAACTTTAGCCGCTGCAGTTTTAAAATCCGCAGAAGCTCCTTCCGATACTTCCGTAATAACGCCCACAGGCATACCTTTTTGAAAAACCGCGCTCAATCCGCTTACAACAATTTCGTCGCCTGGTTTAACATCAGCATCGGACGGAATATAGGTAATCTTTAATAAGCTTGAATTAGATCCTTCGGCAAGACAATTAATGCCTTTATCTTTAATTTCCACCGGGATCACAGAAATTGAATCTGTTATCAAAACAACCTTTGACGAAGTCTTATGAGTTTCTATTATTTTTCCCGCAGCACATAATATGTCGTTTTCTTTATTAAGCATTGCCACCGGAAGTTCGTTGTATAAACCGTCCGCTCCGCCTTTATCTAAGATACACCACTGATACCGTTCATCCGACGCTCCAAAGGAAATTCCAGCAAAAACGTATATGATATTTTTTATTTTTGTTAATTTTAAAAGTCTTGATAGGTTATTACATTCTTCAGATATTGAATTATAATTGCGAAGTTTATCATTAAGTTCCTGATTTTTTTGCTTAAAGACAATATTTTCCCGATGCATATAAACTATTGCTTTAACATTGTCGGCAAAAGTTCCCATAGAACGAAAAATACAATCCGCCGTCCGGAGAGTAGGATAAGAAATGTAGTAAACAAGGTTTTTTATAAGTTTTACAGGAGAAGTAAGTCTGCCGGCTATAAAAAAAACCCCAATTAAAAGAAGGATTACAAAGATGATATTTCCATATTTTGATTCTTTGTGTCGGCACATTTTATCAAAACCTGATGCAGAACATAAAAGGATTTGCACAGCCAGATGATTCAGCTATATGCGTCTTTTCTTGGAATTCTTTATGTTATCCAGTTCCTCCAAATATGCGCCTGTTCCTTTTGCAACACAGCTGAGAGGATCATCTGCCCGATTTACGGGAAGTTCAGTTTCTTTTGATAAGAGTTCCGGAAGTCCTCTTACAAGAGAACCGCCGCCGCTCAATATTATTCCGCGGTCAACAAGATCTGCAGAAAGTTCAGCCGGAGTTTCTTCAAGAACATTTTTTACAATTTCCATTATTTTTCTAATAGGCTCCGATAATGCAATCCTGACTTCCTCCGAACTAACATTGACTGTTTTAGGAAGACCCGTAAGAAGATCCCTGCCTTTTACATCCACAGACAGTTCTTCTTCAAGCGGAAATACGGAACCTATTTTCATTTTAACCCCTTCCGCCGTATTTTCACCTATAGTAAGATTATATTTCCGTCTGAAATACTGAACTACAGCTTCGTCCATTTTATCGCCCGCAATATCAAGCGACTTTGCAACAACCATACCGCCTAAAGATATAATGGCAACTTCAGTCGTACCTCCGCCGATATCAACTATCATGCTCCCTTCAGGCTCCTGAATTGGTATGCCAGCACCGATTGCAGCAGCCATAGGCTCGTCGATAAGATAAACTTCCCTTGCCCCGGCTTGTTCTGCGGATTCTCTGACAGCTCTTCTTTCAACTTCAGTAATTCCAGAAGGAACGCCTATAACTATCCGGGGATGAAGCAGCGCTCTTTTTTTGTGAACTTTTTTTATAAAATATCTTATCATCTTCTCAGTTGCTTCAAAATCCGCAATAACGCCGTTTCTCAAAGGTCTTACGGCAATAATATTTGCGGGAGTTTTGCCAAGCATTTTTTTTGCTTCCACGCCGATAGCCAGAACGCGCTTTGTATCGCGTTCCATAGCCACGACAGACGGCTCTCTTAAAACAATGTCCTGCCCTTTAATGAAAACAAGAACGGAAGCCGTTCCGAGATCTATACCCATATCATTTGAAAACAATCCGAAAATATAATTGAACATCTTTTCCTCAGTGCGAAAAAAAGAAAGCAAAAAGCGGAGTAAACCGCAATAGCTGACTTAAAGATTCTCAAGATAATATATTACAACAACAGATTCTCTATTCGTCTTTTTACGCCCTCACTCTGAATTTATTTTAAGAAGCTGACGGTCAACGAATAAGAAATTATTCAAAGGTGAAAAAAGGCACAAAAAGTCTTAAACCGTTTTATGCGGCTGTCTTTAATTTCTTTTTACATTCTCAATTCTGTTTTTAAGTAACAAGTTTAACTATGGCAATATCCGCATTGTCACCGCGTCTCATTCCAATTTTTAAAATCTGCGTATAGCCGCCGTTCCTCTCTTTGTAGCGCGGTACTAAAACATCAAAAATTTTTTTTACAGCATCCTTACTGTTTATTTCTCCGTTTATTGCTCTCACAGCACCTAAATCGGCTTTTTTCGCTTTTGTTACAAGTTTTTCAGAATAACTTACAAGTTCTTTTGCTTTAGACAGCGTAGTCGTTATTTTTTCATGCAGAAACAACGCTGCTGCCAAGTTGCGAAGCAAAGCTTTCCTATGCGAACTTGTAATTCCGAGTTTGCTTCCGTTATAAGTTTTTATCATTCACCTGCTCCCTTCTCAATTCCCATTCCAAGAGATAAGCCCAGCTCTTTAACTTTATTTTTAATTTCTTCAAATGACCGTTTGCTTAGATTATTAAAATTCAGCAAATCTTCTTCTTTTATCCTGACAAGAGCATCCATGGTCTCAATACCGGCGCTTCTCAAGCTTTTCAGAGTTTTGGCTGAAACAGCCATAACGCTCACCGGCTGGCTTAAAACTACATCTTGTTCTTCTTCATCTGCGGAAACTTCTTTAGCTTTATCACCCTTAAATGCGCTGTCTGTAAAAATTACAATACTGTTTCTCAATATTTTTGCAGACTGCATCAAAGCATCTTTAGGAGATACCGATCCGTCGGTCCATATTTCCATGATAAGCCTGTCATAATTGAGAGTCTGTTCCACGCGCGTATTTTCAATTTCGTAATTAACTTTTATTACCGGAGAGAACAACGAATCAAGAATTATTGTTCCTACTGAATTGCTTGATTTCATTTCTTCGGCAAGAACGTAGCCTTTGCCCAGAGAAACTTCTAATTCCATTTCAAGAGTCGTTCCGTTGTCTATATTTGCAATTTCCTGCTCAGGATTCATTATCTTAACGCTTGCGTTTGCTTCAATATCTTTTGCGGTAACTTTTCCGGCTTTTTTAACTTTTAAATAAAGCTTTTCCGGACATTCAGAGTGGAGTTTTACTCTGATTCTTTTTAAATTTAAAACAATCTGCGCTACATCTTCTTTAACGCCTTCCAAAACTGCAAATTCATGAAGAGCTCCCGCAATTTTTACGGAAGTAATAGCAGCTCCTTCAAGACTTGAAAGAAGAATTCTTCTCAACGAATTGCCTATTGTATGTCCATAACCGCGTTCAAAAGGTCCCGCACTAAAACGACCGTAAAATTCCGTAGCAGTCTTTTCGTCTAAAACAAGTTTACGTAACTTTTCTAAATCCAATACTTTCATTCTTCAATAACCTCACTCAACAAGCCTTTCGGCGGTTAGTTTATTTCGAATAATATTCCACAATAAGATGACTGTTTATGGGATGAGAAGTCTCGCCAGCAAACGGCTCGCCTACTACTGTTCCGGCAATCCTGCTTTTATCAAAACTGAGCCATGCAGGAACGCTTGACACCGTTTTTTCAATAAGTTTTTTTATAACTGCATTTGCTTTATACTTCTCAGGAAACGTTATAACATCGCCAATTTTTAATCGGTAGCGCGGAACATCTATCTTTTTTTCGTTAACCAAAATATTGCCGTGATTTACAATCTGTCTTGCCATTTTTTTTGACGAAGCAAGTCCGAGACGGTAAATTACGTTATCAAGTCTCAATTCAAGAAGTTTAAGCAAATTATCGCCGGTAGAACCTTTCATTCTTTCTGCCGTTTTATAGTAGTTGCTGAACTGCTCTTCGGTTAAACCGTACATTCTTCTAGCTTTCTGTTTTTCACGTAAATGTTTTGCGTAATCAGACATCTTAACTTTCAAAGTTCCGTGCTGTCCGGGACTGTTTTTACCTCTTTTCCTGTTAAGAGCGCAATTTGAAGAACATCTCTCTCCTTTCAGAAAAAGTTTTTCTTTTTCACGGCGACACAACTTACATACTGACCCTAAATAACGTGACATCTATCAAAATCCTCCAGATTATTTACATTACTTTAAATAAATGCCCGACAGCAATCCGCTGCTTGCCAAACATCATTTTTAAATTATACCCTTCTAAGTTTCGGCGGACGGCAGCCGTCATGAGGAACGGGAGTAATATCTTTTATAGCCGTTATGCCAAGACCTGAACTCTGCAAACCCCTTATCGCCGTCTCCCTTCCGGGTCCGGGACCCTTTACAAAAATCGCAACTTGTTTTACGCCTATACCCACAACTTTTCTGCCGACCGAAGCCGCCGTCAGCTGCGCCGCAAAAGGAGTCCCCTTTTTTGTACCTTTAAATCCAGAGCCACCTGCCGACGCCCATGCAAGAGTATTTCCCTTTTCGTCTGTTATATTAACAATCGTATTATTAAACGTCGATAATATGTAAGCTTTTGCTACTCCGCCGGCATACTTCCTCTTTTTAGATCCGGCGGCAGTCTTTTCTTCTGTCATACTTCCTCCATGTTTTATTTACTCTGCCTATATTAAATGTTCAAGATTTTCACACTTTCAAATGTTTGAGGACTAAAGAAACAAATAACTGATTATAACTTCTATAAAGCTTTACAGCAGGCCGGATTATTTGGAGTAAACTGCCATTTCCGCAATACAGAGATTTTCTTATTCTCTCTCCCGATAACTTCTTTTTTTCCGCATTCTTCGCTCAGCGCTTGCTCGTTAAGTTCACAATAACAGACAGGAAACTGCTTGTTTCTGCCATACTACTTAACCCTTTTTACCGGGAGACATCACCTTACCCGCACCGATGGTTTTTCTCTTACCGCGTCTTGTGCGCGCATTGGTCTTAGTTCTCTGCCCTCTTACGGGAAGATTTCTTCTATGTCGCGAACCTCTGTAACTTCCTATTTCTATAAGTCTCTTGATATTTGACTGGATTTCCCTTCTGAGATCTCCCTCAACTTTAAGATTTTTCGTTATAAGATTATTTATCCTGCTGACTTCCTCTTCTGTCAAATCCTTAACTCTCTTTGCGGGGTCTAAAGAAAGTTCCTTAATGATTTCGTCTGATATGGTAGGTCCGATACCGTAAATATATCTTAACGCTATATCAAGTCTTTTATTTTTCGGTAAATCCACTCCAGCTACGCGAGCCATTTATCTATTCCTCCAAATCGGTTTATCGGAAATAATTCTGACGCTGCTGATATTCCATCCTGAAAGAACATGCCGCAGTTTTCGTCGACGTTTGTTAATTCCGCCCTCTTAAATCTGTCTTTATTTATCCCTGTCTCTGTTTGTGTCTGGGATCTTGACATATTACTCTTACAACGCCTTTGCGTTTTACTACTCTACATTTTTGACAAATCGGTTTTACTGACGCTTTGACTTTCATTTTGTACTCCGTTTTATTTCTATATCTGGTATCCGCCCGCTATAACTAACTCTATTGCACAAAACGGGAGAGGGAAAAAAAGAGGGCAGAAGTTTATTCCAAGTCATTTTATCTCAAATATTTGGCACCAGACTTATCGCAACTCTACCCGTCAAGAAATCAGTTTTTATGACACAAAACCCGATAGTATTTAAAAAAAAAGAGACTCTTTACTTTGACGCACTCCGCAAAAAGTTTTGACAACATTAGAACCACCGTAACACCTAAAGCTGTCTGCGACAGCATTCCATTTTGACGACGACTATTGCCTGATACCAGCTGCAATAACAAATAAAAAGTTCTTACAGTAGTAGAAAACTACCGGGAAATAGGAATAGCTATCTATATTTTAACTATAATAAAATCTAAAGCGGTTTCTATTTTTCTCTGTACGTTATTCTGCCTCTTTTTAAATCATAAGGAGAAAGTTCAACTTTTACTTTATCGCCGGGAAGGATTT
Organism: Endomicrobium sp.; assembly: GCA_031260705.1. Lineage (GTDB taxonomy): Bacteria > Elusimicrobiota > Endomicrobiia > Endomicrobiales > Endomicrobiaceae > Endomicrobiellum. The sequence continues at coordinate 14,281 of JAISLA010000015.1, read as the reverse complement.
TTATGTAATGCATTCTCATTTTACCGCATATATGCGCCAAAATTATATGCTTCCCCTCAATTTCTACCTTAAATAATGCATTCGGCAGAGATTCTAAAATTTTTCCATCAACAATAATCTTTTCTTCTTTACCCATTCTATACCTTTGTTAAAATTTCACAGCCATTTTCGGTTATTGCGACGGTATGTTCAAAGTGGGCGCTTAATCCGCCATCCTTTGTAACAACCGTCCAATTATCATCTAACATACAGACTTCATAACTTCCGGCGTTTACCATAGGTTCTATCGCAAGCACCATGCCGGGAAGCAACTTAATACCAACACCAGCTCTGCCGAAATTTGGAATCTGGGGATCTTCATGTAAAGATCTTCCTATCCCGTGTCCGACAAAATCCCTTACAACGGAAAAACCGGCATCTTCCGCCGTTTTCTGAATCGCATAAGAAATGTCGCCAAGTCTTTTCCCCGATAACGACTGTTCAATTCCTTTCTGCAAAGACAATTCGGTAATTTCAAGAAGTTTTGCGGCGGCAACGGAGATACCGCCTACCGCATAAGTCATTGCCGCATCGCCATAATAACCTTCATAAATCACGCCCATATCTACGGAAACTATATCGCCTGATTTGAGCACACGCGAAGTATTCGGAATTCCATGAACTACCTCATCATTTACCGATACACAAGCCGAAGCGGGAAAAGGACAACTTATTCCTTTCACGCCTAAAAACGCCGATATCATCTTCAGCGACTTTATATACTTTTCCGAAAAAATATCTATATCTTTTGTCGTTATTCCGGGCTTTATTACCTCGGAAAGTTTTTGCAGAATTTCTCCTACAACCTTGCCGGCAGTTCTAATTTTCTCAATTTCTTTTGCCGTTTTTAATTCTATGTTTTGTTTTTTAAAAAACAATTTATCGTCCACTTATAATGCAACCTCTTATCTGTTCAAATACGCTGCTTTCGCTTTTCAAACCATCTATATAAATAAGCAGCCCGCTCTCTTTATAATATTCAATTAAAGGCTTAGTCTGTTTTTCATAAACACTAAATCTATCTCTGATGACATCTTCTTTATCATCGCTTCTATGAAACAATACTCCGCCGCAACGGTCGCATTTTCCGGATTCTTTTGGAGGAAGTAGTATCGTATGATAACTTGCCCCGCACGCACAAACTCTTCTTCCCGCTATTCTTTTAACCGATTCTTCAAAAGGCACGTTTATCAAAAAAATTCCATCCATTTTTATATTTTCAGACCTAAGCATTCTGTCTAATTCTTCAGCCTGTTTTACGGTTCTAGGAAATCCGTCTAAAAGAAACCCTTTTTCTATATCATTCTTTTCAAGCCGTTCTCTTACCATATTGACAACTATTTCATCAGGAACAAGCTGTCCCGACGAAAGAAGTTTATTTATAGATTCATCCGATTTTTTTGCTTCTCTAAACATATCGCCCGTAGATAAATGAACCATACCGAACTTTACGGCAATCTTTTTTGCCTGAGTACCTTTACCTGCTCCGGGATGTCCTAAAATTATATAATTCATAATCTATTTTACTTTAAACCATCTTCTTCTTACACGCCCGTCTTTAATAAACCCTTCATAATGACGCATAATAAGATGTGACTCTATCTGCCCAGCAGTGTCAAGCGAAACACCCACAACAATAAGCAGCAATGTTCCGCCGAAAAAAAACGGGGCGCCAAGTGCCGACTTTAAATAATCCGGCAAAACGGCGATACAGGCAACGAACAGCGCTCCGACAAGAGTAACTCTTTCCAAAACTTTTTGTATATATACGGAAGTCGGTTCGCCAGGTCTTATGCCCGGTATGAAACCGCCTGATTTTTTCATATTGTCCGCCAAATCTTTGGGATCAAAAGATATAGAGTTATTGAAATAGTAGAAGAAAATAATAATAAAGGCATAAACCAAACTGTATATTACAGAATTGGTAGCGCTAAGCCACTCAGTAATTTTTCTGGCTATAGGAAAACCCCATATCGTCCATTCCGGAGTAAACTGAGCCAGAGTTAAAGGAGCAGATAAAACAGAAACCGCAAATATCACGGCAATAACACCTGATTGATCAACTTTTATCGGCAGAAAAGACGTCTGACCGCCGTACATTTTTCTGCCAATCATTTTTTTTGCGTAATGAATAGGGATCTTTCTCTGCGCCGTTTCAATCCAGACAACTAAAACTAAAACTATTATCACAATAATGGCAAGCATTAAAGCAAGGATTACCGAAATTTCTTCCATTTGTATAAGCTTTACAATGCTAAGCACCGCATGAGGAAGTCTTTCCACAATACCCGCAAAAATTATAAGAGAAATACCATTGCCTATTCCTCTTTCCGTGACCTGTTCGCCAAGCCACATAATTAAGACAGAACCGGCGACAAGAGTCGAACCCGCCAAAATAATCCATGACCATGACGGATCAACAACCACAGGTATTCTAGACGGAGAAGGTATTCTGATTATCATCATTATCCAACCAAAAGACTGAAACGCACTCAGTAGCACCATTCCGTACCGCGTAATTTGCGTAAGCTTTTTTCTACCATGTTCTCCATCTCTTCCAAGCCTGTCTAAATAAGGAATTATATGAGCGCCCTGCATCAAACTCATTATAATAGACGAGTTGATATAAGGCATAATACCCATAGAAAAAATTGACATCCTGTTGAGGGCGCCGCCTGAAAACATATCAAAAAAACCCAAAAGACCGTTACTCTGTACGGCAAAAAAAGATTTTAACGCTTCCGCATTAATGCCCGGGATAGGAAGCACAGCTCCTATTCTATAAGCAATAATTATAAGCAATGTAAATAAAATTTTTTTCCGAAGTTCCGGCACTTTAAATATATCAGCAAAATTTTTCAGCATATTGTTTTCCGTTACTTATTTATAATTACAGCACATCTTTACCATTTCTTACTTAACAATTTCAGCCTTTCCGCCGGCAGTTTTAATTTTATCAAGCGCAGATTTTGAAAAAGCAACAGCTTTTACAGTAAAAGACTTTTTAACATCACCGCCGCCCAAAATTTTTACAAGTTTAGTTTTAGCAACAAATCCCGCTTCTTTTAACGACGCCGGAGTAATCTCAGCACCCGTCTCAAACTTATTTAATTTATCAACGTTGATAATTTCATATTCTCTGCGAAACTGATGATTACTAAAACCTCTCTTAGGAATCCTTCTGAAAATAGGAGTCTGCCCGCCTTCAAAACCTATTTTTTTCGATCCATCTCCTGAACGCGATTTTTGCCCTTTACAACCGCGCGTAGAGGTGCGTCCGTGACCGGAGCCTACCCCACGTCCAACAATTTTTTTTCTGTGTTTTGAACCTTTCGCAGGTTTTAAATTATCCAAACCTATCATATATCCGCAACCTCTTTCTTTCTGATTTTAGCCACATCTTCCTTTGAACGGAGTTCTTTAAGAGCTTCAACCGTCGCATAAACTACATTAAAAGGATTTGAAGAACGCATTGACTTTGTAAGAATGTCTTTTATTCCTACCGCTTCAAGCACTGCCCTTACCGCTCCTCCCGCAATAACACCCGTTCCGGGAGCAGCAGGTTTCAACAAAACTTTTCCCGATCCTGAAATACCGATTACTTCATGGGGAATAGTATTTCCTTTAAGCCGCGCAGAAATCACATGTTTTGAAGCATACGCACTGCCTTTTTGAATTGCCGACTGCACTTCATTTGCCTTGCCGAGTCCGCACCCTACTTTTCCAGCTCCGTTACCTACCACCACCAAAGCGTTAAAAGAAAATCTCTTGCCGCCTTTAACAACTTTTGCAACTCTGTTAACGGCAACAACCGTTTCTTTTAAGCTATTGTCATTTTGCTGTTGTATTACCGATCGTTCAGCCAACTTATCCTCCTCCTAAAACTGCACATTATATCCATGTAATATGCTTGCTTATCCGTTTATAACTAGTCCTGTCCGTTCTATCCTGGCAGACAACAAATCCTCAAGTAAAAATAAGAATGCATTGCGGAGAAGAGAGACAATATCCAAAACTAAATTACATTCTTTCTTCTTTCCTCTCTTACAATAGGCAGAGAAAAAAGGAGAGGAAATTATTACATCCCTTAGAATGTACCTTTTAGTACAGGAACTGAATATAATATATATTCCTCTCTTATTTTATCATTTTTTTATATTTTTCACAACTATAAAAAATGTTGCTTCAATTTCTGTTCTGGTGGTAAAAAACAATTTGAAATTTAGAGGACGAACGTCCTGAGTTACTGATTAATAACTGAATTAAAAAATCAGTATAAAGCGAAATTTCAAACCAGACGGTTTAACACTTATTTAAAAATCGTACGAAGAGCGGTCAGATTATAAAAAAGGATTTCCATGTTGTAAAAAATAAGAAAGAATATTTCACTTAACAACTCTTTAATTTTTTGATAAGTACGTAAACGGAATGGAGTTTTATGCAGAGAAAATAAGACAAAAAAGAGAGGCTCTGCAGATAAAAAGGCAATAATCCTCGCTAAAGAGGAAAGGCTTCTAAAATTCAAGTCCGCTTTCTCTTGCAGCATCTGCAAGCGCTTTAATCTTGCCCGTATATTCATATCCCCTGCGATCAAAAACAACTTTCTTTACACCCTTTTCAACTGCCTTTTTTGCAATCAAACCGCCGATAGATTTAGCGGCTTCTACAGTATCGTTAATTTTCAATTTTCCTTTAAGCTCCGGCGACAATGTTGATGCCGAAGCAAGGGTGACGCCTCTGCTGTCGTCAATAATCTGCGCATAAATATGTTTATGTCCGCGGTAAACGCTTAAACGCGGTTTGTCATGAGTTCCGTTAATTTTACTTCTAACTCTTTTTACGCGATAATTAAATCTCTTATTTGAATCTTTCATTTAATCCTCTATTTCTTGCCTGTACCTGCCGCAGCTTTTCCGTCTTTTCTTATAATCTTCTCACCTGAATATTTTATACCAAAACCTTTATAAGGCTCAGCCGGTTTTACAGCTCTTATCCGGGCGGCAAATGCTCCGACTTCATATTTATCAATTCCCGTTACTGTAATTAAAGTATTTTTATCGGGCGTAAGAAACGCATTAACTTTTACCGTGCAAGGTATAGGAAGAGTTACCAGATGTGAGAAACCCACAGCCATAACCAAATTTTTTCCGCTTTCTACGTTTGCTTTGTAACCAAGTCCTATTATTTCAAGTTCCTTTTTAAAGCCTTTTGTAACGCCTTCAACCATATTGACAACAAGGCCTCTTGTAAGACCATGCAGCATATTGTGCCGGCGCGAATCTCCCAAAGCCTCGACAAGGATAGTGCTTTTGTCAATTTTCACGCTCATATTCTTATCAATTACCTGCAAAAGCTTTCCGCCAGGACCCGTTACTTCAAGTATTCCTTTTTTAAATTCCGCTTTCACTTTTTCCGGCATACAAACCGGTTTTTTTCCTAAGCGACTCATTATTTGATCCTCAATATAAATTTTTTGCCAAACCGCCGGATCTTTCAGGATTTTTTATCTTTCACAACTACAGTTTATCGTCCCTTTCCTGTCATGCCCTCACCAAACGCATCCTATTACTTCTCCACCGATCTTATCTTTTCTCGCCTGTCTGTCTGTCATCAAACCTCTAGATGTAGAAATAATGGTAACGCCCAAACCGCCGATAGTTCTAGGCACATCAGCATGACCTTTATATATCCTCAAGCTTGATTTTGAAACTCTTTTTATACCCTGAATAACTGCTTTGCCTTCAGATGTATATCTAAGATGAATTCTCAAAACACTCTGAGTTTGGTTTTCAATGTTTTTGATTTCGTAACCCGAGATATATCCTTCCTCTTTTAAAATCTTTGCAATTTTCAATTTCAATTTTGAAGACGGAACATCGACTTTTTCGTGCAGTTTCAAATTTGCATTACGAATGCGCGTAAACATATCTGATATTGGATCTATAATCATTCAACCAACCTCTTCTTTTAAAAGTTATTACCAGCTTGATTTTGTGACGCCCGGTATTTCGCCATTGTGCGCTAATTTGCGCAGACATATTCTGCAAATTCCGAAATCTCTATAATAGCCGCGCGGTCTTCCGCATAGACGACATCTATTCCTGTACCGCGTTGCAAATTTCTGAGGTTTACGCATCTTTGCTTCTGCTGAAGTTGTTGCCATAGAAAAATATCCTTTAATTTATTTGTTGTTTTTGTTTATCAGCTTTTTCTTAAACGGCATACCGAAAGACTCAAGCAACACTTTTGCATGTTCGTCTTTTTCCGCCGTTGTCACTATAGTAACATTCATTCCTCTAGCTTTGTCCGATTTTTCAACGTTTATTTCAGGGAAAATGTACTGCTCGGCAAGACCTAAATTAAAATTGCCTTTTCCGTCAAAACTGCTAGATTCAATACCCCTGAAGTCTCTTATACGCGGCATTGCAACGTTAATAAGCCTGTCTAAAAATTCATACATAATAGCACTTCTGAGCGTTACTTTAATGCCTATAGGCATTCCCTGCCGTATTTTAAAGTTTGACAACGATTTTTTTGCACGACAAATCAAAGGTTTCTGTCCGGTAATTGCTGCAAGTTCTTCAGCTGCGATGTCCAAAACTTTAATGTTTTCTTTTGCTTCGCCCAGTCCAATATTTACGACTATTTTCGTAAGTCTGGGAATCTGGTGAACATTTTTAAAGCTGAGCTGTTTCTTAAGTTCCGCCATTATATTCTTACGATAAAATTCTTTTAAACGAGGCTGATTCATTATTCTTTCCTTATCTATTTCCTTTATACTTTCGACTGCTTCACGACAATACGAAATATTTTGAGCTTTCTGCCAAACAGAACCGGAAAAGTCTGCTAAAAATTGCAGACGGGAAAAATTTCACAGTTCAAAAAAACCAAAAGACAACGCATCAAATTATCATCTCACCGCAACGATGGCACACTCTTATCTTCTTCCCATCCGAAAGCTTATCAAATTTAGGTCTTGAACCCCGATTGCATTTTGGACATATAAGCATAACTTTACTTATGGCAATAGGAGCTTCTTTTTTATGAATTCCTCCCGGATCTTTACGAGTAGGTTTAGTATGTCTTTTGACAACATTTATTTTTGTAACGATAACCTTGCCCTTATCAGGGGAAACATAAATGACTTCGCCTTTTTTCCCTTTGTCTTTTCCCGATAAAATTAATACCTTGTCTTTTTTCTTAATGTTAAGCATTTGTTATATTTCCCTTTCTTCGTCTACATGTTGAGAAAGCAGTCATTTCGTTTCAGGAATACCCTGACATTTTTACTGCATCTTTCGCTTTTCCGGACTGTTCATTCCGTCCGTTCACAATGATGACAGACAGAAACCCGCATTCTTCAATTTACAATATAATAACCGGACAGAGGCAGAGACAAATAAAAAGCACAAACATTTATATCACTTCCGGCGCTAAAGAAATTATTTTAAGATAATTGTTTTCCCTGAGTTCTCTCGCAACCGGTCCGAAAATACGAGTTCCTTTCGGTTCACCTTCGTCATTGATAATAACAGCTGCATTGTCGTCGAATTTAATATAAGTTCCGTCCGCGCGGCGTATCTCTTTTACCGTACGCACCACTACAGCTTTAACGACATCGCCTTTCTTAATATTTGCATGCGGCAACGCATCTTGAACCGACGCATGAATTACATCACCTATGCTGGCATACCGGCGTTTTAATCCCTTAGTAACTCTAAAGCAACGGATTTTTCTTGCTCCCGAATTATCTGCAACATTCAAAATAGTTCTTTCCTGAATCATTCCGTTATCCTTCGAAAAACTTATTTTAGATTTCCGATATTTTATTTACAACTTCAATCAATGTCCACCTTTTCGTCTTAGACAACGGTCTAGACTCCATTATTTTGACCGTATCGCCTACATGAGAGATATTTTTTTCATCATGCACTATAAATTTACTTTTACTGCGAAGCACACGTTCGTATAAAGAATGGATGTATGTTCTCTCAACAGAGACCTGCCTTGTCTTATTGCTTTTATCGCTTACAACTACGCCTGTACGGAACTTGCGTTTTCCACGTTCTGACATTATTCCTTCCTATTATTTTTTCTTATTCAGACTCTTTATTTAGCCTTTTTCTTCTGAGCAATAAGAGTTTGAATTCTCGCTATATCTTTTCTTATTTCTCTTATTTTAAGAGGATTTTTTACAGGAACCGTCGAATGACGGAATCTTAACCTGAAAATTTTATCCTGTAACTCGTTAAGTTTTGCATTTAACTCAAGTCTCGTCATATTTTTCATTTCATTCCAATTTTTACTTTTCATCGCATCCTCAAATATCGGCTCTGACTAAAATCTTTGTATGTATAGGAAGTTTATTTGAAGCAAGTCTCAGGGCTTTTTTTGCCTCTGCTTCCGGAATACCTTCCATTTCAAACATTACTCTTCCGGATTTTACTACCGCAACCCAAAACTGCAGATCGCCTTTACCTTTACCCATTCTTGTTTCAGCAGGCTTTTTTGTGACAGGCTTATCAGGAAATATTCTTATCCAAACTTTTCCGCTTTTTTTTATAGATCTCGCCAGCGCAATACGAGCCGCTTCTATCTGGTTGCTGTTTATCCACACAGGTTCAAGAGCCTGAAGTCCGTATTTGCCGAAAGCTAAAGAAGCTCCGCCTTTGGCTTTGCCTTTCATTCTTCCCCTCTGCATTTTCCTATATTTAACTCTTTTTGGCATCAACATTATAAATATCCTCTGACTTTATGTTTTAGTCTGTTTAGATTATTCCGTCACTATCGCCTGAGCCTGTTTTGCTGCCGTATCTAAATCAACGATAACTTTTGCCTTTTCAGTCAATTCTTCAGCCGTCTTTTTAAAAAATTCTCTTTTAAATATCCATACTTTTACGCCTATCTGACCCATAGTCGTACAAGCTTCCGAAAAGCCGTAGTCAATATCGGCTCTGAAAGTCTGCAAAGGAATTCTTCCTTCCTTAAGCCATTCGGTTCTCGCAATTTCTGTTCCGCCCAGCCTGCCAGAAACCATCACTTTTATTCCCTGCACTCCCACCGTCATTGCTTTTTCTATTGTTTTCTTCATCACTCTTCTGAAAGCAATTTGTTTTTCCAGCTGAAATGCAATGTTCTCAGACGCAAGTTGAGCGTCGATTTCAGGTCTTTTAATTTCCATAACGTTTACAAAAGTTTTCTTTGCCGTCATGGTTTCAATTTCTTTTCTTAAACTTTCAATGCCCTGCCCGCCTTTTCCGATTACAATTCCCGGACGAGCCGTATAAATATTCACGCGTAAATACTTGCCGGGTCTTTCAATCACAATTTTTGACACGGAAGCCAATTTAAGTTTATTTTTCAAATAAACTCTTATACGATAATCTTCCTCAATAAAATTAGGCATCTCTTTCAAGTTAAACCATTTTGATTCCCAATCTTTGATATATCCTAATCTTATACTTTTGGGATGTATTTTATGACCCATTTTGCCTTACCTTTCCTAAAAAATTTTTATCTTACTCCGCTTTTTTCACTTCAATTTCGTTTTTAACTGCTTTTTTCTTTATTTTTTCCGCAGATACGCTACCATCCGTAACAACTATCGTAAGATGAACCGTTCTTTTTTTTATAGGCATACTTCTTCCTTTCGATCCCGCTCTCATTCTTTTTAATATCGGACCGTTTCCGACCCACGCTTCTTTCACTTTAAGACCTGAATAATCCTCAAGCTTTACTGCATTCGCCGTCGCGCTTTTCAATACTTTTTTAACAAGCACTGCAGCCGATTTTGGAAGAAAAGAAAGAATTTCAAACGCTTTCTCAACTTTTTTGTTTCTTATAAGCGCAAGAACTTGATTTACTTTTCTTGGGGTATATCTGACAAACTTTGTCGTTGCCTTTGCTTCCATCTCAATATCCTTTTATGTTTAACAATAACACTACGCGTGCAGAGAACAGCTGACATCGCATCTCTGAAAAGTAGTAGCCGATGCACATTTTTGTTCACGTCTGTTTATACAAGAGACGTCTCTTGCTTTGTCATTCCGCCATGACCTTTAAAAGTCCTTGTCGGAGCAAATTCCCCTAATTTGTGACCCACCATTTGTTCTGATATAAATACCGGAAGAAACTTTTTGCCATTATGTATCGCTATCGTATGTCCGACAAATTCCGGAGTTATAACACTTGCTCTCGCCCAAGTTTTAACAACTTTTCTGTCACCGGTTCTATTAAGCTTTTGCATTTTCTCAAAAAGCTTTTCATTTACGTAAGGTCCTTTTTTTGTTGAACGACTCATCTATTTTTTCCCCCGATTAATTCTTAACTTTTATTACGGCGACTAACTATTACCCAATCCCAGATTTTTTTAGGTCTTGTCTTAAAACCTTTAGCAGGCTGGTTCCAAGGACTTCTGGGCCGATTATTGCCTTTTGATTTTCCTCTGCCGCCTCCGTGAGGATGGTCGACGGCATTCATTGCAGTTCCGCGTACATGAGGCTTTCTGCCCATGTGGCGACTTCTTCCCGCAGAACCCAGCGTAATATTTTCGTGGTCTAAATTTCCCACCTGACCGATTGTCGCATAACACTTCACACGGATAAGCCTTATCTCACCGGAAGGCATTCTTATATGAGCATAATCGTCTTCTTTAGCAAGAATCTGCGCCGCAGCGCCGGCAGAACGAACAAACTGTCCACCTTTACCCGCCACAAGCTCCAAATTATGTACAAAAGTACCAAGCGGTATATTTGAAATAGGAAGAGAATTTCCCGGCTTTATACCTGCATCCGGACCGGACACAAGCAAATCCCCGACATTTACGCCTACGGGGTAAAGTATATATCTTTTTTCACCGTCTAGATACTGCAGAAGAGCTATTCGGCTTGAACGGTTAGGATCGTACTCTATTGACATTACTTCCGCCGGAATATTAAATTTATCCCGCTTAAAATCAATAATTCTATAAAATCTTTTATGACCGCCGCCTCTAAAACGAACCATTACCTGCCCGGTATTATTGCGGCCACCTTTTTTCTTTATTATTTTCGTCAATGATTTTTCAGGACTTGTTTTTGTAATATCCGAAAAACTTGAAACTGACATATGTCTTCTTGACTGCGTGTACGGCTTAAATGTTTTAATCGACATTGCTTTTTTCCTATTATCGGGTAACGTCTGAGACACTTTTATTTTATTTACGCCCATATTTGCTTCTTTAAAAACAAATGATGTTTCGCTCTGCTATGCTTCCAATGCCTCAAACCTCGCACCTATCTGCGCATGCAAAATGAGATTTTGAAAGATATATATTAAAAATACAATACATTTTTGTATTACTTCATAAAGCACCGCCTGAAATCAGGCTATCAGTCTCCGTCGGTTAATTGAATCTCCTGCCCTTTGTCGAGTTTTACTATTGCTTTTTTCCAATCGCTTTTATAGCCGCCGGTATACCTGCCGACTTTCAGGCTTTTTCCTACACAGTTTGAAGTATGCACACTCTTTACTTTTACATTAAATAAAGTTTCAACAGCATATTTTATCTGAAATTTATTTGCGCTTTTATCTACCGCAAAAGTATATTTATTGTCTTTTTCTTTCATAAGTACGGCTTTTTCCGTTACTACCGATCTTTTAATAATGTTTCTGATATCCATTTTATTTCCTAAATGACAAAAGACAATTTATCTCAAACTTATGCAGATTGTCTTTCTTTTATTAAATCAACAGCTTCGGGAGTAATAACCAGTTTATCAGCCCAAAGAACCTGATATGCGTTAATATTTTTAATATTTTCAACTACGACGTTTTTTATATTTCTTGCCGCAACTTTAAAATACGTATCGCTGGGAATAGCAAAGACAATTTTCTTGCATCCGACTTTAAGATTTTTTATGAGTTCCATTACTTTTTTTGTTTTAACTTCACTGACTTTCACCGAATCGACAACAATTATATTGCCGTTTTTAAGCTGCGCGGAAAATGCCATATTTAAAGAAAGTCTTTTTTTCTGTTTTGACATTTTTGTGTAATAATCTCTGGGCTGCGGTCCGAAAATGATACCGCCTTTTCTCCACAGTGGAGAATTTTTCTGCCCTGCGCGGGCATTGCCCGTACCTTTCTGTTTCCAGGGTTTTGCTCCTGAAAAAGACACTTCACCTCTCGTTTTTGTTTTATGTGTACCGGCTCTTAGGTTATTTAAATACGCCGTCGTAACCTCGTGCAAAAGTGCGATTGACACTTCCGTACCGAAAAAATCAGGAAGCTCTATTTTACCTTTTTCCTCACCCTTTGCATCATAAACTGTTGTTTCCATTTTACTTTCTCTCTTTTATCTTATCCCAAACGCTTTTCGGGAAAAAATCGTTCCACTTTTAATATGATAAACCGTTTTTTTAAAGCCTGAACTATATTTACAGCAGCATCACTGAAAATTTGTCAAACGCATACTTATCTTTTACGTTAAGCTGCATCTTTCAACTGCCGATTTAACATCTCCTGCACTCTTTCACTTCGCAATTTACTCTTTTGCAAAAAGAAAGAGAGCCGTTCCAAAAGTGTTATATGCCGTCTCCACTTTCGGTTTTATCTATCTTGGACAACAGAACTGGACTGACAAATCGGGAAAGTATGCCGCACAGTTATTCCCGCAAAACGTCTTAAAAACATACTAACTGCAAATCTTAAATCAAGTTCAGGACAACTCTTGTACGAATCTAAGCCGGTAATACCATTATTTCTTCTTAGCTTTTGTTTCTTTATGTGCTGCCGTAACAGGAACTTTCGGAATTTTTTTAAGCGTATTGCTTATAAATAATGTTCCCCTGTTAACAGAAGGAACTGAACCCTTGATAAGCAGAATATTTTTTTCAGCATCAACATTTACAACCAGCAGTTTCTGCGCCATAACATATTCATTGCCCATATGTCCGGCCATTTTCAGTCCCTTTAAAACTTTCTGAGGACCCTGCGCACCGCTTGAACCTCTCGACCGGGTTCTATCAGACTGACCATGAGAGACAGGCTGCATACCAAAATTATGTCTCTTAATAACTCCGGCATAACCTTTGCCTTTTGTAACTGCGGAAACATCAACATAATCACCGGCTTTGAACACATCCACTTTTATCTCCTGACCGACAGAAAATCCAACCGTTTCAGGGATTCTGAACTCTTTGAGGGTTCTTTTGTATGAAAGATTGTTTTTCTTAAAAAAGACTGCTTGAGCTTTGTTAAGGTTTTTTTCTTTTATTTCCCCAAAACCAAGCTGAACAGCAGAATAACCGTTTTTTTCAACCGTGCGTACATCTGTGATGACGCAAGGTCCCGCTTCCACTACTGTTACAGGCACGAGATTTCTTTTTACATCAAAAACCTGCGTCATACCTATTTTTTTTCCAATGATAGATTTTAACATATTTTCTCTCTGCAATTCAAATATTTTTAGAGACTACATTTTGATTTCAATATCAATGCCTGCCGGCAAATCAAGTTTCATAAGTTCTTCCACAGTCTTTGGAGAAGGTTCACGAATATCAACTAATCTTTTATAAATTCTCATTTCAAACTGTTCACGCGACTTTTTATCGGCATGAACGGATCTGTTAACTGTATATTTCTTTATATTAGTAGGCAAAAGCACAGGTCCCGTTACAGCCGCACCGGTACGCCTTGCCGTTTCTACGATCTTTGCAAGAGAATCATCTAACATTTTATGATCATACGACCGCAACTTAATTCTCAAACGTTGAGTCGGTACTGTTTTTTCATTTACCATAGATTTTAATCCTGTTTATTTAATCTCTGTTTTATAACATAACACTTAAGCGTCGATTATTTTGCGTTCAAGCCGTATCCAAATAATAAAAACTTCTTTCTTATCAAATTCAACAATTTCTCCACCCAAATCTTTCGCTCACGCAAACATAATACAAAAAAACCCCACTCTCTTCTATTCAACTATCTCGGTAACAACACCAGAACCTACCGTCTTCCCGCCTTCCCTTATCGCAAACCTCAACTGCGTCTCCATCGCCACAGGCATTATCAATTCTATATCCATCGTCACATTGTCACCAGGCATCACCATCTCCACTCCTTCAGGCAGATGCGCTATCCCTGTCACATCCGTCGTCCTGAAATAAAACTGCGGACGATACCCATTGAAAAACGGCGTATGCCTCCCTCCTTCTTCTTTCGTCAGCACATATACCTGTCCCTTAAACTTCTTATGCGGCTT
>JAISLA010000016.1 GCA_031260705.1 Endomicrobium sp. | reverse complement strand
GAGGGACCTTGTCCTATTATAATATCAAGTTCAAAATCTTCCATAACCGGATATAAAGATTCTTCGACAAAATGATTCATTCTGTGAATTTCATCTATAAAAAAAACATCACCATCAGAAAGATTTGTCAGTATTGCCGCTAAATCTCCGACTCTTTCCAAAACCGGTCCTGACGTTATTCTCAAATTCCCGCCCATTTCTTTTGCGATTATATGGGAAAGAGTTGTTTTGCCGAGTCCGGGCGGCGCATAAAACAAGCAGTGATCTAAAGCTTCTTGTCTTTTTTTTGCAGCTTCTATAAAAACTTTAAGGTTATTTTTGAGTTTATCCTGACCTATAAAATCGTCAAGAGTCTGAGGTCTTAGAGAATTTTCTATTCTGTTCTCTTCAGTAAGTTTTGAAGCTTCTACAATTCTTTTTATTTCGTCCATGATTTAACCCTTTAAGTACTCAGAACCTAGTTGTCGTTTATATCAGCACAGCCCACCAATGAAAGCTGTCCATCTTGTTTAAGTTTCCAGCCATTACTGCCTACTTCATCGGCAATATCTTTAAGTACGCTCAATATAGTTTGATTTTCAGGCGTTATGCCGTTTTTCAAAAGCGGCATTATTTCTAAAACAATATCATCAAAATTTGAAGTTTTTCTTTCTTTTTCCATCCTGCGTAAATAACTTACTAAATAATACCTAATGCGAAGTTTTAAATCTACAGTTGTCCGGAATTTTTTATTTTTTCTTATGCTAAAAATTTCTGTTTGTTCGTCGTAGTCAAAACTTGTAAGAAGCAAAGGCGTAAGATCTGAATATTCTTTTTTTAACAGGTCAAGAAAACCAAGCTCCAGCCCTTTAATAATTAATTCATCGTTTATCTGCTCTAAAGTCGCGCCATTATTTTTAGCAATTATCCCCTCTATAGTCTGCATAACTATATCGGATATATTCATACCTAAATTCGCTTTCATTACCGCTGTCGGATTTCTTACCTTGCGGAAATTTATGATCAACTGTCCCGATAAAACTGTGAAAGGATTTTGACGTTTTTTAAAACTTGTCTGTCCATTTTTTTGAGGAACTGCGCCGACATATTCAAAACCGCAATTTTCAGCCGTATCAATTATCAAATGCCAAAATTCAGGATCTTTATGAGCAAACACAAATGAAAGCCACCTGTCAAATTTTAATACCCTGTACATTTCCTTTATGCTTTTGCTTATAAGATTACTATAATCACTTTTGCTTTTGTGATGTTCGCCGCCTTCTATTGCCTCTAATTCATAATCTTGTTCCGTTACATCCAAATCAAGCCAAGCATTCCACATCATAGACAAATCTAAATAAGGTATTTTTTTCCCATAAGGCGGATCTGTATAAATATAATCAACGCTTTCATTATGTAAAAAAGATAGATCTACTGCTGTGCCTTTTAAAATCTGCACGTTTGAAATTGTCTTATCGTTTATAAAATATTCCATTTCTTTTTTTGCTGCGATTACCTTTTTATAGCGAAGTTCAAAAGTTTTAACAAAATCCACGTCTTTAGGAACTGGAGCTATTCTATATCGATAATACTGAAAAGCAGCAGCATTACCGCCATTTTCTGTTTTTACATAACTTGAAGCATGATAAGTTAAATTAACTCTTGTAACCTGTCCTGAAAACATTAATAGTAATGATTTTCTGACATTATCATTTTTCTGCTTTTTTATTATTTGTTTTAATAACGCAAGTCGCGCCATTTGTATGTCGCTGAACAATTTGTCAACAGTTTTAACGTCCGAACCTTTGGGAAGCACAAGTTTTTTGGGAGCCGGATATTTTTTTAAAATTTTTTCAATTTCTTCTTTTGTTTTTGGTTCTTTTTTAATATATTCGTCCTTCACTTCTTCAAATGCCTGCGCTAAATGAGTTGTCTAATAGTCGTAGTCGTAAGTAATGCCTCCACTAAAAAAATCGCCATTGGATTTAAATCTATATTTATAGCTTTTCTCCCGTTCATCAAGGCTTCAACGGCAGTAACACCACTCCCGCCGAATGGATCAAGCACTAAATCACCGGGCTTACTATAGTTTTTAATGTATTCGGCTACTACATTCCAGCTTTGTCTTGTAAAGTATCCGTGAACGCCGAAATGTCTTTTTGCAGCTTGCTTTTTTACCCCTATCTCTTCAAGTAAAGATCTCCTATTATAATCAAACTGATTTTCATATTCTGCAGTTGTTTCTTTTACTTCATAAATAAAATTTTTACCTGTTTGAAAACTTCTAGGAGAGAGCAAATCTGTCAGTTTTCCCCAATTTTCATATATATTTTCAAGTTTAAAATATAAAACAGGTTGTCTTGTTGAGAAAGTCTTAAAAAGTGAAAACTCTAAACCGTTGCAAAGCGCAAAATAGATGCTGTTTATTTCAGGATGAGCAGCATAACTATAAGCTTGCTCTAAATTATCATCACTTATAATTTCTTGATTTGGTGCTTTTGCTTCTAGTACCCATGCATAATTATTTCCTACTTTTAAAACATAATCAGGAATGAGGTTTACAGATCTCTTTTTGCTGGCAATCTTTAAAAAAGGATGCTGTAAAGTTTTACTGCGGATAATGTTTTCCTGTGCATATCCAAGTTCTTTAAGCATCGGCAGAATTATGATCTCTCTAACGCTGTCTTCTTTAAAGTCAGGATCAGAACCTATTTTGTCAAAATTGAGATTACCAAATAGTTTTTCTTTCATTATTTTTCTTTTACTTTTTAAAATAACAAAAGCAAATTCCCAATAACAAATTTTGAGAATGAGATATTGCGGGTTATAAATACCGCAGAGATTTTCTTATTAAATCTTCCAGAGTAATATTTTCATTGTGTTCGTAAACATTGATTACTGCAACTCTTGCCTGTTGCATTTTATATCCCAAAGTTATAAGACCTGCTATGGCTTCCGAAACCATTGTATTTTTAATTGTCTTTGCGACTGTCTGTTTTTCTTCTTTGCTTAAAACATTTATTGTAGATATTTTATCTTTTAAAGCTGTAATAAGTTTGTCCGCAGTTTTTTTCGTAAAACCGAATATTTCATTCAGCGTTGACGAATTTTTTGAAATTATCGCAGTTTTGAAATCCGCAAAAGATTTGGAAATTTTATCGATATACTCCATAGCTTTTTTGGTACCGGTTCCATAAACTTCACTTTTTATGAGAAGATACATCTCTCTTTCTTCTATTGTTAAAAAACCGTACAAAGAGATAACTCCGCCATACATTCCCGCGGTAGATTCAACTATATATATTTTTACCGAATTTCTAGTTTCAGGAAGTTTTAAAAAAGTTGAAATCGGGACTGATATTTTATAACCGATGCCGTTAATATCGATAGTTATGCCATCTGTTGATTTTGAATCAAGTGTTCCATATAAATAATCTATCACTATAAGTCCTTGCTTTTATTTTGAATACTATAAAGAAAAGAGTTTCCTTAAGAGATTTTGGTTTTGCAGACTTTGTCTCCCAGAAATGACAGATGCATTATTGTTGTTGTTTGCATTCCAGTTTATAGTATTAACATGGCACACTGCAATCGCAAGAGCATCCGCAGCATCATCGGGTTTAGGTATCTCTTTAAGTCTTAAAAAAGTTTTTACTATATGCTGCATCTGATATTTATCTGCTGATCCGTATCCCGTTAATGCTGTTTTGACGCTTTTAGGATTATATTCAAATAACGGTATTTTGTTTAATGATGCGGTTAAAATAATTGCCCCTCTTGTCTGCCCGACAGCCGCGATACTTTTTGTTACTTTAAAAAAAAACAACTCTTCTATTGCGGCAACTTCGGGTTTATATTTATCTATAATAGACTGAAGTTCCGTGTTGATAGTTTGTAATCTTTGTATAAGTGGTATTGACGGCATTGTTTTGATGCAGCCGTACTGCAAGGGATTAATTTTATCTCTGGAGAACGCTTCAATAACGCCCCATCCGGTAAGCGAAAGACCGGGATCAATGCCGAGTATTATCATTTTGTGTCCAAAGGTACTTAGGCATTTAATTTCTCCATATCTTCGCTGGAAATGTCAAAATTCGCATAGACATTTTTAACATCGTCATGTTCTTCCAACGCATCTACAAGTTTCAACATATTTTTTGCATTATCGCCTTTAAGAGCAATCTGAGTCTGCGGAACCATCGTAACTTCAATTGATTCAACCGCTATGTTTTTTTCTTTTAAAACGTTTTTTACGGTTTCTAAGTCTGAAGGAAGCGTAATAATTTCATATACATCGCTGTCTGTTTCACTTTTAAAATCTTCTACTTCTGCCTCTAAAACTGTATTCATTATGGTTTCTTCATCTGCTGCAGATTTTTTGACAGTTATATAACCTTTTCTCTCAAACATCCAGCCTACGCAGCCTGCTTCGCCGAGATTTCCGTTGTGACTTGAGAACATTTTTCTTATATCTGAGGCTGTTCTGTTTTTGTTGTCGGTTGTTACTTCAACAATCAGTGCTACTCCTGCAGGACCGTAACCCTCATAGACCATTTCTTCGTAAACGGCTCCGGGTATTTCGCCGGTACCTCTTTGTATGGCTTTCTTTATATTATCCTGCGGCATATTTGCTTCTTTGGCATCCTCTATAGCTTTTCTCAAACGCGCATTGTTTTCAATTTGTGCCCCGCTTTCTTTAGTTGCAACTACAATTTCTCTGATAATTTTTGTGAAAACCTTGCCTTTTTTTGCGTCTGTTGCAGCTTTTTTGTGTTTAATACTCGCCCATTTATTATGACCTGACATATCTTTAACTCCTCAATTTCGTTTTTCATTGTGTCTTGAAGTTTAAGGTAAACAGCAAGATTGCTTTTTTATAATTATACTTTTTTCCGTTTAATTCCTAAACCGGATTTTAAATCAACTGCCGATTTTTTCAACTGCGACTCGATAACATATATATTGACAAATTCTTTTCTCTTACTTTTCATATCTTTTGCATGATCTATCGCCTGTTTTATTTTTTGTCTGCTTATTTCATCGAAATGAGCCGCAAATTCGGCAACAACATTTACATTATTGTTGACAATTTCTATAAAGCCACCGCTGACGGTAATCTTTTTTATGCCGACTATAGTTTCAATTATTATTTCGCCGCTATTTAATTTTGTTACAAGATTTGTATGCCCGGATAACACTGTGATTATACCTCTTGTAGTAGGGAAAGAAACCGATGCTGTTTTCCCTTTAAAAATAATTCCTTCCGGCGATAAAATCTCTATTTCAAATTTGTTCATGATTTCCAGTTTAAATTTATTTATTTTTCTTGTTTTAAGAAGATTTTTTAGCCTTTTCAGCAGCTTCTTCTATAGAACCGACCATATAAAAAGCCTGTTCTGGCAGAAAATCATATTTGCCCTCAATAATATCTTTAAATCCTTTTATGGTGTTTTCGGTTTTAACGTATCTTCCTTCAAAACCCGTAAAGGTTTCGGCAACAAACATAGGCTGTGTCAAAAATTTTTGTACTTTTCTTGCTCTTGAAACAGTCAGTTTGTCTTCATCTGAAAGTTCGTCCATGCCGAGTATTGCAATGATATCCTGTAAATCTTTATATTTCTGTAAAATTTTTTTAACAGACATCGCCGTATTGTAATGATCTTCACCTACAATATTAGGATCTAAAAGTCTTGAAGAAGAAGTAAGCGGATTAACTGCGGGATACAATCCTTGTTCCATAATTGATCTGTCAAGTGTCAGTGTTGCATCCAAATGAGCAAAAATCGCTACAGGAGCCGGATCGGTATAATCGTCTGCGGGGACATAAACTGCCTGAACGGAAGTGACAGAACCTTTATTTGTCGAAGTAATTCTTTCCTGCAAATCGCCCATATCCTTTGCAAGGTTAGGCTGATATCCTACTGCAGACGGCATTCTTCCAAGAAGAGCGGATACTTCGCTGCCGGCTTGAGCAAATCTGAAAATATTGTCGATAAACAACAAAACGTCTTCTCCATTTTCATCGCGGAAATATTCAGACATTGTAAGAGCCGTAAGTGCTACCCTCATTCTGTTTCCCGGAGGCTCATTCATCTGTCCGAATACCAAAACGGTTTTATCCATAATTTTTGATTCAACCATTTCCATCCACAAATCTGTTCCTTCTCTCGTCCTCTCGCCCACTCCTGCAAAAACCGAATGTCCTTTATGAACTGCGGCAATATTTCTTATAAGTTCTTTAACTATAACAGTTTTTCCTACTCCCGCTCCGCCGAAAATTCCTATTTTTCCACCTTTAGTAAAAGGGGAGACCAAGTCTATTACTTTGATTCCCGTTTCAAGCATTTCAGGAGATGTTTTCTGGTCCATAAAAGCAGGTGCGGCTCTGTGTATAGGGTGTCTTTCAACAGAATCGTCAATTTTCCCTAAAGCGTCAATAGGTTCACCTAAAACGTTAAATATTCTGCCGAGTGTTTTTTCGCCTACTGGAACTTTGATAGGAGCAAAAGTTCTTATAGCTTTCATTCCTTTTTTCATTCCGTCTGTCGAACCCATTGCTATTGTTCTTACTTCGGAATTATCCATTTCAAACATTGTTTCAAGAAGTAAATCGCTTCCATCTGGCATTTTTAGAATCAGTGCCTCATAAACTTCAGGGACAGCATCTTCAAATTTAAAATCTACAACCGCGCCCTGGACTCTTATAACGGCGCCTTGTACGTTTACATTTTCTTTATTTTCCATTTTTATATTTCCTGTTGTCCGTTGGCAAGATCTAAAATTTCATTTGTAATTTTTTCCTGTCTGGACTTATTGTAAATATTAGTTAAAGAAGCTGAAATATCATTCGCATTGTCTTTCGCATTTTTCATAGCAACCATTCTTGCCGCTTGTTCTGAAGCGTAAGCGTTCATAAATGCACTGTAGAATTCAATTTCAAAGTAATAGGGAAGCAAATCTTCAAGAACCTGCTGCGGGTCGGGTTCAAAAATATAATCCATTTTGTTTTCTTTGAAACTTTTATCAGGTTTTATCGGGAGAATTTCCTCGATAGCCGCTTCCTGTACAAGCATATTTCTGAATTTCGTATATATTACGCTTACTTTTGTAACTTCACCTGAAATATAAAGTTTCTTTGCTATGTCAATTATAGGATATATGTCATCGTACTTGGGGAAACTTGCTCCCATACCGAAAGATGCAAACACATTATAGTTGCACCTTGTCGCATCGTTTGCAGATTTCTTGCCTACGGCAACGATATAGTCGCCGGACTGCACGTAAGAACTCACTTTTTTGAATAGATTTACGATAAGTCCTCCGCAAAGTCCTTTATCAGGAGAAATAATATAAATCAATCTCTTGCCTTTTCTTTCTTTTGAAAACTTTTCTATTTCATCATATAAATCTTTATCCGTAAGAATTCTTTGAACCATATATTTAATTTTTCTTGCATACGGATTGTGTTTTTCAACATAATTCTGTGCCTTGTGTATTTTAGACGCAGCTATCATCTCCATAGCTTTTGCTATTTGAGCTATGCTGTCTGAGGTTTTTATTCTTTTTTTAAGCTGTTGCAGATTCTGTGCCATAGTTATTTATTTTTTTAAACTCTTTTATTTCTTTTTCAAGTTCCGCTTTCAAAGCGTCGTCTATTTTTCCGCCTGTTGAAAGTTTTTTAACAGTTTCAGAGTATGTTTTCTTTATAAATTCTGTCATCTGTTGTTCGGCTGTGAGAACTTTATCTACATTTATGTCGTCAAAGAGACCGGATGTTACGGCAAAAATCGATAATATTTCTGAAATTTCGTCATAAGGTTTGTACTGCTGCTGTTTTAAAATTTCAGTAATTCTTTTTCCTCTTTTAAGTCTTTTTAGTGTATCTTCGTCCAAATCACTTCCGAACTGCGTAAAAGCCTGTAATTCTCTGAACTGCGAAAGTTCGAGTCTTACGGGTCCGGCTAATTGCTTCATTGATTTAGTTTGTGCCGCTCCTCCTACACGCGAAACAGAAAGGCCGACATTGATTGCCGGACGTATGCCTGAATTAAATAAATCGGCTTCAAGATATATTTGTCCGTCAGTAATTGAAACGACGTTTGTAGGAATATATGCGGACATGTCGTTGCCTTGAGTTTCAATAATGGGAAGTGCTGTAAGAGTTCCCCCGCCGTTCTTATCAGCCATTCTTGCGGCTCTTTCCAAAAGTCTTGAATGCAGATAAAAAATATCGCCCGGGTACGCTTCACGTCCTGCGGGTCTTTTAATTAAAAGAGAAATCTGTCTGTATGCCCATGCATGTTTTGTTAAATCGTCGTAAACAACTAAAACATCTTCGCCTTTATCCATGAAGTATTCACCGATTGCGCAAGCCGCAAGAGGTACAATGTATTGCATTGAAGCAGGATCTGAAGCTGTAGCCGCAATGACAACAGTATAATCCATTGCGCCTTCTTCTTTCAATTTTGCCGTGATTGAGGCTAAATTAGATTTTTTCTGCCCTATAGAGCAGTATATGCATATAACTCTTTTTAAACCTATATCAAGCTTTTTCTGATTTATTATAGTGTCGACTGCTATCGCAGTTTTTCCCGTACCTCTGTCTCCGATTATAAGTTCTCTCTGCCCCCTTCCTATCGGAGTTATTGCATCAATGGCTTTAATACCGGTTTTTAAAGGTCTGTCCACAGAATTTCTTTGAATAATGCCGGGAGCTATTTTTTCAACTGGATAATAGACGGAATCTCTATGTTTCAATTCGTTGCCGTCTATAGGCTGTCCCAAAGTGTTTATAACTCTTCCTATCAATTTATCGGAAACAGCAATGCTTAAAACTTTTCCTGTAGATTTTACTTTCATTCCGCGCACGATATGTCCTGAATTTTTAAGTAGCACTATTGAAACATAATCCTCGTCAATATTTAAAACGAAACCTACGGATTCGTCTTCAAATTCTATTTCTTCATAATAGCCCGCATTGGAAAGACCTGAAGCTTTTACGATTTCGTCGCCGATAGTCTCAATGACTCCAAAATTTATAAGTTCCGGTTTTACCTGAGCGGAATACAACTCTTTTTCAATTTTTTGTATTATTTCTTCTGGTTTCATAAGTTCTCTCTTATACCGTTTAAAATTCTTTTTATTATTCCGGAAACGCTGTAATCCAAAACAAAATCGCCGTATTCAAACCGCACTCCGCCGGAAATATTCTCATCGTCGCGCTTAAACAAGATTTTTCTATTTGGAAACATAGCGTTAATTTTCTTTTTATTTTCATAGCTTAACTCGCCGGCAAAACTAGCGGTGACAGTGTTATCTTTTATTTCTTTTGACAATAACCGCATAAACAGTTTAAGCTCCTGCCTTGGAAAATTTGAAAAAATCCACTCCAAATCTTTTGTACTCAGTTCATCGTGTTTAACAATAGACTTTGTGAGTTCTCTAATTTTTGATCTTTTCATCTATCTTTTCCAATGCACGCGACATAAGTTTTTGCTTCTCGGTTTCAGTAAATAAATCTGATAAAACTTTTGACATAACTTTTCCGGAAATATCTACGGACATTATTCCGATTTTTTTGTTCATACTTTCAAACTCTGTTGCCGCTTTCTGTTTCGCATTGTCTATAATCTGTTCCGAACGATGCTTTGCTTCTATGACCGCCTTTTCCTTTGTTTCTTTAATCGAAACTTTCACCGTTGCCATAAGCATATCGGCACTGCTTTTAGCTTTCGCGAGAATATTCTTTTTCTCTTCGGACGCATTTTCCAAAACAATTTTTACATTTTCAGCATCCTGCAAGGATTGTTCTATCTTGTGTTTTCTTTCATCAAGTATTTTTTTTAAAGGCGCAAATAAAAATTTCTTGAGAATAAATACTACGATTAAAAAGTTTATAAGCTGAAATAAAAATAATTTTGCTTCTAAACCGAATTTTTGTATTATTTCCATTTTTATCTCTTGTTATTAATTACTTAGTAAATGCAAAAATAAGAGAGTAAATTGCTATAGCTTCGGCAAATGCCATTGCTATAAGCATGTTTACCATTATTTTTCCTGATGCTTCAGGATTGCGTCCGATAGCCTCAACAGCTTTTGCTCCGATAAAACCGATTCCCAAAGCCGGTCCCAGACCGCCGATTGCAATGATGATTCCGCCTGCAAGTGTAAAAATCATTTCATTTCTCCTTTTTTTACGTGCTTCACTAATGTGATTTATTCGTCATTATATGCATAAAAGCCATTGTAAGCATTGCAAAAACTATCGCCTGAATAAGAGCAACCATAATCTCAAGAATTATAAAAGGAAGCGGCAAACCGAATGGAAACAAGCCGTACATAGCTGCCATAACTCTTTCTCCAGCAAAAATATTTCCAAATAAACGAAAAGAAAATGAAATAAGTTTTGTTACTTCATTTACAAATTCCAAAATCCCTACGAATAATAATATAGGAAACATTTTGAATGTAATAAATCTTGTAAGATAGGCTTTGATGCCGGTATATTTTATACTGAAGTAATGTGTTACTGCTACGGATATGACGGCAAGGGCAAGAGTAAAATTTAAGTCGCTTGTAGCAGCTCTTAAAAACGGCACTCCGTGATGTTCTGATGTCAATGTTTGGAATCTTATTGACTCAAATCCTGGAAACTGTGCAAGCAGGTTTGAGATTAATATAAACAGAAAAAATGATAAAACCCAAGGATATATAAACGAAGCTCTTTCCCCGGCAATTTCCTCGGTGGTTTCTCTGAAATAATCGACAATTGCTTCAACAGCATTTTGTATGCTGCCGGGTTTAAGCGCAACTACTCTGCTTACTATTAAAACCAGCGCAACAATGACAATATCAGTAATAACCGTAGCAACAACGGTATTTGTTACCGGAAAACCTGCTATTGAAAATAATGTTTCGGGACTTATTTGCATCTTAAAGATATGCCTCAATTTTATTTACGGCTTATTAATTTTCCTCAGGTGGAATCATAATTACTAAAGCAAAAACATACCGCCTTAAAAAATACAGAACCGGTATGCCGTAAAAAACTATTTTTTTAGACTTTTTTGCAATATAAACAAGAACAAGACTGCATTTATTTTCTTTTTCTATGTTTTCTAGTTTAAAAGTTGTTCATTAAAATTTTATTTGGATTATTGTCTTGTAATATACATTAACTGTATTTTACTTATTAAAGGCTGTTTAGTCAATAACATATATTTATTTAGAATTCTAGACATAATATCTGCTGTTTATGCTTTATTCTCTCACTTTGCAATATACTGTCGTTCTGCTTATTCTTTTTCTTCTAACGGATATTTATAATCTGTTTTTGTAATATTTTCCGGTTATATTCTGATTAAAAACACTAAAAAGTATTTTATAGGTAAGTCTTGATATTTGCATTTCATTCTGCTCTTTTTTTCTTTGTTATTTTTCAAATTTTATCTTTTTATATTAAAATTTGTTGTTCCATTGCAAATTTGAGTATTTTTCCCCGGCAATCTTTTGGGCTTGCTTAATGCCGTTGTTGTCAAAACTTGAAGTTTTTATCTCGGTTTTAAGAAACTCAGCTGTATTTTTTGCAAAGTTTACGGAAAAAACTTTTTTTTCGGTGGCATCTAGGTGTATATGAATTGATCCCTGTACTATAAGTTTGCTCCCCCGTCTTCGTAAACACGATCCTGCAATTTTTTTGCCGCTTAAAATCAAATCGTTTTCGCAGAAAGTCTGGACGCATATACTGCTTGTATTTCCCGTCTTTTTATCTAAAATTATAGAATTAATCCCAAGCGGCTGCAAAGCTTTTTGTATTGCCAAATGAATGTTTCTGTAAATTTCCTGCTGGTTATATACGTTGAAAAAGTCTGATGATATAATAACACTGTATGATATATCGTTATGATGGTTTACCGTAAGCCCGCCGGTAAGTCTTCTTACAAATCCGGATCTGTCCGTATCTTTAGCTTTTTGAAAATATCCTATTGTCGTGTATGCATTGTCCCAGTAATAAGTTCTTAATACAGGATTGTTCTTATATTCATTAAACAGCATTTCATCAAGCGCCATATTCATTGCTGCATTTCTTGGAATATCGTCAATCCAGCGAAGCATCTTTTCCGGTTTCCTTTTCGTATTTAAGCATTTTTAATTTTTTCTTTATTCCGCCGGCTGCAGAATAGCCACTCATTTTCCCGTCAGTTCTTATAACTCTATGGCAGGGAATTATCGGAGCAAAGGGATTTTTGCTTAACGCTGTGCCTACTGCTCTTGCAGCTTTAGGCGCTCCTATATTTTTTGCAAGCTGCAAGTAAGTTAAAGTTTTTCCTGCGGATATTTTAAAGCATGCTTTCCAGACTTTTACGTAAAAATCAGGATAGTTTTTCATCTTTTCAATAATATCTTTTGGTATTTTTTTCATTGTTTTTCCTATAATAAAAATTTAATTTTATTGATGCTGCTCAGCGTTATAGAAACATATTTTGGCACGTCGTCAATAGAATAATATAATTTTTTTATACTCCGAACTCCTTTGCTCTGAGTTTTCTGTGATAGCTTACGGCAAATCTGTGCGCTTCATCTCTTACGGACTGTAAAAGTCTTAAAGCTGCCGAATGTCTGCTTAAAACCATCGGTTTATCTTTGTTTGGCAAGAAAATTTCTTCATTCTTTTTTGCGAGCGAAATTATCGGAATTTGCGACCGAAGCTCTTCGAGTGCGCTTACTGCGGCTACAAGCTGTCCCTTTCCGCCGTCAATTAAAATTAAATCCGGCAGCTTTTCGTTCTTTCTTATTAATGATGAATATCTTCTGAAAACGACTTCTTTTATGCTTGCAAAATCGTCTGCGCCGGCAACGGTTTTGATTTTAAATCTTCTGTAATTTTTTTTGTCAGCAATACCGTTTTGAAATCTCACCATGGAAGCAGCGGCATTTGTCCCCTGTATATTTGAATTGTCAAAGCCTTCTATTACCGACGGCTGGTGTTTTAATCTCAAAACGTTTTTTAATTCGCTTATGCTATCTGCTCTTTGGACAGAGCTGTTTATTTCATCCTGCGTAATTTCGCTTATCATAACTCTTTCGGACATATTTTGCAGTGCATAAAGTCTGTCTCTTATTTCTTTTGCTTCTTCGTAACGCATATTTTCGCTTAAGTCAAACATCTGTGTTTTCCATCCGCCTTCAAGCTTTTTAAATTTGCCGTTTAAAAATAACTCAGCATCTTTGATTTTTTCTTTATAATCTTTTGACATAATTTTACCGAGACACGGACCGGTACACATTTCCGTATGATAGTAAAGACACGATTTAACCTTTTTTTCTTCAGGAAGAGATTCTTCCGATATATCTATTTTGCACGGACGGATTTTAAAAAGTTTTACAATCCATCGGACAAATTTTTTTATATAAAAAATCTGCGGATACGGGCCAAAATACAAAGCGCCGTCTTTAAGTTTTTTTCTTGTAAGCGTCAAACGCGGGAAGTCTTCGTTTATTGAAAATTTTATGTACGGATAGGATTTGTCGTCTTTCCACATTGAGTTGAAATACGGCTGGACTTTGTTTATCAGCTGTCTTTCAATTATCAGCGCTTCTCTTTCGGAAGTACATAAAATATAATCAATTTTACGCATTGCCGTTATAATAGAGGCAGCTTTTGAATTTATATCGGCGTTAAAATATGACGATATTCTATTTTTAAGACTTTTTGCTTTGCCGATATATATAATGCTGCCGACTCCATCGCGCATTATATAAACTCCGGGAAGTTTTGGAATATTTTCAAGTTTTTTGTTTTTATGATCTGTCATACAAATTCACGCCGTTCTCGCTCATTTTTGTTTTCTTGATAAAAACTGCATAAATGAATTTAATTCTTCAGATTTTAATATGTATGAAACTGCTGCAAAAGTGGCTAAACCCGAAATTATTGAAATAGGAACTGAGATAAATAAATTTTCTGAAATTCTGCATACATTCCAAGTTGTAATGCCGGTAATGACGGATGCAAACAGGGATTTTGAAGATGAGAGTAATATTTTTTTGAGACCAAGTCTGCCTATGCGTTTTTTGAGATATGCGACAAGCAGAAACAGATTAAAGTAAGATGACGCGGCTGTTGCAAACGCAAGCCCGCCGGTACCCATCGGACGCATTAATAAAATGCATAAAATAACGTGTAAAATCATAGCTCCTATGGCTATTTTGACAGGCGTTTTTGTGTCTTGAAGCGAGTAAAACGCATTTGCAAAAATTTTTGCCGCAGCATAAGCCGGGAGTCCTAAAGAGTAATAAAATAAGGTGTTATACGTCATTAAAGATCCAAAGGAATTAAACTTGCCGCGCTCAAATAAAAGTTTTACTATAGGAAGTCCTATAACCATAAGTCCTGCTGCCGCAGGAATAAGGATAAAAACTGTAAACCGTATAGAATAATTGAGAGAATTTTTAAGCGCTGTCATATCTTTTTGGAGATAAGCTTTTGACATTGCCGGAAGAGAAGCAGTCGCAAAAGCAAGTCCGAAAACCGCCAGCGGCATCTGCATAAGCCTGTTGGAATAATAAAGCACTCCTGCGGGGCCGTCCCCAAGGAAAGATGCGCATATATTGTCAACAAAAGCATTTATCTGATCTACAGATAAGCCTATTATCGAAGGTATCATAAGAACTGCGATTTTCTTTATACCCGGATGTTTTAAATCAATTTTAAATTTTAAATGCCAGCCCAGACTTTTAAGTTTAGGATACTGTATAAAAAAATATAGCGCTCCGCCGGCAATAATGCTTACGGCAAGTCCCTTGAGCTGATTTTCTTGTATAATTGCCGGAGCAAAAATAAACATATAAAAAATTTCAGAAAAACTTATTGCCGCCGGAGCAAGAGCCGGAATAAAAAACGAATGTAAAGTGTTTAATACTGCAAGCAGAAAAGCGGCAAGACATATAAAAAGAATTAAAGGAAACATCAGTCTTGTAAGTTCTATTGTAAGCTGCATTTTTTCGGGATTATCTGCAAATCCCCACGCTGTCAATTTTACAAGGACAGGAGCGAAACATATTCCTAAAATAGATATTACTGCAAGTATCAACAATAAAACTGTAAATATTGCATTTAAAAATTTCTGTGTTTCTGTTTTTTCCTTTGTGTGCAGGTATTCGCTGAATACCGGTACAAAAGCTGCCGAAAATGAACCTTCGCCGAATAGACGTCTGAAAAGACTGGGAATTTTCAAAGCCGCATAAAAAACATCGGCAGACATGCCGATGCCGAATAAATTAGCGACAAGCATATCTCTTATGTATCCGAGAACTCTTGAAAGAACAGTGCCGAAAGCTGTTTTTCCGGCGTTTTTTGCAAGCGTTTTATTTCCCATATTTACTTTAAGCGGATTTTTTTTATTCTGCAAAGTATGCATTTTTTTCTATATTCAGCAGACTACCCTCTGGAAATCTGCATTTTCAAACTTTTTCCATTCAAAAATTTTATTGCGATATTTATTTTCTTTTAATCAAAGAATGGACTATGTTGTTCTTAAGATATATATTTTATGTCTTACACTCTGTATTTCTTCTCTCTCTTTTTGAATGCATCAACACCGCCCTCAAGAATTTCGCAGACATGCTCTCGTATCCCCTTTTTATACAGAATTCCTTTTTCATTTGATTTATCATCAAAAGTATTTTCTAGTGATCCGTTTACATATTCAAATCTAAATTCCTTATTTTCATTATCATTTTCACCACTTTGGTTTGCAACAATAACATTTTCAGCATCAGTATTTACTACTAGATTTGCATTGTGAGAAATCATTATAATTTGTCTTCTCTGTTTACAGTGTCTTATATAGTCATTTAATTCAACATATATTGTCCTATTATCAAGATTATCTTCAGGTTGGTCTATTAGTATAGGACAATCAGACTTACTGAGACTTAAATACAGTTGCAAAATAACAATGCCTTTTTTTCCCTCAGACATATTATGCAAACTATCATTTTCTCTCTTTATATCAAAATCAATATCATTACAATCTTCAAGCAAAAAGTCTAATAAAGATTCTGTATTCCCATTTTTTTTAAAATTATTAAATCTATTTTCATCTCCGATAATGATTTTCAGCATTTTTTCAATATTATTAAAGTGAGTTTCTTCAGAGAATTCGTAATTTGAATCATTAAAGTTACATTCTATAAATTGCTTTTCTAAACTTGATTGAATGTTGATAACAGAAGATATATTTTCCGTAAATTTTTTTGAATCAAAAATCGATGAAGCTGTTAATGTTATTTGAATTTGTTCATCTTTCCATTTTTTTTGAATTGCAGTATTAATAGAATTTACTATAGTTTTATATGATCCCGTTATCTGTTTATAATATTTGATAAATTCATTTGCATCTCGTTTTTTTTGCGATTCTTCAATCTCAGTTTCAATTGATTTAATTTTTTTGAGTTTAATATTTTCTGTTTCTATATTTTTCTTAAGTATTTTGATTTCACTTTCTTTTTCATTCTTTTCTAAAAAAGGTTTTAATTCTTTGTTGTTTTCCTCTATCTGTTTAGATAATTCATTTTTTATTTTTTTTATTTTTTCTAACTTTTTCTCTAGTTTTTCCTTAAAATTATCGATGTTAAGTTTTAATGATTGCTGAATTCTCTCTTTTAGTTCAGCGAATAGATTTGATATAAATTTATCTCTTGATTCAAACGTTAGTGTTCCTAAAACATTTGAAAATAAAATCTCATTGCCAATATAATTCTGCATATTAATCATTTCTTCTTTATATCTGATTAATTTATTGATACGTTCTTGATTTTTTTTATTTGATTCTTTTAATTTATGATATTTTTCTAGTTTTTCTTTTGATAACTCCTTATTTTTCATTAGTTCGTCAATTTTTTTCTCTAAATTGGATGCTTCTACTGAAATGACTCGTTTATCACCTAGCGGCTTCAATTTATCTTTTAAGACACATAATTGTTTATCCAATTCTATCCATAATTCTATACTAGATTTAAGTTTGTTTTTTGCTTCTTCTAAAGTATTCTTATGATTTTCATAAAGCTTATTTATTTTTTCATCTTGTTGAATTAAGTCTTTAATAAATTTATTGACTAACTTATCACGAATTATTCGTTCTATATAAAGTTGTGGTAAAAATTCAATTACCCTTTTATCATCCTGCGTTTTTTTTGTATTTGGATTGTCAGCATAGTAAATCTCTAAATCAACACTTGAAAGTATATCGTCGTATTTTTTATCGTAGTTTATCTTATCAATTTTTTTTGCAATTGCGTGCATTAACAAAGACTTGCCGGAAGATTTTCCGCCAATAATTGCATTCAAATCAGGACTAAATCCTATTTCTCTATTTGTAAATTTTTTTCCTTCTGAATTGTCAATAAATTTCACCTTTTCAATGAGATTATATATTTTTTTATCTTCATTCAATTCCTCAAGAATTGAACTTGGTATTTTAACTCTATCTTTAGGCTCGCAAAGTATTTGCTTAAGTCCATCAAAAGTCAAATCAGCTTTAATCCATGTAAATTTTTCACCAATTTTGTCTTTAGTATGAGCATCGGAAGCTATAATACAAGGTAATTCATAGTTATTTATATAGAAATCTCTGCTGTCACTTTCTTTACTTATTTCACAAATATCGACATGATTATTTAATAATTCATCTTTGAGAACACCTAGAGAATTATATAACTCATGCACATTTTGTTGGGGAGAATCACTTTCATGCTTCATTCCTTCTATTGAGTTTTCTTTGCTTCCTGCATGAACTGAAACAAGCCCGCCATGATTATGAATTAACTCTGCTGCCTTTTTAAAATCAACTTGAACTAAATGCATTCCTTCTTTAAACGCTTTTTCATCAGTTATATTCTTATCACAATTATTCTGTTTCCCTTTGTTAATAATTTTAGTTTCAGACAATTCTAGAGGACACAATATTAGCTCGTTTAATGCTTTTTTAGTTAATTGTTGTTTATTATTATCATAATCAGGAAAAAGTCCTATCATATGAACGGATTTTTTACCATATTCTGTTCTAAATTCAATACCTGCAATAACTTTAATTCCATCTTTTTCACCTAATTCCTTTAAAATATCAACATTTTTGACAGTATGATGATCTGTAATAGCAATAACTGAAATATCTTTACGTTTGGCTTCTTCAATAATTTCTTCAGGTGTTGCTTTGCCATCTGAGGATGCATTAGAGTGTATATGTAAATCCCATTTTCTCCATTCAGAACCTTTAGAAAATTTATAAGTTTTCATTTATTTTTTCCCCGCACAAATTTTTTCCTTTTAGTATCTTTATCTCTTCATCAGTCTAAACTATAAAACTTGTAAATAAGTTTATTTACATATCATCAAACTCATCTTATTACAATTCGATTATTCCTACTGAAAAAGCAGAGCCTTTGAAGAATCCAGAAAAAGAAGAGAGTAGATGTTTCGGGAGACTTTGTCCCCTCAACATGACAAACAAAAGTTAAAGTTCCTGCAGTTTATCATCACAATTCATATCATGAGGTTCGCTCTTTATTCCTATAAAATAGTATATAATAGTTATCTTATCAAATCGAAATACGTATTATTTTTCACAGTAAAAATAAAAGCTTTCAAACTTTGTTGTAATCGTCTTTAAACTGACTGATATTATTAGTAGAATATAAAATCAACATCAGACTGAGCTTTAAACCATGTATTTTGTCGTTTGGCATAATGTCTTGTATCTTTTGAAAATTCTAAAATTAGCTCCTCTTTTGAAATCTTTTTTTCAAGGTATTGTATTATGTGTCTGTACCCTATGCCGCTTAACGCAGAACAGTTTTTATCAAAACCCATATTTAAAACTTTTTGCGTTTCCTCGATCATTCCGTTTTCAATCATATATTTACATCTTTCATTAATTTTTTTATAAAGAATTTTATTATCAGCGGATATGCTGTAATGTTTAAAATTATATCTTGGACTTTTAGGCTTAAAATGTTCTTGAATGGTTCTTCCTGAAAGAATATTAACTTCAAGCGCTCTAAGCAGTCTTTGCGGATTTTTTTTGTTCTTTTCGGCAGCTTCTGGGTCTGATTTCAAGAGTATATTATAAAGTTCATCTTGGGATTTAGCCTTTAATTCTTTTCTTAACATTTTATCTGCTTTCGGCATATCATCAAGTCCGTAAAGCAAAGCTTTAATGTATAGTCCCGTCCCGCCTGTTACAACGGGAACTTTTCCTTTTTTTAAAATTTCTGAAATCTTTAAGTCGGCATCTTTTACAAATTTTGCAGCGCTGTAATTTTGATCAGGATTTAAAATATCAGTTAAATGCTGCAAGACTCCGTCAATTCTGCGAAGTCCGTTTTGTAAAAAACTTCCTTCTTTGTTTGTACCGATATCTAAATATTTATAAATCTGTCTTGAATCACAGGAAATTATCTCGCCGTTTTTTTCTTTACAAAACTCGGCAGCTTTTTTTGTCTTTCCGCTCGCAGTTGGTCCTGAAATAACAATTATGTCCATAATTTTACTGTATCTGTTCATAATAAAAAGACAAAGTCCTTGAAGCCAACCTATACGAATCGCTCCAGTCCTTATTACGGTCTTCAATTAATTTAATCTTTCTTTTTCTTAACCAGCCTTTTAATTGTTTCTCTCTGCTTATAGCGTCCTCAACTCTGTTATAACGCTC
Organism: Endomicrobium sp.; assembly: GCA_031260705.1. GTDB lineage: Bacteria > Elusimicrobiota > Endomicrobiia > Endomicrobiales > Endomicrobiaceae > Endomicrobiellum. The sequence continues at coordinate 729 of JAISLA010000016.1, read as the reverse complement.
ATAATACACAAGTCTTTTTAATCCGTACTTCTTTGTAAAACCTTCTAAAAGTCCTTTTTTGTGTTCATATACTCTTCTTACTAAATTGTTTGTTACGCCAATATATAATGTACCATTTTTCTTATTTGTCATGATGTATATATGATACTTTTTCATTTTTGTTTGCGAAAAATACTGCTGGATTCTTCACTTCGTTCAGAATGACAGACAAGGACTAAAATCCTTCAAGTCCATTGAAAGTGACAAATAAGGATCTGTGTTGAACTGTTAATTGGTACTTTTCACTTCGCTCAGAATGACAGGCAAGGACTAAGATTCTTCAAGTCCGTCAAGTCGTTGAAAATGACAATATTTATTTTCTTTTAAAAAACTTTTCTATCTCGTTTAATGAAATTTTATATGCTGTAGGTCTGCCGTGCGGACATGTAAAAGGATGCTCGCATTTGAATAGATCGTTTATTAGTTTTTTGGCTTCAATAAGCGAAACCTTATCGCCCGCTTTTATGCTTGCGCGGCATGCCGAACGTATAATTTTATCTCTTTTCTGTTCTATTTCTGCATGTTTATCATCTTCAATATCTGAAATTATTGTTTTAACTATTTGTTCCATTGATATATTTCCAAGCAGTGCCGGATATGCTGTAATTCTAAAAGAATTTTGTCCGAATTCTTCAATGCTTATTCCTAGTTCATTGAAAATGTTTATATTTGCCTTGAGAAGTTCCGAAA
>JAISLA010000017.1 GCA_031260705.1 Endomicrobium sp. | reverse complement strand
CGTCTCTCTTCCCGATTTGGGAGCATACAGTACTCCCAGAGCCGCTCCTATTAAACCGCCTAAAACAAAAGCCAAAAGCGTATCTCTATTATCGCTCATTTTATTCCCCCATGCGGTCTATTTTTCCTTTTACTGATGCTTAAAAAAGCATAAAAGAGAAATGAAATCCCCGAAATAACTAAAGAAGATGATTTTCTGCCTATCGATGTAACTTTAGCGGAAACTTTATCGAAAACGTCCAACTCACCGCTTATTCTTTTTATTGCACTTTCAAATTCTATCGCAACTTTCCTTATTCCAATTAACATAAGTATTAGAAAAACTGTCACTGCCACTACAGAAAGAGTTACTAAAATAACTCCTATAATAATAAATACTGAACCTATAGAATTCATAATTAAATATTTTAACAAAAATTCGAAGTTATATCAACAAACTGAAAATAATACGAAAAAGACGGTTTGAATCTGCAGGGTGGAATGTAACGGAATGTAAAATAAAGACATCTTTTAACCTCTTATAGTTCGCCTTTTTAAGGAAAGTTGTTGTCTGTTATATTTAAGGAGACTCTAGTCCCCGAAATATCCAAATCCTTATCTCAAAGCGATATTATTGCGCCGATTATTGCTAACTTTGGTTAAATTCGGTTATTGAATATACTTTTTGGATATTGTAGAATAGACTCATTATAATTGTGTTAAAAAGAAGAAGATGAAATAAAATATAGAAAACAATGAAAATTAAACAGGCAGTGTTATTAAAAGCAGCATCGTCAAAAGAAAAATTAGGAGTACTTGCAGAAATAAGTGTAAAACAGAAGAATAATATACTTTCTGTGCTGTCCGATGTTTTGCAGAAGAACATAATAGAGAAGTAGTAGTGGTCTTATAAGTACTGCTAAATGCATTCTGAAACTGTTGTTACGATTTCTACAAAAAGACTGTGAAGGGTATTTGCAGCATTAATTTTCTTGCCATACATTAAGACTGAACTTTAGTTTATTACAGAGATTATATGAAACTTGGTATTATCGGACTTCCCAATGTAGGTAAGTCGACGCTGTTTAACGCTATAACAAAAGCGCGCGCCGAAGCAGCAAACTATCCTTTTTGTACTATTGATCCTAATGTCGGAGTGGTTAATGTTCCGGATAAGCGGCTAGATTTCCTTGAAAAACTTTACAATTCTAAGAAGAAAGTTCATGCAACCGCAGAATTTTTGGATATCGCGGGACTTGTAAAAGGCGCATCGCATGGTGAAGGACTGGGCAACCAGTTCCTGTCGCATATAAGAGAAACTGCCGCCGTTGTTCATACAGTGAGATGTTTTGAAAGCAAGGACGTTACGCATGTTATGGGTATCGTCGACCCTTTTAGAGATATAGAAATTATAGATACAGAACTCATCTTGACTGATATAGAATCCGTTTCAAAAAGGCTTGAAAAACTTGAAAAAACTGTCAGATTAAACGATAAAAAGATACTTGCTGAAAGAGAACTCGCAATAAAAGTCAAAACCCATCTTGATGCGGGAAATCCTGCAAGAACCCTCGAACTTTCAGACGATGAAAAAATAATAGTAAAAGACTTTTTCTTAATAACCGCAAAGCCTGTTTTATATGTCTGCAACGTTGCGGAAAGCGATTTGCCCACAATGGAAAATAAATACACAAAAATTGTGAAAGAAAAATCAAAAAAAGAAAATGCGCTGGCAATACCTATATGCGCAAAAATTGAAGCAGAACTCTCCGAACTTTCCGAAAATGACCAGAAAACTTTTCTAAAAGATTTAGGACTGGAATACCCCGGACTTAACCGTCTAATAAGAGCAGGATACGATTTGCTCGGACTTGCAACGTTTCTTACTGCGGGAGAAGATGAGGTAAGAGCGTGGACTATAAAAAAAGGAATTCCGGCTCCTCAAGCTGCCGGTGCAATACATTCTGATTTTGAAAGAGGCTTTATACGCGCTGAAGTTATGAGTTTTGATGACCTGTTCAGGCTTGGCAACGAAAAAGCCGTAAAAGAGTCGGGATTGTTGAGAAGCGAAGGAAAAGAATATTTAGTTAAAGATGGTGACATAATAGAATTCCGCTTTAATATATAAACAAATTCAGAATATACAAATGATTGTACGGTTTTAGATATCTGTCTTTTTAAAACAGTGCTGCATGTAAAATTTTGAAAAGGCGGTTCTCTTTTAAATCTGGTACAAAATTAAATAATTTTTATCAGGAAAAATACAGAATTATGCTTAGCGTCTATATCTGTCGCTACTGCTGTCAAAATAAACATTTGGTATCCGCTTTAAAATGTGCACAATTTATCTAGTTGCCTAGCTGCTAAATAATAAGTTAATATTTATAAATCCGAAAAAGAAAGATAAAATGCTGGAAATTTTGGAGACAAAATGTTCTCGATATGACAAAATAATGACCGGGCTGTTCCAAACTGCAGATATACCGCAAAAAAATTATTTCCTCAATTATTGCGGTAAAATTTAAGTTTTTAGGGTTGTGCCCGCAATTGTAATGCTTTTTTTAATGATAGTTGTCTTGTATATGCACGGCAGTTTGACTAATGGATAGTAAATTTGTAAAACATTATATAAAGAAATAAACGGTGAAGAAACTGTTGACAGTAACTGTTTTAGCGGTATTTGGGATTGGTTTGAACGCTTGTAACTAGGAAAGTCAAGAAGATTATATTGTCGCAAAAATCGGCAGAGATAAAGATTGCAAAAGCTGTCTTAAAATGAAAAATTGGCAGCAGATTCTTTAGAATATCAAATTAATCTGTTATAAAAGAAGATATTGTTGTAAAAGTTGCAAAGAAAGTAGGTATTGATAAAAGAACCGAATATAAAAAAGTCTTACTTGTAGAAAAAGAAATTTATGGAAGCATTGAATCTGCCGATAGAGATATTAAAGCATAGTATAATGAAAATAAGCTATATTTGAAAGTCCGGTCAAATATGCGGTAAGACATATTCTTGTCTCAGATTTAGAGATCGCAAAAAAAGCTTATAAAAGACTTAAAAACGGGTTGTTAAAACCCCGTACGGATACAATAATAATATTTAAAATTTCAGAATAAAAACTTCTTTCTGTATCTTTATCTTTTGACGAAGCAAAAGAGAAGATAAGAAGAACTTTGGTGAAGAATGGATTGAGTATGAGAAACGAAAGTTTGACGTTAAAGTAAATTATGATAAGGATATTTCGTCGCCGCCTAAAAAATTCATAGTAGTAGTAAATGATAATAAATAGCAATTAAAATATAGGAGTAAAGATGAAGAAATTTTTTTCAGTGTTGGTGATAGTATTTTTTATGGCGGGGTCGGGGAATATTTTTGCAGCACCTAAAAAAGTAGATCAAACTTTTGCTATAGTAAACGGCAAGCCTATCTTTGAATCGGAATTTAACAAAATTTTCAATGATTTTAGATATGCCATGTTTGCATCGGAACAGCTGTCAGAACAAAAGATAAATGAGTTAAAAAACTATGTTTTAGAAGGACAAATTGAAGACATCCTTTTGAAAAGTGAAGCAAAAAAACAAAGAATTTTAGTTTCAAGAAAAGAAGTTTTAGAATATATTAAAGATATGAAAAAGAATTATGCAGTTGATGAAGAACTCGGTAAACAAAATCTTCCGCCCAAAGATTTAGAAAAAAAGGTTAGCGAACTTCTTAGGATTATGAAACTTCTTAATAAGGCATTGAGTGCCGACGTAAAAGAGATTACGGAAGCTGAAACGAAAAGTTTTTACGATAAGGTTATTATAAAAATAGAAAGCGGGAATATGGGACTTTCACCTGATAACGATGGGGTAGTTGCAAGTGTTGCCGCCGAACTGAAAAAAATGTTCAGCGAAAATGTGAGAATTAAACAAATATTCATTAAAAATCCTAAAAGTGTAGCGGATGCTGAAGTAAAAAAAGTACAGACGAAAGTTGAAACCGTAAAAAAAGAACTTCAAATAAAATCTTTTGCAGAGATTGCGAGAAAATATTCCGAAGATATTATTTCTAGGTCCCAAAGTGGCGATTTTGGAGTAGTTACGAAAGGCGATTTGCCTCTGGTTTTAGAAAAGGCTATTTTTTCCATGAAAGTCGGCGATTACACAAAAGAGCCTATAAAAACAGATATAGGATATTATTTCATAAAAGTTGAAGAAAAACTTCCAAACAGAAAGATAGTTTTTGACAATAAGGTCAAAGATTATATAAATAGTAGATTATTGCAATTCAATAGTGCGCAAGCTTATACTCATTACATAAACACTTTGAAGGCAAAATCGAATATTAAAATAAACAAAATCTGGTAAAATAAATAATGACTAAACCCCGTTTGGCGATTACTTTAGGCGATCCCGCGGGTGTAGGTTGCGAAGTAGTCTGCAGGGCTATAAGTTCTTCAGCGGTAAAAAGAGTTTGTAGTCCTGTTATATTTGGCGATAAACAAAGTCTGAAACAAAGCCTATTTAAATATCTTAAAAATAGAATGCCTTTTGAGTTTGTAGAATCTTCAAATATCGGAGATTCCGTAAAAATGGGAGTTCCATCAAAAAAGGCAGGAATAATAGCAGTATCTGCAATTTATAAAGCCGTAAAATATTGTACGGATGGCAAATCTCTGTCGCTTGTCACAGCTCCGGTTTCAAAAGAATCGTTAAAAATGGCGGGGGTAAAATATCCGGGACACACAGAACTGCTTGCCTCTCTTACCAAAAGTAAAAAAGTTGCGATGATGATGACTTGTGGCAGTATACACGGCGTTATAGTTACAAGGCATATTCCCGTTTCAAAAATCTCTGAAAATATAAAAACAAAAACTATAGTTGAAACCGTAAATTTGAGTGTAAATTTCTTAAGAAAAGCAGGCAAAAAAAACATAAAAGTTGTCTTATGCGGTTTGAATCCGCATGCCGGTGATAATTCAATTTTAGGTTTTGAAGAAAAAAAGTTTATATTACCAGCGTACAAAATATTAAAAAAATCAGAAATTGACATAACAAAACCTCTGCCTGCAGATTCTGCTTGGCTGAAAACAAAAAATGGACAGTACGATTTAATATGCGCTATGTACCACGATCAGATAATGATAGCTCTGAAATGTATAAATGCTGCAAAAATAGTGAATGTCACTGTAGGACTTCCTTTTGTGAGAACATCTCCCGGTCATGGAACGGCGTTTGATATTGCAGGTAAAAATGAAGCAGATGCAAGCGCAATGATAGAGGCAATATTATATGCTGCGCGGTGGGGAAAGAAAAAGGCGTACGCAAAGTTAAATGCTAAACGTAATTGACGGCATAGCACTGCTTCAAAAGGTAATGAAAAGAGTTGCTGTATTTTTTATTATAAAAGTTTTATTCATTAAGACTTTCTATTCGAAATCAAGCGATTTCTTAAATACAGGCAGGAATCTACAAAAATCATAATAAAATTAAAAATATACAGAAAAGTAATGTTGTCGTAATTGTAGAGTATTTTGTGAATTATACCAAACATATAACCGGACAAAGCAATCAGTAAAAACCACAAACTTTTGCCATCATTACTTTTCGACTTGTACGACTTATATATTGAAAACGGCCATGCAGCTCCGAAAAAAATCATCATTAAAGCTTCAAAAATACTCATTTTATTGTCCACCTGTTGAATACAAAATAAGAAAGCCTTTAAATCTTAAGACAAATAAGAAAGACCCTTTTATAGAAAAATATCTGCCGCCGATGACGCAACAAATCATATATTATCATTTGTTTTCAATATCTTTTAACAGTTTTTCAACTGTAATTTCTAGACTCGCCATATCGTTTGAATAGTTGATAAAATTAATGTTAGCCATAGCTGCTGTCTTTTTCAGCTGTTGACCATGACCTTTGGTTTGAGATTCTTTTTCTTCAAGTTCAGTAAATTTTTCAAAAGTCTGTGGGTCCCCAGCTCTTTTTCTATTCCGCATTCTTTCAAAACGTATGTTTTGCGGGGCAGTGATGTTTACTAAAATAAAATCTTTTCTTTCTCTTAGTTTTTCAACCTCACCGGTATGTCTTATGGAAGTTATACAGAATCTGCCGTTTAAATCAATTTTTTCTAGAGCCTTTTTTGCAAGAATTCCGTTCCCGTTTTCCTCTCTTAATTCAGTTCCAAACGCTGCCAGATTTTCTCTCGTAAGTTCAATGCCTTTTTCTTTCATTATTTCTCTTAAAATGTCCGACAGCGAATAATGCTTATAACCGTGCTTTTTAGAAATATACTCTGCAATTGTGTCTTTACCAGAGCAGCAAGCTCCCGTCAAGCCTATGATCATTTCTCCTCCTGCACTATATTTCTAAATTTGGACAAATTTTTCCGGGTTTGCTCGCGCATTTTTGCATTGACATTATCGGCATAGTTTTTTCCAAATTTTATACCGATAGACACTTTGTGCGCAATTCCAAGTCTGCCATATGGCGAAAAAGAATAATCAATCATAATATTGCGGTATTTTACACCAAAATCCCGCATTAAACCCTGAAAAAAATGCCGAATTAGTTTCCTGTCTGTTGTATCCTGTGCGTAGTATAATTGAAATTTCATTGTTTATGCCAATCATATACTGCCCGCCTACAGTGGGAAATATTTTATTATTGTAAGGAAACAACACCGGATTCCGCTGAAATCAAAAAAGAATCAAGCAAATATCTTGAAGCGCCTAATTTAAAATTGAGAGGCAGCAAACACTCTTTTTTACTTTTCACTCCAAAATTCTGCATAACAAAACCAAACTACATAACATCGTTTTCAATGGAATATATAAATGTGCCGCAAGTAGCTGTCGCAACGAATTGTCAATTTTTGAATAAATATATTTCAGATTTAATCCATAATTAAACTTGTTTAAGTCATTGAATCTGTAATATTTGCCGTAAGACAAATAAATTGCCGAATCGCAATTAAAAAAAACTGATGAGGAGTTCCTGTTTTCCGCGTGAGAAATACTGAAAAGCTTTGCCAAACACTCCATATCTGCTAGGAATTACAAATGCTGCACAGTCGTAAGAAAACTTCTCCAAGCTGATAATATGAGTGCATAAGAGAAACTTCTTTTCTTCTCAATGCGCGGCTATTACCGCCGGATTCCAGTAAATCATACTTGCGCAATGCCCCGCGATAGAAGTGACGGCATTTCCCATACCTAATTCTTTTGCCCCGGCACCCAATTCAAGAAAACCAACACTAGTAGTAATTCCAGTCAAATTATTTGAAAATGCGGTACATAGAATTGAAAGAGGCAGGAAAAAAACAACTGTAATAATAAATAGATATTTTCTCATTTTTTACTACAGAATGTATCAAACCCAACTTTAACTATACATTTTTTTACCGGGTTTTTTATGCGCAGCGGGCTATGTGCGTCCTGCGGAAAAAATACCGCAAAATTTCCACGCTTTAAGACAATGTCAAAATCCGATTTATCATTGAAAAAAGCTATGTCTTTTGATTCATCATAATTTTTATAAATTTCTTTACAGTTCGACAAACTTGTCCACCTATTATGTCATACCCGTCCGTCGATGACGTACTGCACATCTATATATTTTCTGTATATCTCAAGTTTCCATTCTGATAATTCTTTAGGCTTTGAGGTTTCAACAACCGCATACATACTGCTGTTTATTTCATATCTTTGTTCTTTTGACGAGCAGGAGATGTTTGGCTTTATAAAACGCAAAGCCTCCCCAATGGCATCTCCGATATATGAGTAAAGACCAATATTTTTTGAGTTGTCTATTATCATAAATATAGATTATACAAAATAATGTAATGGAAATTTTTTTGACAAGAAAAAACGATATGTTGTCTTTTGTCTACCAAGTTAAGAGTGTTCTGTCCCCGAAACATCCAGTCTCTTCTTTATTTATAAGTTCTTGAATTCAATAAAGGTAAATAGTAGAATTTTGCCGGTTTCATTTTGAAAAAAGGGCGTACTCTGAGTAAATGAAAAGAATATTTGTAATATTATCAATTGTAATACTGTCTTTTATCACAATATATTTTGCAGTTTTTACTATCTGTTTTAACAGCGTAAAGTTTTCAAAATAGATAAAATCTCTTGCCGGCGCCTTAACAGAAAGAGAAATATGCCTGTCAAAAACTTCATTTTCTCCTTTTGGCAGATTTACAATGAAAGGTTTTGAATTGTCAGATAAAAACGGTTTTAGGTGCGGAGTGTTTGTGTCCGTAAACCATATTTCTGCAAGGGTATCTATATTGAAACTGCTTAAAGCGGATCTTATTTTAAACGATATTCATATAATGTTATATTGAATTATATGATAATATAAAAAAGAATTTTTCCGAGAAATATGCAAAATACAAGTTTATAAGAAATATGGAAATGCGTTCCATTGCAATTGAAAATGGAAGCGTAAGGTTAAAACTGGATTTGGGGAACATTGAATTAAATAAGATTGTTCTGAAGTCGAGCTTGTTTGATTACCGCAATAACCGTTTCACAGGCAATGTCTCTTTTGAATTTAAAACGGGGCTTGTTTACTCTGATGCAAGTTTTGAGTTTAGTTATGACAGAAGAGCAAAAACTCTCCGTATAACTGGTTTTATATGCCGTGATTTATTTTTATCTGCCGATGGAACCGTAAGATTCTTTAGACAGCGGCAGAATAGAAGTTGAATATACGACTAAAATAAAAACGGAGAAACTCCGGAAGCTTATATCGAGTTTCATAGGATATCCAGTTCCGCTCAAAGATTCCGCTGATAATATGGAAGATATAATAATTTCATATCCTGTCGGTGCGTCGGAAAAAGAAATTAAGACAGCTATTTGACATCGCAGATTTTTATCTTGCCGCTTTATGTTATAATGTCAGTGGATATGGAAAACATAGTTATACCTCAAAGATATAAATCAATAATTGATAAAATTTCTATTACCGCGGAAGAAAACAATTTTGATGTCTATATTGTCGGCGGTTTTGTAAGAGATTTGTTTATCAAAAGAGAACCTAAAGATTTAGACATTATGGTCTGCGGCAGAGGAAGCGATGTATTCATACAGTTATCCGGAATAAATTTTTCTAAAATTCTGGTAAAAAAATATAAGCTTGACGAACCTGTTGTTTTTGAAAAATTTGGAACGTCCAAACTGCTTATGGATAGCGAAGAAGTAGAATTTGTAATGCCGAGAAAAGAATATTATAATGCGGATTCCAGAAACCCGGATACGCAGATCGCTTCTTTAGAACAAGATGCTTTAAGACGGGATTTTACAATAAATGCTTTGTTTTTGAGACTCAGCGATATGAAAATTCTGGATTTTACTTCACAAGGCGTCGTCGACATCAAAAACAAAATCATAAGAGTAACCGATCCCTCAAATATCGAAATGATATTTAAACAGGATCCTTTAAGAATCTTGCGTGCTGTGCGCCAGAGTGTACAGCTTGGTTTTAGGATTGAAACTGAAACTTATAATGCGATGAAAGTTTCGTCGCCTCGCATTGAAATTGTTTCGCCCGAACGCATAAGAGACGAAATAAACAAAATTTTAATGGAAAAGATCCCGTCAAAAGCGTTTAAGATAATGGACGAAATCAATCTTTCAGTTAAAATCCTGCCTGAAGTTGCAAGGTTAAAGAATTTAGAGCAGCCTGAAAAATATCATATTGATGACGTATTTACGCATACTCTTAAAGTTTTAGACAGAACAAAAAACGATATCATTTTAAGAATGTCGGCTTTACTGCACGATACGGGAAAATATACAACGTGTAAAAAGGACGGCGGCAGAATTTGTTTTTATGAACATGACGCTGAAGGCGCTAAAGAAGCCGAAGCTGTTTTAAAGAGACTTAAATACTCAAAAGAATTTATACAAAAAACCGTATCGGTTATAAAAAATCACATGTACCCTAAAATGTATTCAGACGACTGGACAGACGGCGCAGTGCGCAGATTTGTCAAAAGCTGCGGCAGCGAACTTGATTTAATAATGGAAATTTCAAGAGCAGATTACGGCAAAGACAACAACGACGCAAAGCTTGTTAAACTTAAAGAAAGAATTGAAGATTTAAAATTAAAAAATATGCTGTATCCAAAACCGGAATTGCTGACGGGAAGAGAAATGATGAGTATATTTAATAGACTTCCGGGCAAATGGATACAGAAAGCAAAGAATAAGATAGAGGAAACGCAGTTTGAAAATCCCGGGATTACAAAAGAAGAAGCAATAGGAATAATAAGAGAAATGTTTAGAAAATAGCGCATTATTACTTAGTCCTTTAGGAGTTTTAGAACAACACTAAAGAAAGATTCTTTTATAGCATCATCTGCCATTTAGAAAAGTCCAGCTTAGATCATTAGGAGCTGCAGGTTTTTGAACAAAAGAAAAAGAGATTAAATCTTTTGGGGACAAAGTCCCCTCAACATGACAGAAGAACGGTCTTTTCGTCACGAAAAAATTGTTTCAGAATAATATTGTACCGGTTGATTATGACAGAAAAAGGTTTTTTCGCTGTATTGAAAGAATGCCCGTAAGCTTAATTGCGTTCCCAGTCAATAATAGAGGAGAGACTTTTCCTCCACATTAAAAGAAAACTGCTTGTAAAAAATACCGCCATATCCATGTTTTGGGGCACGACAATAAAATTGTTTTAAATATGATTTAAGGTTCTGTCTAAATCTGTAAAAGTACACAATATTAAATCAAAGTGCCAACAAATATTCCGCCTATAAGCAACCAAAATAATAGATTTTGACGCCTGCTTAAATTAAGATAAAAGTGGATTAAAATGTATATAAATTGAGAATATTTTAGATGAGAAAACGAGAATAAAAAAGTCATATTTTTTGTAAAAATCTTTTAGAGAGATCCTCGGAAAAACCTCGAAAATGAAGTGGAATACGCTTGACATTTTTTAACATTTTATGTACACCTTTAGCATAGTTTATTGAAAAATCCTAAGAAGTTCTAAAATTTTTTTAAAAATGTTGTTTTTAGGATGGTCGAGGAGTTATTTTTACGTACATATGTATAGATAATAAGGTGTTTAGCTGTGTGGAGGAATAAATGTTAAAAGAAGGTGAATTAAGAATTCCATCGGGATGCGCCATAAGCGGCATCATAGACAAAGAAGGCAAGAGATTTAATGGTGATGAGATAATTAAATCTATCGCTTTAATGCACGATCGTTCGAACGGATTAGGCGGCGGTTTTGCTGCTTACGGCATTTATCCGCAGTATAAAGATTTTTATGCGCTTCATATATTTTATGACAATTTAAGCATTAAAATGAAGACGGAAGATTTTATTTCAAAACATTTTGACATTGAAAGCGCGGGAAATATTCCTACAAAATCTGTACCGGGTGTTAGAAATAAACCGTTGATATGGCGCTACTTTGTCCATCCGAGAAACTATATGGTAAAAGAGGGTTTTGTTGACGAAGCTGAATTTACGTCAAGATATGTAATAAAGATAAATACAGAATACAAAGGCGCGTATGTTTTTTCGAGTGGAAAAAATATGGGAACGTTTAAAGGCGTCGGATATCCTGAAGATATCGGCAAATTTTTTATGCTTAACACTTATGAAGGTTATATGTGGACGGCGCACGGAAGATTCCCAACGAATACCCCCGGCTGGTGGGGAGGAGCGCATCCTTTTACTATGCTTGACTGGTCGGTAATACACAACGGTGAAATATCTTCTTACGATGCCAACAGAAGATTTGTAGAAATGTACGGATATAAATGTACTCTCCAGACTGACACCGAAGTAATAACATATCTGTTTGACATGCTTGTGAGAAAACATAATGTTCCGATGGAAAAAGCGATAAAAGTGGTTGCGGCTCCTCTTTGGGATGATATTGAAAGAGAAAGTAAAGAAGTTCAAAATGAATTAAAAAGTATCAGATCGGTTTATGCAAGCGCTCTGATTAACGGACCCTTTTCAATAATTTTAGGATTTGAAAAGGGAATGATAGCCTTAAATGACAGAATTAAGCTTCGTTCTTTGATTGCTGCAGAGAAGGGCAGCAGGACTTATGTTGCCAGTGAAGAAAGCGCAATAAGGATAATATGCGATAATCCGCATAAAATTTGGTCTCCGCAAGGCGGAGAGCCGGTTATTGCTTTATTGGAAGGGGAGCAAAAATGAGTTTGGATTTTAACAGTCCCGAATTTGAAGTAATAAGAGACGAAAAGAAATGTATTCAGTGTCAGGTGTGCGTGCGTCAATGTTCCAATAAAGTACATTTGTATGATGAAGAAGATAACGTTGTCCGCGCTGATGATATAAAATGCGTCAACTGCCACAGATGTGTTGTTCTTTGTCCTACAAAGGCTTTGGTGATGAAAAAGTATCCTCTTGAGTTCAAAGAAAACGCAAACTGGACAGCCGCTGCATTGAAGGAAATTTATAAACAATCTCAGACAGGCGGTGTTTTGCTTTCAAGTATGGGTAATCCGAAGCCTTTTCCGATTTATTGGGATAAGATGCTGCTTAATGCAAGTCAGGTTACAAATCCATCGATAGATCCTTTGCGCGAACCTATGGAAACAAAAGTTATGATAGGCAGAAAGCCGGAGAAACTTGAATTTGATGCTAAAGGGAAACTTGTAACAAATGTGCCTCCGCAGGTTGAGTTGAGCATTCCCATTATGTTTTCTGCAATGAGTTACGGTTCAATTTCGAGAAACGCCCATGAATCTCTTGCCAGAGCTGCGACAGAACTCGGAATTTGTTATAACACCGGTGAGGGCGGTTTGAATAGAGATTTTTATAAGTACGGGAAGAATACGATTGTTCAGGTAGCTTCGGGAAGATTCGGCGTTCATAAAGAGTATTTAAACGCCGGAGCTGCAATTGAAATTAAAATAGGACAGGGAGCAAAGCCGGGTATCGGAGGACATTTACCGGGCAAAAAAGTCGGCGAAGATGTTTCCGCTACGAGAATGATACCGGTAGGCTCTGATGCTATTTCTCCTGCGCCTCACCATGATATTTATTCAATAGAAGATTTGAGACAGCTTATATTTTCGTTAAAAGAAGTTACAGATTATAAAAAACCTGTTTTTGTAAAAATTGCTGCGGTTCATAATTCGGCTGCTATAGCTTCAGGCATAGTAAGAGCTGGCGCGGATGCCATTGTAATTGACGGTTTTCGTGGCGGAACCGGTGCAGCTCCTACAAGAGTGAGAGATAATGTGGGTATTCCGATTGAACTTGCTTTGGCGGCAATAGATCAAAGACTGAGAGAAGAGGAAATAAGAAACGAAGTTTCTCTTATTATTGCGGGGAGTATCAGAAACAGCGCCGATATAGTGAAAGCTGTTGCTTTAGGCGCGGATGCCGTTTATATAGGTTCGGCTGCTGTTATAGCTTTGGGTTGTCATTTATGCCGCTCTTGTTCTACGGGAAAATGCAACTGGGGAATAGCTACGCAAGAGCCTGAACTTGTAAAGAGGCTCAATCCGGACATTATGTACAGAAGACTTGTAAATTTGGTGTCTGCATGGAATCACGAAATTCAGGAACTGCTCGGCGGAATGGGAATCAATGCTATTGACAGCTTAAGAGGCAATAGACTTATGCTTAGGGGCATAGATTTAAATGAAAAAGAGTTAGAGATACTCGGCATAAAATATGCCGGCGAGTAAAGCAAGACGTTTCACCTTGTATGTTTATATTTACTTATGCACCGGATTTGCGCTCGTCGGCAGATAGTGATTGTGCAGATGTCGTTCTGAATGCAAAAGAGTATAAAATATTTTACGCTTGAAAAGTTAAGAGGAAGATATGAAAAAAATTTATGCATTTGAAAGCGAATGTTTAGGATGCAGATTATGCGAGGTTTACTGCAAAACGGCTCACTCAAAATCCAAAGACATAATAAAAGCTCACAAACAGGAAAATATAACTTCTGCAATAATTATTGAAGAGATTTTACAGCCGAAAGCTGTTTCGTATTTTGCGTTGCAGTGTCGCCACTGTGCAAGTCCCAAATGCGTGAAAGCCTGTATATCAGGAGCGATGCATAAAGACGAAAAAGGAATTGTGCATAATGATAAGAAAAGATGCGTCAGCTGTATGTCTTGCGTTTTAGTCTGTCCCTTTGGTGCAGTTAAAAAAAGCAGCGATGGAAAAGCCGTTTCAAAGTGTGATTTATGTATGGATTACGGTAAATCGCTTTGCGTTGAAAACTGTCCTAATAACGCTATAAAGCTTCTCAATGAAGATGAAGCGGAGGTATTGAAATGAAATACTTAATAATAGGAAACAGCGCTGCGGGGGTAAATGCGGCAGATGGCATAAGAGCAAATGATAAAAAAGGTAGCATAACGATAATTTCAAATGAAGAATTCGGCGCTTACGGAAGACCTCTGATATCTTATTATTTAAGCGGAAAAGTAAACCCCGAAAGTATGTACTACCGAAATGAAGATTTCTATAAGTCTAGGAATATAGAAGTATTGCTGAATACCGAAGCTGAAAAAATAGATATGCAAAAGAAAGAGGTTCTCGCAGGCGGAGGTAAAAAACTCAGTTACGATAAACTTCTTATCGCAACTGGCAGCAGTCCGTTTATTCCGCTGGTTAAAAATTTGGATTTGAGTAAACAAGAAAATGTTTTTACTTTTCTGACCTATAAAGACAGCATAAAACTCAAAAAGAAAATAACAGGAAAATCAAAAGTGGTTATCGCCGGTGCAGGTCTTATAGGCTTGAAAGCAGCCGAGGGTTTGTTCGGGCAGGTCGCAGACATAACGGTTATAGATTTGGCAGACAGGGTTATGGCATCGGTTTTAGATAAAACGTCCGCTGACATTATACAAGGACATATAGAGCAGAATGATATTGATTTCAAACTTCAGATAAGCATTTGTGAGGTTCAGGGCGAGCGTGATGTAAACAGAGTTGTTCTTTCAAGCGGGGAGACTCTTGATTGTGACATTTTGATAATAGCTGTAGGCGTTCGTCCCAATATAAATCTTGCAAAAGAAGCGGGAATAAAGACAGCAAAGGGAATAATTGTTGATGAATATATGCGGACTTCTGTGAAAGATATTTATGCGGCGGGCGATTGTGTTGAATCTGTGGATATGCTTTCAAATGAAAGCAAAGTTCTCGCTTTGTGGACTAACGCTTCAAATCAGGGAGAAACAGCGGGCTTTAATATGACTGGAACAGAAATAAAAGCTCCAGCAGCTTTCGCAATGAACGCAATTTCGTTTTTCGGACTTCAGCTTATTTCAGCCGGCGTCATAGGAACTTCAAAGCCGGATGAGATTGTTACGGATTCAGCTGAAAATAAACTCCGCAGATTAAATATTTCAAACGATAAATTAGTAGGATTTGTTCTTATTAATTATAACCAGAGAGCCGGAATTTATACAGCTCTTATAAATGACAGAACAAAACTTTCAACTCTTGAATACGATATAACATCAAAAGATATCGGTCTTGACGTATATCCGAAAGAAGAAAGAACAAAAAAAATATGGAATCATAAAGGAGGATGTTAGTCTGGTCTGTATGCGGAAAGCGAGATATTATTTATATATCAGATTGACGTAAGCTATGAAGACTATAGATGCTTTGAATGTATATTATCGTGATTTAAATGCTTCAATAGATGATACGGTTAAAATTGATAAAAGTATTACTTTAAAAAATGTTTTCGGACAGAGATATATAGGAAGGGGACTGCCTGAAAAAGTTAAATTAAAAATTTACGGTACTCCCGGAAATGATATGGCTGCATATATGGATGGAGCCGAACTTGAAATATTCGGGAATGGACAAGACGCTGTAGGAAATACTATGAATTGCGGAAGGATAATAGTTCACGGAAGCTGCGGTGATACTTTGGGATATGCCATGAGAGGCGGGGAAATTTACGTTGAAGAGAATGTCGGCTATCGTGTTGGCATCCATATGAAAGAGTACAAGGAAATGAAACCGATTATTGTGGCGGGCGGTAAGGCGGGCGAATTTTTGGGCGAATATATGGCGGGCGGTGCAATTATCCTGCTTGGTTTAAATCTTTCAAAGGGCGAAGATATAACGGGAAGACTCTGTGGAACTGGTATGCATGGTGGAGTTATTTATTTAAACGGAAGCGAGGATAAGTGTAAATTCGGGAAAGAAGCTGTGAAAGTGAATATCACCGGCGAAGATATTGTATTCCTTAAAAAACATATTGATTTTTATGCAAAAACTTTTAAAAAGGATTTAAACCATTTAAAGCTAGAATCGTTTTCAAAGTATGCCGCGATCAATAAAAATCCTTATTCAAATATGTACTGCACTTATTAACGGCGGTAGGATTTAAAATGTTTTGATAAGCCAACTCTGTTGCTTTTAGTATTAGCGTTTTTTTCAGATTCAACCACTACGGACAAAAGTCTGCAGTGGTTGATTTGCAAATGTATGTTTTGTATGCATAGTAGGAAGGAAAAATTTATGAGAATAAATAAAAAAGAGGAAATTGTCAATAGTCTTGTTATTTTGTAAAATCACATCAGAAACTGAGTTGGTTTTTTCAGCAAATTGTAAAGGAATGAAAAATGGAACAAACAAAGGAAATTTTAGACAAAAAATACAAAAAAGCCTGTCTTGAACTTTCAAACGGGGTAAAGCTTAAAGGTAATGCAATCGGCGCTGATATAATTGTCAGTGGCGAGATGGTTTTTAATACGGGAATGCTCGGCTACAGCGAAGCTATGACAGATCCGTCATATTTGGGACAGATACTTGTGTTTAGTTTTTGTCTCATTGGCAATTATGGAATCCCCGATCTTAAAATCGGGGATTTTTTTATGTCTAAAGGGCATGAGAGTTCCTCAATAAAAACGCAGGGAATTATAGTTTCGGATATATACGATGGTTGCCATCACCATGACGGTGGAATTTCTCTTGAGGACTGGATGAAAAGTCAGGGAGTGCCCGGAATTTCTGGTATCGATACAAGATATTTAGTGCAGATGATAAGAGAAAACGAAAATCTTTCCGGAAGAATTATCCCTGAAGGTGCAAAGCTGCAGGATAAAAATAAGTTTGAATTTTTGAAAAATTTTACAGACGACGAATATGTGGATCCGTCGAAATATAATTTAATACCGTCTGTGTCAGCAAAAGAAAAAGTGATAATGAGTAAGGGTTCAAAGAAAGTCGCTGTTATTGATTGTGGCGCAAAATGGAATATTATGAGAATGCTTGTAGAAAGAAATTGCGGGGTAGAGCTTTTACCATGGGACAGTGATTTTTCTAAAGTAAAATGTGACGGCTGGATTATAAGCAACGGTCCGGGAGATCCAAAAAACACAGGTGATTTAGTTGAGAGAATAAAAAAAGATGTTTTAAGTTCAGATAAGCCCATTTTAGGGATATGTCTGGGACATCAGCTTTTGTCACTTGCGTCGGGAGCAAAAACAAAAAGACTTAATCACGGACATAGAAGCCATAATCAGCCGGTCTTTTCATTTCCTGAGAAAAATGCGTATATGTCTAGCCAAAACCATAGGTATGCCGTTGAGAAAAATTCAATACAGCCGGGCTGGATGTTGTGGTTTGAAAATGCAAATGACGGTTCCGTAGAAGGATTGAAACATGAGACTAAACCGTTTATGTCAGTGCAGTTTCATCCGGAAGCATCAAGCGGTCCGAACGATACAAGCTGGATAATGGATAAATTCGTAGGTTCGCTGTAGTGTTAATTGTATAGAAATAATGTATTAAAAAATGTCATTAGCAACAAAAATGAAAAACGAAATAAAGAATTTGCATCTCCCCGAATACTTATAGATTGAGTGGAAAATAATCAGAGTTGCTCTCTTTTTCAGCTCTCTTGAAAAAAAACGAGAAGCAGAAAGAGGGAGTTTAAAAAAAAGCCTCAATAATTGTTATAGCGAGTGTTATAGGTTGTACCACAAGGGAGAGCTTAGATGAAAAAAATAATTGCAACTATATGCGCGTTGATGTTGGTTACTGGCTGCGCTTCAACGCCGTTTGAAAAGTACGAAAAAGATGTGAATAAAAGCTTCGATAATCTCCAAAAACTCGGCGAAAACTTTTGGGACGAAATGAAAGACTGCCAAACCGCAAGCGATGGTATTGCGATAATTAAGGCTAAACTTGTGAACGAGAGGATAGCCGTAAAAGTTGCAGGAAAAGCATATTTAGAAACTTTAGCCTCACCGACGGCATTACATAAAAAATTTGTAAAGGAAGTCGACGACATATTTGCGTTGCGCTCAAAAGATGTGGAGTTATGGCTAATAAAATTTGTAAAACTCGCCGTCAAAAACGACATGGACGGCATCGAAAAACTGGCTAACAGCGCTATAGATTCTGCCGACGACAAAAATAAAGTATACGTAGAGGACATTTTTGACAAATATAGGGGTAGGCTTTCCGCAAAGGGGGATAAAAATATCGATATTAAAAAAAGCTAAAAAAGCTAAAACGAAGCAGTTTCGCAGCAGAGGCAGTTTTAAACCTCTCCGCAAAAATCCAGCTCCAAAACCAGCGCCGACAGGCGAACTAAAGATTAAAACATTTTTCAGGGTATTTGAGAAATCCAATTGAAGTTAGGACTTGTTTGTCATGGCTTGCCAATTGGATTATGGATATTGTTTTAGATTTTGAACTAACCAAACGAGAAGCAGTTTTACTGAAAAATGTAAATGATATATTTACGCAAACTCTTGTTTCTAAACAGTTGGGAGCTGTTGGAATTGGTATAGGTCAAAGAGGTTTAGGCAGTGCTCGTATTCGGATAGTGGACGTAAAAACGAGGCAGCTTGTTTATCCAACAATTTTCAATCTTTCTTCTGGTGAAGCTGCAATGTTTTGCTTATTTGGATAAATTCTCAGACAGGCGAATAATAACAAAAATAATATACCGTTAAAGGATATAACATGGATCGTATTAATTGATGAAGTTGATAAGCATTTGCATATTAGACTTCAAAAAGAGATTATTCCTGTATTACTTAATCTTTAAAAAGATAAAACAAATAATAGAATAAATAATTAATAAAGAGGAAAAATATGCCAATTTTAGATTTTTTGCTGCCGAAAGACGGGAAAAAACAAAGAGTGATTCTTTTGGGTTCGGGTGCTTTATCTATAGGACAGGCCGGAGAATTTGATTATTCTGGCTCGCAGGCTGTAAAAGCTTTGGAAGAAGAAGGTCTTGAAATTATAATTATTAATCCTAATATTGCTTCCGTTCAGACTAATAAGGGAGCGAATAAGAGAGTTTATTTATATCCCGTCACTCCTTTTTGGATAAAGAAAATTATTAAAATTGAAAAACCTGTTGCAATTATTTCGAGTTTTGGCGGACAGACGTCTTTGAACTGTGTTATAGAGTTGGAAAAAAGCGGAGTTTTAAAAAAATATAACGTAAAAGTTTTGGGAACTCAGGTTAACGCTCTTGAGATGTCCGAAGACAGGGAGCTTTTTGCCCAAAAGATGAAATCGATAAATGCACCGATAGCAAAAAGTCATGCTGTTTCTACCGTAAAAGAAGCTTTGGAGACTGCGGAACAGATAGGTTATCCCGTTATAACAAGATCTGCATTCGCTCTTGGCGGACTTGGCAGCGGTCTTGCAGTAACTGCCGCTGAATTGAAGAAACTTACGCAGGCGGCGCTTATGAGTTCTCCACAGGTTTTAATTGAAAAATCTCTACACGGCTGGAAAGAAATAGAATATGAAGTTATGCGTGATAAAACAGGAAACACCATAACGATATGTAACATGGAAAATTTTGATCCTATGGGAATACATACGGGAGATTCCATAGTTATCGCTCCCTGCCAGACGATAAACAATATTGAGAACAATATGTTGAGAGATATGGCAATTAAGATTGCCCGGAACGTAGGTATTGTCGGCGAATGTAATGTGCAGTACGCTTTAAATCCGAAAGATTATGGTTTTTATGTAATTGAAATCAATGCGAGACTGTCGCGTTCAAGTGCTTTGGCAAGCAAAGCTACCGGATATCCTATTGCGTATATAGCTGCAAAAATAGTGATAGGATTTGATTTACTTGAACTCAAAAATCCTGTTACGGGAACTACTTCGGCTTTTTACGAGCCGTCGCTTGATTATGTTACTTTAAAAGTTCCGCGCTGGGATTTAAGTAAGTTCAGCGGAGTTTCAAAAAATCTCGGGACGCAGATGAAATCCGTCGGCGAAGTTATGGCTATAGGGAGAAATTTCTGCGAAGTTATGCAGAAAGCTCTGAGAATGGTAAATGAAAATGAAGACGGCATAACCGTAAATTTTTTCAAAGATGCTTCCGATGAAGATATTGAGAAAGAACTTCTGTCGCCGACAAATTTAAGAGTTTTTGCAATTTATGAAGCGTTTAAGAGAGGGAAAACTCTTGAGTATGCGTATGAAAAAACAAAAATAGATTACTGGTTTTTGTCGCACATCCTTTATCTTGCAAAGGTTGAAAAGGAGTTGCTTAATTTCTTTAAACTGGAAGTAAAGAAAGACAGCGTTACGGCTCAGGAATTATATGATGCTTATAAACAGATTCCAAAAGACTTTTTACAGCATTTAAAATCAAGAGGTTTTTCCGATCTGCAGCTTGTGAAGATATATCTCTCGGCATGTTTGGACAGTAAAATAAAACTTAGTATAAAAGAAATAAGAAATCTTTCTTTCGCCGTAAGAAAATTGAGAAAGAAACTCGGAATTTTGCCTGTTGTAAAGCAGATAGATACGACATCGTCGGAATATCCTACAAAATCCAATTATTTGTATCTAACTTATGGTGGAATACACAGCGATGTATCTTCTAAGAAAAATGAAAAGAGCATTATAACTCTTGGAAGTGGAAGTTATCGCATAGGAAGCAGCTTGGAGTTTGACTGGTGTTCCGTTATGACGAGCAGTTATTTTAAAAATAAGAAAAATGACAGCGTCATAATTAACTGCAATCCTGAAACAGTATCGACGGATTACAGCGCTTCGGACAGGCTTTATTTTGAAGAACTGTCATTTGAAAGAGTGTTGGATATTATAGATATTGAAGGACCCAAAGGCGTGATTGCCTGTATGGGCGGACAAAATCCTAATAATTTAATCCAGCCTTTAAGCGAAGCGAAAGTGAATATTTTAGGACACAGTCAAAAGAGCGTTGCCGGCGCCGAAGACAGAGAAAAATTTTCAGCTATGCTTGATAAGCTCGGCATAGACCAGCCGGAATGGACTTCTGCCGTTTCTATTGCCGATATTGAGAAGTTTATAAAGAAAGTCGGATTTCCGGTTTTAATCCGTCCGAGTTTTGTTCTTTCCGGAACTCTTATGAATGTTGCAACCGACAAAAAGAGTTTGGATTATTATTTGTCTCTAACTAGAGATATTTCAGTTGATTTTCCCGTTGTTATTTCAAAATTTATTCTTGATGCAAAAGAGATAGAGTGCGACGGAGTCGCAAAGAACGGAGAAGTCATTCTTTCTATCGTAAGCGAACATATTGAAAACGCTGGCGTACACAGCGGCGACGCAACAATGGTGTTTCCGGCGCGTAAAATATATGTCCGCACGGTAAACATTATAAAAGACATAGTTAGAAAGATAGTTAAAGGTCTTAATTTAAACGGACCTTTCAATATACAGTTTATAGCTAAAGACAACGATGTCAAAGTTATTGAATGCAATGCAAGGGCTTCGAGATCATTCCCGTTCATTTCAAAAGTTTCTGGCGTAAATCTTGCTGAGGTTTCGTGTAAGGTGATGAATGATGAGACAGTGAAAAAGATTTTAATCGATGAAAGCGAGATACCTTACGTAGGAGTTAAAGCTTCGATGTTTAGTTTTCAGAGATTAGACGGGGCGGATCCGGTTGTCGGCGTAGAAATGGCGTCTACCGGTGAAGTGGGCTGTTTGGGTGAGGAATTTAATCATGCAATGCTTCTTTCTATGGAAGCAACACGGATAATAAAACCCCAAAAAGGAATTCTTTTAAGCACGGGCAGAGAAAAAGATAAAGTTAAATTTATGGAAGTGGTGGATAATCTTTATAAACTCGGCATTCCGGTTTATGCTACAAAGGGATCTACAAAATATCTTGAAGGCAGGGGCTATAGCGTCAATACAGTTCACTGGAACCGCAGTCCGCGTGCGGTAGATGTTATAATTGACGGGAAAGTTGATTTCGTAATAAATATAAATAAGAATCTGAGCGTTGACGAAATTAATAATAATTCAGAAATAAGAAAAACCGCCATTAAATGCGGATGTTCCATTTTGACAAATCTCGAAAAGGCGATGGCTTATTTGAGAGCGTATGATTCATACGACGAACTGCAGAATATTGAAAATTGCATAAGTCTGTAAAGAACAGGGCGGAATTGATGATGCAAGTCATGAAGTATATCAGTAATAATCGGAAGAAAGTAATTTAAGAAAAGTTAACGATGATACTTTGAAAAAAGGGTATGTAGGTGAAAAAGACAGTTTATTTAATGTTGGCTGTCTGCCTGTTTATCGGTTGCGGTAAGAAAATAATAGAAAGGGATGAAAGAAAAGTAATACCCGTCGAAATATCGTTTTACCGTCAATATCTTGACAATGTAGCTTGCTGCTATTAATATAAGAGTTTTCCAATCAACATATTATTTATTGTCATATTCTATAAAATTAGACTTGTTGCGTTCAATATCCATTCTCAAGAACAGTACATCAACTTTATTTAAAGTGGCATTATTTCAGTGGAGGGACATAATCCCCGTTCGGGATAGCTATAAGAGTTTAAAGCAGCAAAGAATGCGACGAAGCCTGTGTGGGGGCAGGGACTCTACAAATAATCGGTTTATCAGGCATTACAAGAAGCGACCAGCCTCTCTGATTCTTTATAAAGAGAGAATAAAATTCCTCAAGCTGTTTAGGATCATCAATTGGGATAAAAAAGAAAAAACAGGAGAATAAAAATGGAAAGAATTAAAAAAATAATAGGAATTCTGCATACGGCAAATGAGCGCTGGCATAAGTCAAAGTGCCAAAGGCAGCATGTTTCCATGAAAACGATTCGTGATAGCAACGGGCGCTTTAGCCTTACGGCAGTTGTGGAACACGTTCAGTAGTAACCTCACGATCATTACGATTAACAGAACTTAAACAAGTTATAAACAACTCCATACCACGACATCTGCTTAATTATATTTGCTTAGAGGAACAGCCGAAAACATCAACCAGAACACATCTGCTTATTCTGCTCTTGTAAACTTTGCTTATTTTACGCAGTAGGTTCGGTTGAATTTTCATTAGCTATTTCTTCTACAGCTGATTAGAGTAAAATGCTTTAAAAGGTTTAAGGGTTAAATAATAAACGGAGTATAAAGAAAAAAACTTAAAGCCCGCGCAAAAAAACATCAAAATAAAAATGGACAGAGAATGAAATATTTGGTATAATTCTTAGGAAATTTAATAAAAAAAAGCAAGGGGTCATAAATGACATTTGAAAAAAAAACGGTGGTTGAACAGTTTAAAGTGCATGCAACCGATACCGGTTCTTCAGAAGTTCAGATTGCTCTTCTTACTACGAGAATTAAATATCTTTCGGATCATTTCCAGAAATTTCCGAAAGATTTTGCCTCAAGAATGGGATTTCTCAAAATGATAGGACAGAGAAGAAAATTATTGGA
The DNA here is from genome assembly GCA_031260705.1 of Endomicrobium sp. Classification (GTDB taxonomy): domain Bacteria; phylum Elusimicrobiota; class Endomicrobiia; order Endomicrobiales; family Endomicrobiaceae; genus Endomicrobiellum. The sequence goes on along the minus strand of JAISLA010000017.1, from coordinate 83,812 downwards.
TTATCTTAAGAAATATAACAAGGACAGTTATTCTTCGTTAATCAAAAGGTTATATCTCAAAAAATAAGATCCGGCAAAACTACAAAAGGATGCAAGGAGACGCTTGAATAGTAAGATAAAAGCGTTTGTTTGGATCTTTTGTATAAGCTTGTATCGGGTGATGGAGTTTAAGAGTGGAATATTTTAAAGAAGAAGTGGAAGTTGCCGGGAAAAAATTTATTGTTGAATCCGGTAAAGTTGCAAAGCAAGCTGGCGGTTCTTGTACTGTAAGAATTGGAGAGACGATAGTTTTGGTTACGGCGGTTTCTTTGAAAGAGCCTAAAGTCGGCATAGATTTTATGCCTTTAACGGTGGACTACAGGGAAAAAACTTATGCAGCCGGCAAAATACCCGGCGGTTTCTTTAAAAGAGAAGCCAGACCTAGAGATGGAGAAATATTGGTAAGCAGGCTTATAGACAGAAGCATCAGACCTCTTTTTCCTGAATATTATAGAAACGATACTCAGATATCGGCTGTTGTTCTTTCGCACGATGGGGAAAATGATTCTGAAATGGCGGCTATTTTAGGCACTTCTATTGCGCTATATACCTCCGATTTGCCTTTTACGACGCCTATAGCGTCTGTGAGAATAGGCAAGATAAAAGGACATCTTGTCATAAATCCACTTATTTCTGAACAGAAATTGAGCGATTTGGATTTGGTTGTCAGTGGAACTGAAGAGGTTTTGACTATGGTTGAAGCTGGTGCGCGTGAACTTTCAGAAGCTGAAATGCTTGAGGCTTTAAATCTGGCGGGAGAGACTATAAAAGGAATATGTTTGTTTCAGAAAACGCTTCCTGCAAAAACAAAAGTTGTGGTTGAACAGCCGCAGTATAACTCATTATTGAAAGCGGATATTGAAGCTGAAGCGGTTTCGAAAGCTGAAACGGGCGTTGTAATTAAAGAGAAATGTGAAAGAGAATTTTTCTGGGATTCATTTAAAAAAGACATATCGTCAAGACTTCTCGAAAAGTATCCAGAAGAATTGCCGTCGACAATAGATGCGATACTGGAAGATATTTTCTATAAAAAAGCAAGGGAACTTGTTTTAAACAAAAAAATCCGCACAGATGGGCGAGGTTTTGAAGAGATAAGACCGATAACCTGTGAAACCGGCGTGCTTCCGAGAGTTCACGGCTCCAGCTTATTTACAAGAGGTCAGACGCAGGCTTTAGTAACCGTAACGCTGGGTAGCCCGGGCGATATGCAGGTTATGGACGAGCTTATAGTCGAATATAAAGAACGTTTTATGCTTCATTATAATTTCCCCGGTTTTGCGACGGGAGAACCTAAAAGCGAGAGATCTGTAAGCAGGAGGGAAATCGGACACGGGAATCTAGCTAAAAAAGCTTTAAGACGTATTCTGCCGGACGAAGAAGATTTTGGTTATACCATAAGAATAGTCTCAGACATATTAGAATCAAACGGTTCTTCGTCAATGGCTTCGGTTTGTGGGGGTTCGCTTGCTTTGTTTAATGCCGGAGTACCTGTAAAATCAAGCTGCGCTGGTGTCGCTATGGGGCTTATGAAAGAGGGCGGCAGTTACGTTATTTTAACGGATATTACTGGAATGGAAGATCATCTCGGAGATATGGATTTTAAGGTTGCAGGTACAAGAAAAGGCATTACCGCTCTTCAGATGGATATAAAAAATTTGGGACTTACTACTGAAATTATGGCTCAAGCTCTTGAACAGGCAAAGCGCGGAAGATTTTTTATATTAGATGAAATGGATGCAGTGGTTTCAGTTCCTAAAAATGATCTTTCAAATTATGCGCCCCGTATGGTAACTTTGATAATACCTCAAAATAAAATAGGCGAGCTTATAGGTCCCGGCGGAAAAAATGTAAGAAAGATTCAGGAAGATAATAACGTTAAGATAGATATTGAAGAAACCGGCAGGGTTTTTATTTCGGGGATAGAATCTGACGGTGTTAAGTCTGCGAAAGAATACGTTGAATGTTTGACTGTTGAAGTCGAAGTCGGGAAAATTTATAAAGGCAGAGTTACAAAAATAATGGCGTTTGGTGCTTTTGCCGAAATTTTACCGGGCAAAGAAGGGTTGATACACATTTCGCAGCTTTCAAATCAGCACACAAAAAGAGTTGAAGACGTTATAAAAGAAGGCGATGAAGTTAAAGTTAAAGTAATTGAAATTGATAAGCAGGGAAGAATAAATTTAAGTATTAAAGCGGCTTTATAATAGCGGTGTGGAGTTTGAAGAGAGGGGAGTCTATAAGTTAATAGATAAATAAAGTATTTTTTGCGTTCAGCATTAACTCCGCTCTTTACGTTCAAGTCTCCGCATTTTTTTTATAAAAAGGTTGATAATATGATTAATGGCATTAAAGACGAAGTAAAGTCTCTTTATGAAATAATGAAAGAGGAGAAAGTTCAGGAACTTAAGGTAAACTCAGAAAATTATAGTATTTGCATAAAGCGCAAAGATCGCGATGAAAATAATCAGACTGTTCAAAAAAAACAGAGTATTGTGCAGGATATTAAATGGCCGGTAGTTTTAGGCGAAACTATAAAGACGCCTATAGCGGGCGTATTTTATAGATCTCCGTCGCCGTTATCTCCGGTATTTGTAAACGAGGGAGATATTGTGAATATTGGAAAGACTGTGTGTATAATTGAAGCGATGAAAGTTATGAACGAAATAAAAGCTACTTTTAAAGCTAAGATATTAAAAGTGCTAGCGGAAAACGGAAAACCGGTGAATTCGGGACAGGACTTATTTGAAGTAGAAAAAGTATGAGACAGTGGGCGGACGGAATATAGCGGGAAATAAGTTCTGCCATAGGTGAAATGCTGCTGTATTTATCGATAAACAGAGACACTTCTCAAAAATAAAGGCAAGTTTGGGCATGTACGAATACAATACTTTATCTTGCGTTAGTGTGGCTTTTAAAAGAAGATAAGTTTAATTATAGATATGTGAATACAGTTGCAGAATTTCTCCAAAATAACTTCCAAAAAGTTTTTCTGTTGAAGGGGATTGTTTTTGTGGGAAAAAATAAAAAACAGGATAATTCAAAAAGAAACAGGGAAGTCGCCGCCCTGTTTTTTGCTTTAGCGTCTTTTTTAAGCGCTTATGTTTTTATTGTTCCAACCAGATCGGGGATACTCGGTCGGGCATTCTCTGCTGTGATGTTTGGCGTGTTCGGCACGGCGATCTACGTTCTGCCTTTGATATTCTTGCGTTACTTTATAATACATATAATGCAGTCTGTGGAGTTGAGAGAAAAACTTGATTTTATATGGTCTGTTATCTGCATTGTTTCCTGTTCCGTATTATTTAAGGCAGTGCGTTTTACATTTGCGCCTGCAACGGAAGTTTTTGGCGGCTGGATAGGGGATAATCTGTATCCTTTTTTTAAAGAACTTTTTGGCGTATGGCTTGGTTTTGCCGTTATTATAACAATCTTTTTGTTCTCGGTTGCAAAACTTTTTAGGATTTCGATAAGCTCCTGCGTATATAATTTTCTGAAAAATCCTGAAGAAAGCATAATAAGAGCGGAAGCAGAAAAAGTTCAAAATGTTGCGCAGACAAAAAAGCAGGAATATTTGATACAGCAGAAATCCTATCGCGCAATTCCTAAGCCTAACATTTTAAGCAGACAGGAAAAAGAAGAAAAGAAAAAAGCGGAAAGTCTTATCTGTGCGGCTGTTAAACAGACAAAAGTTGACAGCAAGATTTTTGATTATAAGCTTCCCGTTACTGATTTGCTTAAGAATGATTCTGCCGCAGATTTTGAGACAGACAAAGACGAACTTTTAAAAAGAGCGGAACTTTTGAGAACCACTCTTGCAGATTTTGATATCGGTGCAAAAGTTAAAGATATTATTCCGGGTCCAGTAGTAACGCGTTATGATTTGGTTTTATCTCCCGGAATAAGAATACAGACGGTGTCCGGCATTATAGATAATATTTCTCTTGCCATGCGCACTGCGTCGATAAGAGTTGTTCCTATACCCGAAAAAGCGGTTGTGGGAATAGAAGTTCCCAACTCTTCAGGCATTATTGTCGGTTTGAGAGGAATTTTAGAAAGTGCTGCTTTTGAAAATTCAAAATCTTTGCTTACTTTGGCTTTGGGGAAAACGACGGATGGATCAGGTTATGTAACTGATTTGGCTTCAATGCCACATCTTTTAATCGCGGGTGCTACTGGTTCTGGAAAAAGTGTCAGTATTCATACTATAATACTTTCTATTTTGTATAAAGCGCGTCCTGACGAAGTAAAGTTTATGTTGATTGATCCTAAACGCGTTGAAATGCCTATATACAGAGATATTCCGCATATATATAATCCGTGTACTTGTGCGGCTGATGCGGATATTATAACCGATTCCAGGGAAGCTGCGGCGGCTTTGAAAAAACTTGTAAACGTTATGGATGAAAGATATACGAAATTTGCAAAGGAAATGGCAAGAAACATTGAAGATTACAACAATAAAATGGCTGAAACCGGAAGAGAGAAAGAATTTTATATTGTCGTTATAATTGACGAGCTTGCTGATTTAATGATTGTGGTGCAGAAAGAAATAGAAGATTCTATACAGCGTTTGGCTCAAATGGCAAGAGCAGTAGGCATACATTTGATTCTTGCAACTCAGAGACCTTCAGTTAATGTCATAACAGGTATTATTAAAGCCAATTTTCCCGCAAGGCTCTCGTTTCAGACGACATCTAAAATAGATTCAAGAGTTATTTTGGATATGCTTGGAGCGGAATGCTTGATGGGTAAAGGTGATATGCTGTTTTTGCCGCCCGGAGAAGCAAGACCCGCTCGTCTTCAGGGAGCTTATGTTTCATTAAAAGAAGCCGAGAAAGTTATTTCATTTATAAACGGACAGAAATTCCCAAGATTATACGAGACCGTAGCCGCTGAAGTTGATAGGAATGTTGGTTTTAATGCAGACGAAGAAAAAAGAACGAGGGATTTAATACCCGCACTTAAGCTTATAAATGAGCGTAAACGCATATCTCAGGATTTGCTTAAAGCAAATTTCGGTGGTTCCGCAAGAGCTACGAATATATTGAGCATTCTTGAAACGAAAGGCTTTATAACAAAACCGGAAGGCACTAATAAATGGCAGATAGATTATGAGAAAATCAGGCACTACTTGCAAGAAACAGAGCGGGGAGCGGTCGGTAAAAAACAGAGTTAACGGCAATAATCTAATGCGGTGCGGGATTTTATTACTGCGACGTGTTGCAGCCGGTGCGGCAGCTCGTATCTTTATTGCGACGGTTGTGTTTATTGTTTTGGCAGTCGCCGCTTTTGCATACAATAAAGATGATAATCTCAATGATATTCTTAAGAAAATGGAAGAAGCTGAAAAAGGAATATATACACTTAAAGCAGAGTATACCCGAAGTATATTTTTTGAATCCACAAAAGAAAAACAGGAAGTTTCGGGGACTCTGTTTTTAAGAAAACCGGACAGTATTTATATAAATCAAAGGGCGTCGCAGGAACAGCACATATATATTGACGGCAAAAATATAACGATTTATGTCCCGGAAAACAGACAGGCGGTAATTGACAGCTGGAAAAATTTCATTGACGGAGATTTTGCTCTGGCAGTTGTTATAAATTTTGGAAGAAGCTGGAGAGAAATAAAGAAAACTAACATAATAAGTTTCGACGGCGAAAATGAAGAAAATGTTGTTATTAAAGTTAATCTGATGGAAAATAAAGACTGGAATATAAAAATATATGTTTCAAAAGCAACTATGTATCCCGGAAAAGCCGTTATAGAGTCTGACGGAGTTAGAGTGGAAATTATATTTAAAAGCTATACTCTTAATCCTGCATTGAATAAGAATATGTTTAAATTTAATGCATCCGGCATTGAAGTAATAAAGCTCAATTAGAAGATATAATGAAAGAAATAGGGAAATTACTTAAAGAAAAACGTGGAAAAATGAATATATCTTTTGCTGACGTTTATAAAGCTACAAAAATCCGCGAAAAATATATTTCTGCAATTGAAGACGGTGATATGAGCGTTTTTTTTGCGGAAGTTTATTATAGAAGTTTTGTGAGGTCATACGCTGAATATCTAGGTTTTGATCCGGAAGAGCTGTTTGGGAGGTTCGGTATGAGAAAGCGTCTTCTTAAGGAATTGCCTAGCGAAGAAGAAAAAAATTCAAGTATGAAAACTGAATTAGTCGGAAAAGCTTCTCAAAAAAGTAAAATTAGCGCTAAAAAGCTGCTGATTATTTTTATAATAGCTGCGGCTTTTTTTGTGCTTTTTTTATTTCTTAATAGAAGTATTTTAAGTACCCCGCCGTCTGTTAAAACTCCTCCTCAAATCGAAACTTTAAATAATCAGGATCATACTGATGGAGTTATAGCGGCTGTTGAAGAAAAAAAAGAAACTCTTTCTGATTCTAAACAGAAACTTGTTGTTGAAGCTGTCGCCGATGCTTGGATTAAAATAGATTCCGACAGCAGTCGGGTATTTGAAGGAACTGTTGCCAAAGACAGTAAAAATTTATGGGAAGCTGACAAGTGTTTTGAGTTGAAAATAGGTTATGTGCCCGGCGTTAAGGTATTTTTTAATGGGAAGCAGGTTGACGTAGTTTCAGGAGCTGTGCGGGATGTCAATACAGTCATTTTAGAGAAACAATGACGGATAATATTATGCAGACGATAGCCGTAATAGCTTTAGGATGTCCGAAAAACACCGTTGAAGCTGAATATTTACTCGGGATTTTTCAAGAAAAAGGTTTTAAGGTAAGCAGTAATCTTGATGAAGCTGACATTGTTGTGATACATACCTGTTCTTTTATAAAAGCAGCAAAAGCAGAATCTGAAAAATGCATACGAACTATTTTGGATAAACTGCTTGTAAAACTTTCAAAAATAAACGGGTTAAAATGGATAAGGTTGCTTTATGCTTATCCGTCGAGCATTACCGACGGTTTGATTGAAGTGTTTAAAGACCATAAAAAAATTTGCAGTTATATGGATATTCCCATACAGCACGTGAGCAAAAATGTTTTATCTGCGATGAAGCGTCCGTTAAGTACCCCTGATATTTATTATTGAGAAAATAAAGAGAAAGTTGCCTGATATTGTTTTGCGGACGTCGATAATAGCGGGTTTTCCCGGTGAGACGAATGAGACGAAAAAAGACGTAAACGAACTTATAAATTTTTTAAATCGCGGATATTTCCAATATGCAGGAGTTTTTGAATGTTCCGATCTCAAAGAAGCTGTCTTGTCAAAATTGAAAAGGCATGTCAGAGCTGCCACCGCAAAAGAAAGAAGAGTAATGATAGAAAATGCATAATATGATATTTTTAAATCAAAAATTGATAAAATAAAAAACAATACTATTGAATTTCTCGTTGAAAGCTGTTAAAAAAAAAGGAAACGTATAACGTATATAGAGTATAAAAGGAATAAGCAGTTTTCAATCGCCTGAAATTGATGGAAATATAATATTGACAAACGATGAACCTCTTGCGGGCGGAGAATTCTGTAAGGCAAAAGTAAGAAGCGTTGACGGTTATAATATAAAAGTATATATTTGACGCTTTTATCTGAAGAACTTGAATTTGTTCCAGAGATGTTAAAAGTGGAGAGACTGAATGAATTTTGCAAACAAACTTACCATAGCAAGAATTTGTATGGTTCCGTTTTTTATTTTATTTATAGAATTAGGCGGATTCTATAACAATGTTTTAGCGCTAGCTGTTTTCTGTGCTGCATCGATTACGGATATGCTTGATGGGCAGATAGCTAGAAGAAATAAAACTGTAACGTCTTTGGGAATATTTTTAGACCCTATTGCTGATAAGATGTTAATATCTGCTGCTTTTATATATTTTGTTAATATTCCTATGCTTGGCATTACCGCGTGGATGGTTATTATCATAATTGCTAGAGAATTTATAATTACAGGGCTTCGTTCTATAGCTGCAGTCAGAAATGTAATGATACCTGCAGACAAATCTGGAAAATTCAAGACTGTATCGCAGATAATCGTAATTATAGTAACAATGGTGATTTTAATAGTGCGCGAAGCACTTTTTGAGTTCGCGGGACTAACTCTTGATGCTCTTAGACTTTATGATTTTGGATCTTATGCCTCATTGTCGCTTATGATGGAAAAGATGCCCTTTTGGACGACTCTTGTTGTCGTCATGCTTACGGTTTATTCGGGCGTAAATTATATACTGAGATACAGAACACTGTTCAGTGAAAATTGATAAAATAGTAATATTTTTTTCTTCGGTTTTTGGTGTGGGTTATATAAAATACGCTTCTGGTACGTTCGGCAGTTTGGCCGGTATTTTGTTTTGGGCGGTATTTGTGCCGGATATTTATATATTTCAGATTTTTATGCTTGCCGCAATATTTATCATTTCAGTTTTGTTTTCCTCGCTTGCCGAAGAGATTTATAATAAAAAGGATGACCGGAGAATAGTCATAGATGAAGTTGCGGGAGTATGGGTTTCGGTTGCGTTTTTGCCTAAAACTTTTATGTTTTTATTTTTAGGATTTTTATTGTTTAGAATATTTGATATAGGAAAGCCGCTGTTTATAAGAGAAGTTCAGAAAATAAAAGACGGACTGGGAATTACCATAGACGATGTTATAGCAGGAATATTTACGAATGTAATATTACAGGTTTTAAAATTTGTGGTATATTGAAACTGCGCTCTTTTTCTTTTGATTTAATGTTTGACATTTCAATGAGGTTAAAAAGTCTGTCGTTTATTATGTTTTGCTTTTAGTGTGTATTTGTGATTTTCAATGGGACGGAAAAGTCTCTTGTCTGCCATATTGAGGGAACTTCGTCTCCGAAACATCCGCTCTCTTCTTTTTGACTTTTCAAAAATTAAGAGTGGCGGTGTTATAAGAGAGACGAAAATTAATAAACCTCTGTTTTCTCTTTCATCTTTTCCTGCTTTAGCAGTTGTGCGGATACAAATCGGATAAATCCTAAAGATAGGGTGATGAAAGATTTTGAAAATCTATCCAGAGAAAGAAATGAATTAATTAGCAATTATAAGGATATGTTTTATGTTTCTCTCTGGTATGTTTTGAGATTCCATTGCTGCCCAGAGGGAAGAATTGATAATTCCTTGCGCTTTATATTAAGTCTTTTCTGTTTTTATGACGCCGTCTGAGGATTTGGTTATTGAGCAAATATGAAGTACGTGTCGGATAATACAAAAAGTCAGTCCATTCTCCAGTTCTTGAATCGTAAAATATTTCGTAGAAGTCTCCCTGTAAGTAACGGTTGATGTTTAGAACTTTTTTTAATTCTCTTATGATATCGCTTGAATCCTTTGCGGATAGTCTTGTATTGTTTAATGTTAAAGAGAAAGAATTGCCATGTTGAATTATTACTTTCTCTATATCAGGATTGTGATTATTCGTAGCAGCTGTATATTCAGTACTTGAAGTATTTTTTTTGACGATTGACACAACGACAATAAAACAAAAAATAAATATAACCGAATAACCGAGCATAATAATATGACAGTTTTCTTTGAAAAAAATTCATAACACACATAACACAATTATTCTATCAAATTTTAAGTTTTTTGACAATAGCAGCAATTTATGGTAAAACTAGTACCTCAATGGGGTATAAAATGCCCAGGTTTTCGGGAGAAGTATAATGGCAGAAATAAAAGCATTTCAGGCGATAAGATATTCAAAAAAGTCTATTACAGATTTTATATGTCCTCCTTATGACGTTGTAGATTCCGAAGAAAAAGAAAGGCTTCGGAAACTTTCGCCTTTCAATATAGTAAATATTGAATTGTCCGACCCCGGAGACAAAAATAACAAATATAAAAATGCCGCTAGTTTATTTAATGCATGGCAGAGCGAAGGTGTGCTTGTGCGCGATAAGGAAATATCTTTGTATTTTTATGAGCAGATTTTTGAGGTTTGCGGAATTGAGATGACGAGGAAAGGTTTTTTTGCGACTTTGAGACTTGACGAGCCGTATTCTGGGAAAGGTTCGGTGAAGTCGCATGAAAAAGCGCTCGCAAGATCTAAAACCGACAGGCTGAGACTTTTGAAAGCGACAAAAGCAAACATTAGTCCTGTTTTTTGTTTGTTTGAAGATGAAAAACTTGTTATTACAGATATCTGCAGGAAAATAGCGAAGAGAGTGCCTTCGGCAACAGCAAGGGATAAAGAAAGGACATTTCATAAGTTGTGGGTTGTCAGCGATGAAGACATAATTAAAACAGTTGAAGAATATTTATCGGACAAAAAAATATTTATAGCGGAAGGACACCATAGATATGAGACCGCGTGGGATTACAGTCAGGAGATAAAAGAAAAAGATGAAAATTATTCTCCGGAAAAAGAATATAATTATGTTTTAGTTTATTTGTGTCCAATGGAAGATCCGGGAATTTCAATCTGGCCTGCGCATAGAGTTATTAAAGCGCCTACAGATTTGGAATCAAAAATTGAAAAATATTTTGATGTGCATCCGGCAAAAGATTTTCATAGACTTTCTAAAAAAGAAATTCAGCCTATAGTGATTTTTAAAGACGGCAGATACAGAATTTTTACGATAAAAAAAGAGGCGTTTCTTAAAAAGGCTATGCCCGGAAAAAGCAAAGCCTACAGAAATTTAGCGGTAAGCGCTCTGCATTATATACTTATGCCGGAAATTGATGCTTCAGAATTCACTTATGTAGAAAATGATAAAGAGGCGGTTTCGCTTGCGCAGAAAACAGGAAGAATTGCAGTTATAGTTCCGGCTACGCCTGTCAAATCTTTAAAAACTGTCAGCTTAAATAATGAGATGTTGCCGCAGAAATCAACATATTTCTATCCGAAACTTGCAAGCGGAATAGTGATAGCCAGTTTAGCATAAATATAAAGAACATCACATAGTCTTGGCAATAGATATTTTTTTAACCTTAAGCGTAGTTTTGGCTGTTTGGCTCGGCTGGTCTGTGGGTTTTACAAGAACTTTTTTTGCTGTTCTTGCGGGCTTTTTAGCAATTTTTGCCGCAAGTAAGTATCTGCCCATCGGGAAGGACTAAATTTCTATTTAGTATTTGCAATAACTGTATTGCTCGTTATCATGGCCAGCGGTTTTACGTTGAGACTGATCAGCTTCTTCTATCTGAATATTTTAGATAGAATCGGCGGTACCGCATTAAGCGACTGTGTTTGGCTTGTAGTATCCGTCAATATAATAATTCCTGCGGTGTTTTGCGGGACTTATATGTCGTACGGTCAATCGTATATATATAAGACCGTTTCTCGCGTAATACAGTCTGAGGTTCCGGTGTTTAAAGATTACGTTCCGCAGTCGCTTGAAAAAATAATGATGAGATGCTAAAAGTAAAATCTAAGGAGATATTATAATTATGAAAAAATTAAAATTGGGTTTTCCGAAAGGAAGTCTTCAGGACGCGACGGTGGAATTATTTAAAAAAGCAGGCACAAAAATAAGCATATCGTCGAGATCATATTATCCGATATCAGATGACGATGAGTTGGAAATAATGCTTGTGCGTTCACAGGAAATGGCAAAATATGTTCAGGATGGGTTTTTTGATGCTGGACTTACCGGTTTTGACTGGATTTGTGAAAGCGGTGCAAAAGTCGAGGAAATGTGTGAATTAAATTATGCAAAATCGGGATTTAGATCCGTAAGATGGGTTTTGGCGGTGACTGAAGATTCAAAAATCAAATCGATAAAAGATCTGGAGGGAAAAAGAGTTGCGACCGAACTTATAAATTATACAAAAAAGTATTTTGCAAAAAATAAAATTAAGGCGGACATAGAGTTTTCATGGGGTGCGACAGAAGCTAAAGCAGGCAATCTTGTTGACGCAATAGTTGAACTTACTGAAACGGGATCATCTTTAAGAGCGAATAAGTTGAGAGTAATCGAAGAAATGTTTTCTTCAACCACGAGATTTATTGCAAATAACGGAGCATTAAATGATAGCTGGAAAAAAGAAAAAATTGAAAATATGGCAATGCTTTTAAAAGGAGCTCTTGCGACAGAGGGGATGGTGGGTTTAAAGATGAACGTTCCTCGTAAGTTTTTGGAAAAAGTTATAGTTGTTCTTCCCGCGCATAAGAAACCTACGGTATCGCCGTTAAGCGACAGCGAGTGGGTTGCTTTGGATATTATTATAGAAGAACAGACTGTTAAAAAAATAATCCCCGCGCTGAAAAGATCCGGAGCGTTTGACATTATTGAGTACCCGTTAAATAAGATAATATATTAAAGAACGACAGATGCTTTGAATATTTTCAGATGACGGCGGCGGTGTGTTGCCTGATAATGACGTTTTACGTTTTTGTTGTAGTCGGCAGGCGTAAAATGTTGGATTTTAAGTAGAACGGATACGCTCTTAAATGTTCCATATTCCTGTAATGCCTTTAGAAACATCACGGTATTTAATCGGTAAACCCGGCGGTTTATATGTTGATTGTACTTTCGGCGGTGGCGGACATACTTCGTATTTGCTCGATAAATTCAAAGACATTAAAATAGTTGCTTTTGACTGGGATGAAGACTCTTCAAAAAGATTTATTGAAAGAGAAAAAGAGTTCAACGGAAGAGTGGTTTTTATAAGAGACAATTTTAAAAATATAAAAAAAGCTTTGTCAGCTTTAAACATAAATAAAGTTGACGGCATTTTAGCCGATATTGGCGTTTCTTCAAAACAATTTGGCGATTTAGACAGGGGATTTTCGTTTAATTCCGGCGCCCTTGATATGAGAATGGATAAAAGAAACAGTTTGGCGGCAAAGGAAGTTGTTAATTCGTATTCGTGTGAAGATCTGGCTGATATTTTTTATAAGTACGGCGAAGAACGCAAGTCAAAGCAGATTGCCTCCGCAATTCTTTTGCGCAGAAAAAGAGGTATAATAAATACAGCGTCAGAACTGCAGGCTGTAATATGTTCTGTGAAAAGACCGGAAGGTAAAATAAATCCTGCAACAAAAATTTTTCAGGCTTTAAGAATTTTTGTAAACAGCGAACTTGAAAATCTGGCAGTTTTGTTATCCGATGCTCCGGAATTGTTGAACGCCGGCGGCAGAACGGTGATAATAAGCTTCCATTCTTTGGAAGACAGAATTGTAAAACATAACTTTAAGCGGAATTCCGAGTGCGGAATATATAAAACACTTACGAAAAAGGTTGTTACGGCTTTAAAGGAAGAGGTAAAAATCAATCCCGGAAGCAGAAGCGCAAGGATAAGAGCGGCAGAGAAAACAAGTGTATAAATCGTTTTTAGCATTTATATTGATAATTTTAAGTGTCTTTATTTACCTTTGGCAGCAGAATACTTCTACTAGATTTGCCTATAAATTAAGCAGCTTACAGACGGAATATGGTAAAATCAGTTCGGGAAATAAGTCTTTGCAGATGAAAATTAATTCAATACTTGCTCTTGATAAAATGCATAAAATTGCAGAAGAAAAAAATCTTTCCATTCCGGATGAAAGTTCCATAGTTTATATTGATTAGGGTTTTCTTGAGATGGTGAGAAGAAACAAAAAACGAATTAGCAGAAAGGCTGTGTTGGTATTGACAATATTAACAGTCTTTTTTCTTTTATTTGCAAAGCTTGTATATGTGCAGATTTTTTTGCACGATAAAATAAATGAAGCAGTTAAAAGGATGATAAGCCGTAAAAATATTGAAGTCTCAAAACGCGGAGATATTTTGGATTCAAGAGGAAAAATTCTTGCTTCAAGTATAGAAAAATATACTGTTTTTCTTGATCCGAAAATAATAGAGGATTTTGACAGAGTAAAAATTATTTTGTCCGAAAACGGAATAAAAGTCAAAGAAAAAAGTTTAAATGAATTCGGAAAAACGTCTTATGTCCCCGTAGCTTTTAATATTGATGCTGATGCTGTTGATAGAATTAAAAATGAGAAATTAAAAGGTGTTGGATTTGAAAGCAGATATTTAAGGCAGTATCCGGAGGGCAGACTTCTTGCGCACATTCTTGGAATAACAGGATCTGATGGAAATGGGCTTGAAGGTATTGAGAAAACCTGCAATGAATCTTTATCCGGAGACAATGTTGTGACTAAAGCGATAAGAGACGGGCGCGGGCGCATAATACAGGATGAGTTTATCGATAAAACACAAGTATGCGGACGAAATGTTAAACTCAGTATAGACAGGACAGTGCAGTTTATAGCTGAACAGGAACTTCGGAGAGCTTTTGAGAAGTATAAAGCAAAGAAAGCGGTATGCATAATTCAAAATCCTAGAACCGGAAAAATTCTTGCAATGGTTTCTCTGCCTGATTTTAATTCTTCAGGCAAAATTAAAGATTTAGAAATTTTAAGAAATTCAGCCATAAGCGATATTTATGAACCGGGATCGACTTTTAAAATTGTTGCCGTTGCTGCAGCTTTGGAGCTGGGAAAAGTAAAATTTACGGACAGTTTTTATTTGGAAAACGGAAAATATAAAATTGCTGGACATACTATAAAGGACGACCACAAAATTAAAGGCAGCGCATCTTTAAGCGAAATTATGGAACAATCGTCAAATATAGGTATGATAAAAATTGCGCAAAAACTTGGAAGCGAAGATTTTTACAGACACATAAGAAAATTCGGTTTTTACTCCTTAACGGGCATTGATTTGCCGGGAGAGGCAAAAGGTCTTTTAGCAGATGTTAAAAGCTGGAATGTTTTATCTTTGCCTACGATTTCTTTCGGACAGGGCATAGGATGTACGGGGCTTCAGATGATAAACGCTTTTTCTGCTATTGCAAATGACGGAGTGTTAATGAAACCGTCTGTAATAGAAAGTATAGAAAAGGCTGATGCTGAAGCAGCATCGGCTGAAAGTGCGATAGTTATGCATATAATGGGGACTAGGGAAAAGACTGATAGCGGAATGGCAGAGAGCGTTTTTGAGCCAAAAGAAATAAGGAGAGTTGTTTCCGCTGAGACTGCTCGCATGGTAAAAAAACTTTTAAAAAATGTCGTGGACTTCGGAACCGGCAGAAGCGCAAAAATTTCGGGGTATACCGTAGGCGGAAAAACCGGTACGGCGCAGAAAGTTGATTATGTATTAAAAACTTATTCCGCAAAATATTATACCGTTTCGTTTTGCGGTATGGTGCCTGCTATGGAACCAGAAATTGTCATACTTGTTATCATTGACGAACCGAAAGGTAGCAGTTATTACGCAGCTTCGGTTGCATCTCCTGTTTTTGCAAACATCGCCAAAAGAACGGCGGAGTATTTGGGTATTAAAAAAGATGATAAGGATAAATCATCATTTCAGATATGAGCAGGCAGCCTGTTATCTGCGTGTCTGGTTGGCTGTTTTTCTGACCAGAGCGTGCTTTCAAAATAAGAATTCTTAAAGTTAGTTCGCCTCACTTTTTTGAAAAAAATCCACTTAAAAATTTACTCTGATATATGTCAGGCAAAGAGAGGCAACTTGTATTTTTGATAGAATAGTGCTATAGAAAGAAAGTATAATTAATCAAGAATTGGATAAGAGGCTTTTGAGATTTCTAGACGTATCAGAAAAGACGAGAGCCACTTATAAATTTTGTATCAGTAATTTTTTTTAACTGGTTGAAAATAAGGACATTATTGCGCCGCAAAGGGCTGATATTTTGGAATATAAGAAAGATATAGAGGCAAAATCGTCCACGATTGAGGTTATCTTAATTTCAATAAAACTGTTTCTCCGCTGGTTATCAGACGAGGGAAAATATGCCAATGTTGCAGAGCATATCAAAGCTCCGAAACAAGATAAGGGATATAAGAAGGATTATTTGACAACTGGACATATACAACAGATACTCTTAAACAAGATAGACCTCAATACGGTAGACGGAAAAAGAAATTATCATTAACGGGCGGCGTTGCGCACGATAGAAATAAGCAGGGCAGATGTTGCGGCGTAATATACAAGGAAAAGGCAAAGCTGAAAAGAATGATTACATTAAGATTACTGCAAAAACAGCCGAAGCAATTTTAAGTGGTTTGATAAGTAATATTTTAACAAAACGGTATAATGAAAATGGTGTTGGCGACCAAGCATGATTTAAAATATGAAAAAATTAATATTATTATTAGGTTCATAAATTTATTAAAAGGGGGGAAGTAAAATGGATTTTTTTGACATAATTAGTCTTATTATTGTTGTACCCGTCGGACTTGTAATTTGCCTGATGACAGTATCTGAAAGGTTTTTCCTTTTTTGTATAGATAGAATGAACAACAAGGTGGCAGTAAAATAAAAACATTGCACAATTTTTTAAAAAAGAATTTAAATGAAACTGAAACTGAAACTGAAACAGGTAGAAGAATGTTTATATGCTTATATGAACTTGCAAAAAAAGAAAACCATGAGGAACTAATAAAATTTGCTTCTGAAGTTTTAGAAATTTATGACAAGCATAGAATAAATGGGCATATAATTGGAAGAAATAGATTATGTGCCAACTAATTATATATTACAGTTTATGTCATACCACTTTGTGGTATGACATAAAAGGATAGCTAAAGTGAGTTGAATGTTCGCTGATAAAAAAGAGAGCGGAGCGGCAAGCGGTTGGAAATTTGTTGAAGATTGGAAATCTAAAGTGAAAACGGGTTATGACTTTCTTGAGGTTTGGGAGAAAAGTTTTTGAAAAGTAATTCTTAAAAATATTAACTCTTCCTTTTATTCTTTTTTTTGTTCTTGTGTTTTGATACACATACACCACGGGGAGGGGGGGGTAATTACTAAAATTAATAATATAATATAATATAATGTATGTTATTGCCTTGTGTTTTTAGGTGTTGTTGGTTGTAATGTGGTAAAGCCAGAGTTAGTATTGATATTATGAGGAAAGATATATTAGCTAATTCGGGATTAGTGGGAGTGGTTTACTATGTGAATATTTGTAGAAAAATATATGGGCAGTGATGAAGTAATAAAAAAAATAACTAGTATTTACGTTAGTGTTATTAAGCTTTAGCGGTTGTGATTACAGAAAGCAAATAATAAGTATTAGCAAGGAATAAAAATAATGAAAAAATTAGTAGTAATTTTAATAGTAGGTTTTAGTGGCTGTCTGCTTGCGGAAAATCAAAAGCAAAATTGTTAAACAACGTTGAAAAGGGTGATAACAGCTCTATTATAAATGGAGAAAAGTTGTGGATGGATAAGACAAAAGAATACTGGTGCGAATACAACCCAATAGTCTTGGTTGGAAGTATTGTCATATTAGTAGCGGTTTAGGATGGCATTTGGAAATGTGTTGGAAAGAAATCTGGGAATCCGCCTACTGATCCGCCGCATAATAATAATCCACAGCCATGAGGAGATCAACCACCGACTGTTGGGTAATTCATGAAAAGACTGGGAATCCTAAGGTGTAGCAGTAGGAGGATAAGTTTAAGACCATTACGATAGATGTTCCGATAAATAAACTGATAGATG
Source organism: Endomicrobium sp. (assembly GCA_031260705.1). Taxonomy (GTDB): domain Bacteria; phylum Elusimicrobiota; class Endomicrobiia; order Endomicrobiales; family Endomicrobiaceae; genus Endomicrobiellum. The sequence continues at coordinate 66,330 of JAISLA010000017.1, read as the reverse complement.
AAAAGAAAGAAGATGGTAACTAAAAGAAAAAAATATAAATATGACTTAAAGAAAGTTAAAAAGTGTCACTAATTGACTCCAACCAAAATGAATCTGCCTCCGACTTCAAACGAAGAATATGAGGATATCTACAACGAAGGTTATTATTCTTATTCGCGGACAATTCGGACGATTGAACGTATAAACAAAAAAGAAGCGTCGAAGCAGATATACATTACTGGTGAATTTGTTATAGAGGAAACGAACAGCCCTTGAAATAGAAACAGCGAGGGCGGCACGTCGCGTAACGGTTTTTAACTGATAATTTATTTAGTTTGAAGAGATAAGTAATGAAATTAAAAGAGATTTTATCTGATGAAAGTGCATTTGTTATAGGCGATGAAGATACCGAAGTGTCGGGAGTGTCGTATGATTCGAGAAAAATAGGAAGAGATTATGCTTTTTTTTCGCTCCCCGGTCATAATACCGATGGCAGAAAATATGTTGCCGAAGCGATAGCAAACGGAGCTTCCGTGATTATTACTGATTCAAAATACGATACTAATGACGCGGTTCAAGTTGTCGTTAAAGATATTTTTCGTTTTATGTCGCTTTTTGGTGCTAAATTTTATAATTATCCTGATAGAGAATTGAATATTATAGGTATAACCGGCACAAACGGCAAGACGACGGTTACTTATATGATTGAAAGCATACTTGTAAATTCAGGTATCGAATGTGGAGTTATAGGCACGGTTAATTATAGATATAAAGGCAAAGTTATTAAAGCAGACAATACAACGCCGCAGTCTTTAGATATTTATGGAATTATGAGAGATATTTCAGACAGCGGTATTAAATATCTTGTAATGGAAGTGTCTTCACACGCTTTAAGTTTAGACAGGGTTTACGGGATAGAGTTTGACACAGCTGTTTTTACAAATTTAACGCGGGAGCATTTGGATTTCCATAAAAATATGGACGAATATTTTGAGGTTAAGTCCGCACTGTTTAAAGAACTTGGAGCGGGCAAAAAAAGTAATAAAAAGTGTGCTATAATTAACGTTGATGATAAATACGGTGAAAAACTTTTAAAAATGGAGATCAGGGCTGAAGTAAAACTCTATTCCGCAATAGAAAAAAATGTGGCGGACTTTAAAGCTAGTAATATTGAGATTACAAATAAAGGAGCTGTGTTTGACTTGGTTTTTTGTAACGAAAGGGCAAAAATCAGAATAAAACATATAGGGTTGTACAATGTTTATAATGCCTTAGCGGCTTTGGCTGCCGTCGTTTGCAGCGGGATATCTTTTGAGAAAGCCGTTGAAGGATTAAATGATTCCAGACAGGCGCCCGGCAGACTTGAAAAAGTTAATACGATAGGGCTGGGATTTGAGATAGTCGTTGATTATGCGCATACTGATGATGCTTTAGAAAATGTTTTACGAGCTTTGAAAGAAATAAAACCGAAAAGAATTATAACTGTTTTTGGTTGTGGCGGCGACAGAGACAGAGCGAAAAGACCCTTGATGGGAAAAACTGCTGTTGAAATGAGCGATTTTGTTTTTGTAACATCTGATAATCCGAGAACAGAAGATTCGTGTCAGATAATTTTAGATATAGAAGTCGGAATAAAAAGAGCCGTCAAAAAAAATTATAAAATTGTAGTTGACAGAGAAACGGCGATAAAAGAAGCTGTTATGATGGCAGATAAAGGTGATATTGTTCTGCTTGCCGGAAAAGGACACGAGACTTATCAGATTACAAGTGTCGGAAAAGTTCATTTCAATGATGTTGAAATTGCTGAAAAGTATATTGATTTAAGAGAGAAGCAAAAAATTGTAGCAAAACAAACGGGACAGAGGGAGTTTATCTTTTAGTGGAAACGTTTTATCTTAAAGATTTAATGCGTGCTATTAGCGGGAAATTTGTAAAGGGAAACCCCGGATTTTCTGCAAATGGTGTTTCGATAGATTCAAGAACAATAAAAAAAGGTGAAGTATATTTTGCTATAAGGGGCGCTCGCTATGACGGACATGATTTTATAAAAGAAGTGATTGATAAAGGCGCAGCTGCCGTAGTATGTTCAAAAGATAAAATTGAAACAGAATCCGGAAAAGATTTTACGAAATCAATTCCGGATTCTGTTTTAATAATTAAAACTAATGACACGCTTATTTCTCTTGGAGAATTTGCAAAATCATATAGAACGAAATTTAAAAATATAAAAATAGCCGGTATTACGGGGTCAAACGGCAAGACCACTACAAAAGAAATACTGGTTTCGATTTTTAATAGAAAAGGACGGACGCTTTCAAGTAAGGGCAATTTTAATAATAGAATAGGTCTTCCTCTTTCAATATTTAATTTAACTTCGGATATTGAGTATGCTGTTTTTGAAATGGGGACATCTTTGCGCGGTGAAATTAAAATATTGTCTGACATTTTAAAGCCGGATGCCGGTATCATTACAAATGTAGGGTTTTCGCATTTAGAAACTTTTATTTCTCCGGAAGGTGTATTTGAAGAAAAAAAAGTTTTGTTTGACAATGTAAAAGAAACTGGATTTATCGTTATAAATAATGACGATGAGTTTTTAAGAACGGCGCCTCGATATGTCAGCCGTAAAATTATTGCGTTTGCTTTGGATGATGCGGCGGACGTCTGTGCAAAAAATATAAAGTTATATTCCGATAAAATAGATTTTGAGATTTTTTATAAGAAAACCTCGGTGAAAATTACAATGCCTGCAAAGGGTAGGTTTAATGTGTCAAACGCTTTAGTCGCAGCCGCCTGTGCAATCGGATTCGGATTTTCTCTTGACGAAATAAAATGTGGCATAGAAAGTTTTATGCCGCCCAAAATGAGGATGGAAACTCTCAAAACTAGAACGGATGTCGTTTTAATAAATGACGCTTATAATGCAAATCCGTCTTCGGTGAGAAAAGCAATACAGGCAGTACTTCAGTCTTACGGCGGAAAAAAGATTAATCTTGTGCTGGGCGATATGCTTGAACTCGGTGATAAATCAGCCGATTATCATTTTGAACTTGGGAAGTTTATCAATGCCCAGAATATAAATTCTGTTCATCTTTTTGGCGAAATGAGTTTTTATACAAAAGAAGCTTTAAATAATGAAAATGTTTTTCATTCAAAGAACTCTGATGCTCTTTTAGCTCAGCTTAGGCAGATTCCTGCCGGCGGCGATTGCGTATTTTTATTTAAGGCGTCAAGGGGTATGAAACTTGAAGAGATTTACGCAGAGTTTTATAGTATTTTAGAGCAGAGAAATAAATAGTGCTGTATCATATCTTTTACCGTTTAAGTAGTATATTTACACCGTTTAATATTTTTCAATACATAACTTTCCGCGCCGGCGGCGCCATTTTAACAAGTCTTTTGATTTGTTTTATTGCCGGACCTTGCATTATAAAGAAGCTAGAAAATTTTAGAATAAAACAAATAGTGAGAACAGATGGTCCCGCGACGCATTTAAGCAAAAACGGCACTCCGACTATGGGCGGCTTGCTTATACTGCTGTCGGTAGTTACATCGACGTTTTTATGGGCGAGACTCGATAACAGGTTTATTCTCTGGCTTTTAACAGGAACTTTATGGCTTGGGTTTTTGGGATTTTGCGACGATTATTTGAAACTTAAGAAAAGAAATTCAAACGGACTCTCGGTAAAAAGTAAGATTTTTGGTCAGACGGTTTTTGCCGCCGCTCTCGCCGCATATTTAAATTTTTTTCCGTCAAATCCGGAATTTGCAACGTTGGTAAACGTTCCTTTTCTTAAAAGTTTTTTTATAAATTTTTCTTTTTTGTACACCTTATTTGTGATTATTGTAATTGTAGGCAGTTCAAATGCCGTAAATTTAACGGATGGTCTTGACGGTCTTGCCGTGGGCAATATAACTATTGTAGCTTTTAGCCTTGCTTTGTTTGCGTATTTTGCCGGACATTTCCATGTAGCAAATTATTTAAAGATTATTAACGTTTCCGGCGCTGGAGAAATATCAATTTTTCTGTTTGCAGTGATGGGATCGGGTCTTGGTTTTTTGTGGTATAACTCGTATCCAGCGGAAATTTTTATGGGTGATACCGGCAGTTTGTTTCTAGGCGGAGTGCTGGGTATGGTGTCTCTGTTTGTAAAGCAGGAACTTGTTTTGGTTCTTTTAGGTGGTGTTTTTGTTATTGAAGCGCTTTCAGTTCTTATACAGGTGTTTTATTACAAAAGAACGGGTAAAAAAGTATTTAAAATGTCTCCGCTTCATCATCATTATGAAATGCTTGGACTGTGCGAAACGAAAGTTACGGTAAGATTTTGGATAGCGGGCGTAATTTTGGCAATACTTTCTTTTGCATCACTTAAATTGAGGTGAAAAGTAGATGAAAAAAAATATAGGGATTTTGGGTCTCGGCAAAAGCGGTATTGCATCCGCAAATCTTGCCGTAAAATTGGGATATAATGTTTTTGCAAGCGACAGCAAAGAAAGAAAAATAAAAAATCTGAATAAAAAAATCATAAGAGAATTTGGCGGGCATTCAGATAAAATTCTGAATTCGGATGTTATTATAAAAAGTCCCGGAGTTCATTCTGATATCCCGATTTTAAAAAAAGCTCGGAAACAAAAGATTAAAATTATGAGCGAACTCGCTTTTTCTCTTGAGAATTCTAAATATAAAAAAATTATAGCTGTTACCGGCACCAATGGCAAAACTACTGTGACTAATTTAATTTCAAAAATAATAAAAGCGGCGTATAAAGATTCAATAGTGTCGGGAAATATAGGTTTTCCTTTGGCAGATAGAGCTTTGAAAACTTCAGAAACTACATTTATTACGATGGAACTTTCAAGCTATCAGCTTGGAGATACTCCTGATTTCAGACCTGATATATCGGTATTGTTAAATATTACTCCGGACCATCTCGAATATCACAAAACAATGGAAGCATACCTAAAGGCGAAAGAAAATATATTCATAAACCAAAGGGATGGGGATTTTACGGTGATAAATTATGACGATAAAGTTTGCCGAAAAATATCTGAAAAGACTAAAGCGGCAGTAATCTTTTTCAGTAAAAACCCTTTGAAAAAAGGAGTATTTTATGACAGCGGAAGCATAGTTATAAACGTTAAAGAAAAACATTCCGTAATAAAACCTAAAATTAATATTGTCGGTACGCACAATATAGAAAATATTTTGGCGGCTGCAGCGGCATCTTATGCGGCGGGAGTAAAACCTGCGGTTATAGAGAAAATTGTTTCAAATTATAAAGGCGTAGAACACAGAATAGAGTTTGTGAAAACTTTAAACGGCGTTGATTATTACAACGATTCAAAATCGACAAATATTGATTCCGCTAGAGTTGCCCTTGAATCTTTTGATAAAAATATTTTGATTATCATGGGCGGACGCGATAAAGGTGTTCCTTATACTCCCTTAAAAGAACTTGTAAAACAGAGGGTTAAATCAATTTTTCTTATAGGCGAAGCTTCTGATAAAATCAAAAAAGATTTAAACGGGGCATCTTTTATTGATTGCGGCAATATGGAAAATGCCGTAAAACATATATTTAGAACTGCTGTCAGAGGTGATATAGCTCTGCTTTCTCCCGCTTGTGCTTCTTTCGATCAGTTTGAAAACTTTGAAGAAAGGGGTAAAGCGTTTAAAAAAATGGTTTTAAGTTTAGGGAACGGTGTCCTAGACTGAGATATAGACCATCTTCCGCCGTTTCCGCAGTGACCTGCCGCTTTCTTTTCTTATATTTTCTATTTTTTTAGACGGTAGTTTCAATTTCTTGCGTCATTTTTTACTTTCTTTTTTTATAGCTGTTTTTGCAATAGAGTCATAATCCATAGTAGTCTTGTTGTTTGACTGAAAAGTAAAAATTTTGCATAATTATACGATAGTATAAATAAGTATGTAGCGGCAGGGTAAAAGGAGAAGTCAGGAAATGAGAGAAGCAATACATCCTAAATATGAAGAAAGCACGGTTTCATGTGCGTGCGGTTATACTTTTAAAACACGCTCGACAAAGCCTTTAATAAAGCTAGAAATATGTTCAAACTGCCATCCGTTTTTTACCGGCAAGCAGAAGCTTATAGATACGGCGGGTAGAGTTGAAAAATTTCAGAAACGTTTTGCGAAAACTGGGGGAAAAACCATAGTAAAAAAGAAAACCGAAAAGAAGTTTTCAGCATCGAGAAAAACTTCGGGAAAAATACTCACTACTTCGCCTAAAAATGCAAAAACGGCCCCAAAGAAAAAAAAAGAAACTAAGGGTAAATAGTTTTCAAAGATAATATTGTGACAGAACCTTTTATGCGTATTTAAAGGTTCTGTCATATTTTTTATGGGTGATAAAATTATGTTTTTAGAAAAATTGAAATCGTTAAATAATATGTTTGAAGAAGTTGAGAGTAAACTCAGCGATTCGTCTATTATTTCAAATCAGGAAGAATATAGAAAACTTACAAAACAGCACTTTTATCTTCGTCCTCTTGTCGAAAAGTATATCCAGTATTCAAAGCTCTTAAATGAAATAAAAGATGCCGAAGAATTACAAAAGTCAAAAGATGCTGAAATGAAAGAGATAGCTTTTGCCGAATATAACGATCTTATTGAGAAACGGAATCAGATGGAAAATGAAATAAAAGTTTTGCTTATACCGACTGATCTGGATGAAGATAAAAATATTATTGTAGAAATCCGCGCGGGAACCGGCGGCAGTGAAGCTGCTTTATTTGTAGGCGATTTGTACAGAATGTATACAAGGTTTGCTGAGAGAAACGGATGGAAATACGAAGTTTTAGGTTCAAATCCTACGGGACTTGGCGGTTATAAAGAAGTTGTATTTGAAATAAACGGCGGCAAGGTATGGCGCTGCTTTAAATTTGAAAGAGGCGCTCACAGGGTCCAGCGAGTTCCTGAAACTGAAGCGTCTGGAAGAGTTCATACGTCGGCGGTGACTGTGGCTGTTCTTCCCGAAGCGGAAGAAGTAGATGTTGAAATAAAAATGGAGGATTTGAGGGTTGATACTTACAGAGCCTCCGGGGCAGGCGGGCAACATATAAATAAAACAGATTCAGCAATAAGAATCACGCATTTACCTACAGGGCTTGTCGTTGCATGTCAGGATGAGAGAAGTCAGGTAAAGAACAGGGCGAAAGCGTTTAAAGTTTTGAGAGCGAAAATTTATGAACAAAGAATCTTAGAACATGAAAGGCGGCTTTCAAGTGAGAGAAAGCAACAGATTGGTTCCGGCGATAGGTCAGAAAAGATAAGAACATATAATTTTCCGCAGAATAGAATTACGGATCATAGAATAGGATACAGCGTATATAATATCACTGAGGTTATGGATGGGAATTTATCAGAGCTTGTCAATAAACTCATTAAAGCCGATATAGAGTCTAAACTTAAGGGAAATAATATTTAAATGTTTGTCGTCGGAAATGTTTATTCTTTGCTGAAAAGAGCCGGAACGTTTTTGAAATCAAAAGGGCTTTCTGAGCCTGAATCTGACGCTGAAGTTCTTTTAAGTTTTGTTTTACAGACTAAACGTTCAAAACTTCCTCTTATAAGAAGGCAAAAACTTACAGATATACAAGTATTGCAATATGAAAAATATATTTTAAGACGTTCTAAAAGAGAACCGGCGGCTTATATAACGGGGCTTGCCGGGTTTATGGATTTTGAATTTAAGGTGAATAAAAATGTTTTAATACCGAGGCCTGAAACTGAAATTTTAGTCGAAACTGCATTAAAGCTTGCAAAAAAAGAAAATAAGAATTCGGCATTGGATTTATGCACGGGTTCTGGCTGTATAGCTGTCAGTTTGGCAAAACTCGGTAAATTTAAAGATATTATGGCTTCGGATGTAAGCGGTAGCGCTCTTGAGATTGCAAAAGAAAATGCACGGATCAATAATGCTCTTGATATAAATTTTGTTAAAAGCGATGTTTTCGGCGGAATAAGTGGTAAAAGTTTTGATATTATTGTCTCAAATCCGCCTTATGTTTCGTATGAAGAGTATGATGCTTTAGAATCCGAACTTAAGTACGAGCCTGAGATTGCTTTAACTGCTGATGACAGCGGCTTGTTTTTTTATAAGAAAATAGCGGGTAAAGCCGGCAGATATTTGAAGGACAACGGATTTATTTTGATTGAATTAAATGCATATAAAGCGGGTGAAATAAAACAAGTATTTTCAACTGGCGGTTATAAAAATATTGAAATAATCAAAGATTACGCAGGATCGCCGAGAATATTAAAAGCGGAATCTAATTTCCTGATGGGGAATTAATATCAATAAAATATCTAGAAAAGGTGGAATTTAGTCTGTTGGACTTTAACAGTTTTCATTTTTTCACAATATTATTATAATCGCATTTTAGCGACAAAGACGGCTTTGGCAAGACATTGTTTTTCACACTCCTTGAATCAAATAAAAGAAGACCTGATGGGAAATAAGGTTTAGCTGCTTAGACGTTGCCGGACTGTCCGAAAAAAATATCATTGCCGCAATGCCGTTTGGTCAGTTAAGACTTGAATATCAATCGGTAGGTTATGTATTTCAGGAATCCGCTCTTTTTGATTCGCTTACTATTTTTGAGACTGTTGCATTCGGTTTAAAGACTCTTACTTCGCTTAGCGAAAGCGAAATAAAACAGAGAGTTGCACAGTGTCTTACAATGGTGGAGTTGAAAAATATTGAACATTTAAAACCATCTGAACTTTCATGTGGAATGAAGAAAAGAGTCGGACTTGCAAGAGCTGTTGCATATTAGCCGCACTATATTTTATATGATGATCCCTACTACAGGACTGGATCCGATAATGTCTGATATAAAAGCGATTTGATAATAAATTTGAAAGAATATCTGCAGATTACTTCGATTGCCGTAACGCATGATATGAAATCGGCATATAAAATTGCAGATAGAATAATGATGCTCTATGAAGGTAAAATTATTTTTAGCGGTACGCCGGAAGAGACGAGAGATACTAAAAACGAATATGTAAAGCAGTTTGTGGAAGGTTCAAGTCACAGTCCGATAGTTACTGATAGAACTTTTGAAATTGAAAGAATATGAACAATCAGCTCAAACTTGGAATTTTTACCGCTATAAGGACTTCTTGCGATAGTTGTTTCAATTATTTCAACCGGAGCGCTTACGCTGGACAAAAACTTATCGTATTTATGCAAAATTCGACAATATTTCAGGTCTTACGCGGAAAACTAAAGTTAAAATAGCCGGTATTAACATAGGAGTTTTAAGGGGTGTTTCTTTAGATGATTCAAAAGTAAAATTAAAGCTTTTAATAAGGAAGAATATTTTTTATACCAAAATGCTTACGCGCGTATTGCATCTATGGAGTTATTGGAATGAAATACATTGAAATTATTCCGGGTGATGCAAGCTTTCCGAGATTGAAAGAAGGTGATTATATATCGCCGGTGCAGAGACCCTCTATTGAAGATACTTTAAATAATGTCGTTTTGCGGCAAATGTTGAGCAACTTTAATAAATTTTCAATTGATAATTGCAAACATTTCTATGCAGAATAAGCAGGATTTAAGAGATACAATATCATTTATCAGAAATATTTCCGAAAAAATGAATGTTAATTGCTTGCATATTATGATGGAAACGGACCGATTGTAGCCCCCTCCTTATAAATGATGAACAGATAAGTAAAGACTTAAAAGAAACAATAGCGTCTGCAAAAGAGACTGCCGGCAGCCTCAATGATGTAATTGGAGTAGCTGACAGATTACAGTTCAGCTGGGATTGTACCGGAGGATATAATTTTAGAGATAAGAAATGCAAAAATAATATCGGCGTTAGAATAGCGCCGGATAACAATAAATTCTATTATTTGGGAATTACAAACAGCATTGATAACTGCTCTGCAGCGGATAAAGACGAAAAAGAAAAAATAAATGCTGTGAACGCTCTTTTGGGATTCATAATATCAAAAAAAGCAGAAATTTGCGGTGGGGTGATGAGAAGCAAAGTAGGTATAGGTTTTGGATATTCACTCTTCCAGCTTATATACGTTCCTTATAATACGCTGAAAGTTTATCTGAATGCATATAATTTCCGGAGAAATAAACGCGGTCCGGAAATTGGTACAGATATAAGATTTAGAATAACAGAATGGCTCTATGCCGGCGTTGCGGTTGAAGATATTTCGCATAAAATATCGGTTGTGCCTTATATAAGGTTTAAAGTCAGGGATAAAAGTTTAACGATGCTGCTTGGGATTATAGGTATTACCGCCATTGTTTTGCGGTGAGTAGCGTATTCCACTATCATCCTCTCTCCTCGTCAGGAAGTATCAGTATAAGAATTTACTGTAAGAGGATATTTAAACAAGTGAAAAAACAAAAAACAAAGTTTTTGTGTCAGCAGTGCGGTTATGAATCTGTCCAATGGCTTGGCAGATGTCCTTCTTGCGGAGCGTGGAACAGTTTTGCGGAAGAAAAGTTTTCATTGCCTGCCAAAACAGGTTCTCTTTCAAGACAGCTTACCGGATTTTCATCTGAAGTTTTGAAATTAAAAGATATTTCGGTCAAAGATTTCTCAAGATATCAAACTGCAATAAAAGAATTTGACAATATGATAGGCGGAGGGATCGTACCGGGATCTTTAATACTTTTAGGCGGAGCGCCCGGAATCGGAAAATCTACGCTGATGCTGCATATATCGGATTCTTTAAGCGATAGAGGGACGGTTCTTTACATATCAGGCGAGGAATCTCTTTCTCAGGTTAAAGCACGCGCCGAACGCCTTAAAGTAAAAAAGGGTAATATTTTTTTAGCTTCTGAAACAAATCTTAAAAATATTATAGACGCCGTAAATAAAATAGATCCTAAGTTTCTGGTTATAGATTCAATTCAGACAACTTATCATCCCGATCTTTCAAGCGCTCCCGGCACAGTGGGACAGGTGAGGGAAACTGCGGCAGAGCTTTTAAGAGTCGCAAAATCAAAAAATATTGCCGTGTTTCTTTTAGGACATGTTACAAAAGAAGGTGACTTGGCAGGTCCTAGAGTTTTGGAGCATATTGTTGACACAGTGTTATATTTTGAGAATGAACGCCGGCAGACGTACAGAATTTTAAGAGCATATAAAAATAGGTTTGGACCTACAAGTGAAATCGGAATTTTTGAGATGAACTCCTCAGGACTTTCTGAAGTTTCAAATCCGTCGCTTATTTTTTTGGGAGAGCGTGTGGCGGAAGCTGCCGGAAATACTGTGACTGTGGCAATGGAAGGGACAAGACCTATTCTTTTGGAAGTTCAGGCTCTGACTGCAAGAACTGCTTTTGGCATACCTCGCAGAATGGTTTCCGGATACGACGCAAACCGCATTACAATTCTGATAGCGGTTTTGGAAAAAAGACTTAATCTGCCTCTTGAAATGCAGGATGTTTTTGTAAATATAGCAGGCGGCGTAAAGATTAAAGAGACCTCTGCAGACTTGGCTGCCGCTTGTGCTATAGTGTCTGCCAATTCTGGTTTTATATGTCCTAAAGATATGATAGTTTTCGGCGAGGTTGGTCTTGCCGGTGAAGTTCGTTCCGTAACTCTTGCTGCGGAAAGACTTTCCGAGGCAGAAAAACTCGGCTTTAAAAAAGCAATAATACCGCAAAGCAATTTAAAAAAATTGTCATACAAAGGTAAAATCGACGTGCTTGGAACAGAAACGCTGAGAACCGCAGTCAAATTTTTAAGAAATTGAAGCTTTGAATGGACGTTCTCCGCTCGTCGGCGCACAGTAAATAATTTGTGAAATGGAAATATGTTTGATGATTTGGTAAAACAATCTGTGGTTCTTGGGGAGTAAATATGGCTTGTTTAAATAATATAGTAATAAATGGAAATGTTGCTCAAACAAAATTCCGTTTTGAAGAAAGTTTTGAGGATAAAAGAGCGGGGTTTTTAAATAGATATAAAAGCCCATCAGGAAAGACTCAGTATAAAAGATGTGTAAATTCTACATTGAGGTATGCCGGTGGTAAAAGTTTAGCGGTTGGTATAAATAGTATCGTTGTTGCCGGACGGTATAAAGAAAATAGTATCGCCGTTTTTCGGCGGTGGTTCTGTGGAAATTGCGTGCGCAAAAGAACTTGCGAATCGTTTAAAAAAGTTTGAACCAACAAAAGAAGAATACAAACGAGTAAAAAATATAATGAAGCAGCACTGGAATGGAAAGAAGATAATAATAGATAGGTGTGATTTGGCAGCAATATACTATTTTAACCACAATACGTCGTATGGTCCCCATTTTTTAGGTTCGCCGTCAAGTGTTTATCTGCAAAAAGAAAGATATGAAAAAATGGTAAAAAAGGTAGGGAATTTTGATGTAAAAAATATAGAAGTTAAATGTAACTCTTTTGAATATATTATAGAGCAACACAAAAATGATTTTTTATATTTAGACCCGCCGTATTATTTAGGTGGTGATAGTAAAACATTTGTCGGTATGTACCCGCATCGTAATTTCCCTATTCATCACAATGGCTTTAAGCATAAACTATTAAGCGAAATGCTGAGGCGACATAAAGGTGGTTTTATTTTATCATACAATGATTGTACTGCTGTCAGAGAAATGTACAAAGGATTTAAAATGCTGACACCGTCTTGGCAATATACATTTAGTCAGGGCGATACGAGAATAGGTGAAAATAGACTGAAAGACAATAATGGCAGTTATATAAAAAAGTCACACGAGTTGATAATTTGCAATATAGGGAGATAAATTGTGTTAGGATCTGCTTACAAGAAAAGGGGCTTAGATTCAGAGAGAGCAAGAGCAGTGCGGAAACAAGGACACGACGATGCTTTGGAATTTGCATTGGCAATAGGTTTAAATAGTGATTACAGAAATGATTTGAAAGCCAAAAAAGATGTTATTGACAAATCCGGGAGACTCTCATTCGGTAAAAAGCGGTAACAAGAAATGGCAAATTTTCTTGTATGGACTTACAAGGTTTGAAAGTGATGAATCTTTTGTTGTTATGAATGGGATGGGAGCTTTATTAGTAGATTGTATAAATGCTTTTCCTAATAGTTTTGAGGATTACGAAAAAGATAAAACTAAGTATAAAGAAAAACTACGGGTACCTATGAGGGCATTGGCAGGGAAAATGCAAATGCCAGTAAGGTTAAAAGCGTTTCTAAACAAATCAATTTTTAACGGCGGGGAAGTCAACTATTTAACAATAAAACAAGACGGCGTTTTTCATATTTTTGACAGCAGCGACGTGCTGGAAGTTATGAGTAAGTTTTTTAAGGTTGTAAATTCTAAAGCCATTGCAAAAGGACAATTCCCTGAACAAAAAGTGTTGCTTCGTTATAACGGTTTAAATGTAGGGGAAATTGAAATGAGGAATGATAGTCTCGTACATTACAGAGAAATTAGATTTAATATGCTAAAGCCGAGAGCAATGAAGTTATTATTTGAAAAAATCCCGCAAACTAAAAAGTTTAGTGATAAAGTTTTCGTTTATGGTATTGCAGACAAACGATTTGGTCGTTGGTGATTTATATAGAACATTTTTGAAACTCAAGCTTCCGTAATTCCCATTTTCGTCTTAGCATCTTTTATGAAATTGATTATATTTTGTGTTGTTGAGGGTTGCACGAAAATACTGAGAATAGAATTCGGTATTTTAGTTTTATGTCTGATTAAAAATTTTTTCTTCGACAAGTTTTGCAATGATATGTATTAGAAGTATATGACATTCCTGCGCCCTTGCAGTAATTTTTGACGGAGCGCAATAACACAAATCGCATATATCTTTCATTTTCCCGCCGTCAAGATTTGTAAATCCTATTGTAAAAATGCCTGACTTTTTTGCCGATTCCAAAGCTTTTATGACGTTTGGCGAATTTCCGCTTGTGGATATTGCTATAAAGACATCACCTTTTTGTCCAAAAGCTTCAAGCTGGCGACTGAAAGAGTAATCATAGCCGAAATCGTTTCCTATAGCGGTTATTGTCGATGTGTTTTCAGATAGAGCAATGGAAGCGAGTGTTTCTCTATTTTTTTCAAATCCGGCGACCATCTCGGCGGCAAAATGCAAAGCGTCTGAAGCAGAACCTCCGTTGCCGCAGATAATTGTTTTTTTCTTATTTCTGTACGTTTCAACAATTTTATCTGCAACATTGTAAATACATTCGATCTGCTCTGGTTTAAGCATTTTCTTTTTTGCTTCAACATTTTCATTGATAAGATTTTTAATAAATTTTTTGGTTTTCACTGTTCTTTTTTTAAGTTTATAACCAATTATCTTCCAAAAATATATTTTGGCAGAAAATTTGTGCTGACGCTGCCTTTGCGGAACTTTTCATTTGCCATGATTTTACTATGGAGGGATGAAGTATTTTTAATGCCCTCTATTTCAACTTCTCTCAAAGCTCTGGACATTCTTGCAATGGCTTCATCTCTGTCCTCGCCTAAAGCAATAATTTTTGCAATCAGGCTGTCATAAAAAGGAGGTATTGTATATCCCGAATAAACGTGCGTGTCCAGTCTTATTCCGGGACCTCCAGGCAAAAATAATTTGCCTATTGTTCCCGGCGAAGGAATAAAGTCTCTGTCAGGATCTTCCGCATTTATTCTGCATTCTATGGTGTGACCTAAAATATTAATTTTTTCAGGAACAATCAAAAGTTTTTCACCTGCAGCAAGCTTTATCTGTTCTTTTACCAAATCTATGCCAGTAACCATTTCGGTAACGGGATGCTCTACCTGAATTCTCGTATTCATTTCCATAAAATAGAAATAACCTTTTTTATCTACGAGAAATTCTACAGTGCCTACGGTGACATATTTTACGGCTTCCGCCGCATTTCTTGCGACTCTGCCCATTTTCTTTCTCAACGTATCGTTTATTAACGGAGAGGGACTTTCTTCAATTAATTTCTGATGTCTTCTCTGTATGGAGCAGTCTCTTTCCGGAAGATAAGCTGTTTTCCCGTATTTGTCGCCGAGTATCTGAAACTCTATGTGATGAGGTTCTTCAATGTATTTTTCCATATATATTTCAGGATTTCCGAAAGCTGCTTTGGCTTCTGTCTGTGCCATAACGATAGAGTTCTTGAGGTTTTCTTTTGAAGTGACTATTCTCATACCTTTTCCGCCGCCGCCTGCAGTTGCTTTAATAATAACGGGGTATCCTATTTTTTTTGCTATATCAAAAATTTTAGAATCGTCAACATTGACAGGACCGTTTGAACCGGGAATTACTGGAATGCCTGACTTTTTCATAAGTTTTATGGCTGTAATTTTATCGCCCATTTGTTCTATTGATTCTTTTGAAGGTCCGATGAAACTCAATCCGCAAGCTTCGCAGACTTCAGCAAAATAAGTGTTTTCAGCTAAAAAACCGTATCCGGGATGGATTGCGTCCGCACCAGAAATTTCCGCAGCTGCTATAATGCTTGGTATATTTAAATAACTTTCCGAAGCGCTTGCATCTCCTACGCATATAGATTGATCGGCAAGTTTTACATGCATACTTTCTCTGTCAACTTCTGAATGAATAGCAATGGTTTTAATACCCAGTTCTCTGCAGGCTCTTATGACTCTGCACGCTATTTCACCTCTGTTTGCAATCAAAACTTTCTTAAACATCTTTATCTCCTGTTACATATAGTTTGAAATGTTGAGAATGGAGTTTTCACAGAGTATCTTTTGTTCAACTCCAAGCTTCATTCAAACTTCACTCTGTCTTTTCTTTTTTCATATTATTTACTTGTATCCACCAAAAACAGTTTCTGTCCGTATTCAACGGACTGTCCGTTTGATACAAGAATTTTTGATATTTTGCCTTTGATATTAGAGAGGACATCTTTGATAATTTTCATAGCTTCAATTTGCCCGATTTTTTGTCCGACAACTATATTATCTCCCTCTCTGACAAACGGAGGTTTGTCATTGCTTTGGGCGCTGGCAAATGTGCCGACCATCGTTGATTTGATAGCAATGAATGCTAACTTTTTATCTTCTTCTTTTTTATTTTTGGCTTTAACTTCAGCTTCGGTAGACTCTTTTGCGTCAGGCACTATAGCCTTTACATCGGTTTTTTTTAGGTATAGAGAATTCTCGCCGCTTTGATATTGGATTTCTTCAATATCCGTATCTTTTATTGATTTTAAAAGTTCTTTAATTTCCTGCGAATTCATTTTGACCTCATTAATTCCCCGCCCGATTAGGGGGAATTATTTATTCATTATTGTTTATAATTGTTTATTATATCGCTGACATTAAACCTCTGCGAAATTTAGAAAAGTAGTATTTTTTTAGACCCTTTCTACGTATTCGCCGGTTCTCGTATCAACTTTTATTTTGTCGCCTTCTTTGATG
This sequence comes from Endomicrobium sp., assembly GCA_031260705.1. GTDB lineage: Bacteria > Elusimicrobiota > Endomicrobiia > Endomicrobiales > Endomicrobiaceae > Endomicrobiellum. The sequence continues at coordinate 49,962 of JAISLA010000017.1, read as the reverse complement.
AAAAGAGGTACGTGTATATCTGCGCCGGTCTCAAGTTTAGCTGTTTTCGTCATATTTGAAACAGAATCGCCCTTGATTCCCGGTTCCGCTTCGGCTATTGTCATTTCTATAATTACGGGAAGATCTATTCCGATAAGTTCATCTTCAAGATATATGGTTTCAACTTCAAGGTTTTCTTTAAGAAAATTTACCATTTTGCCCAAGAGTTCCGGTTGGACGGTTATCTGTTCATAAGTATTCATATCCATAAAATTGAAGTTGTTGCCCTCTTTATATAAAAACTGCTTTTTCTGCCTTGTAATGGTTAATGCTTCAAATTTCTCACCTGACTTAAAAGTGCGTTCAATGATACTGCCTTTTTTAAGGTGTTTGAGTTTTACACGCATTACAGCACCGCCTTTACCGGGCTTATGGTTTTGGAACCATGCAATCTGATAAGGTTCTCCGTCAACTAAAATATTAATTCCATTTTTAAAATTCGATGTTGAGATCATCTTTTCTCCTGATTAGTACACTGCTGAAGTCAACACTTCACACCCGTTTTCTTTTATTAATATTGTGTCTTCAATTCTCACGCCGAATTCGTCTTCAATATATATACCCGGTTCTACCGTAACTGCCATGTGTGTTAAAAAAACACCTTCGGCATTTGGCGCTAGCAAAGGCATTTCATGAATTTCTATACCTACTCCGTGACCGGTAGTATGAATGAATTTATCTTTATAGCCGGCTGCTTCTATAATGTTCCTTGCTGTTTTGTCTGCCCATGATAAGGGCAGTCCGGCTTTTATTTCTTTTAAAACGGCACTTTGAGAGCTTTTTACAATGTCCCAGATTCTTTTTTGCTTGTTGTTAATTTTATCTAAAAAATATGTGCGTGTCAAATCCGAACAATAGCCATTATACATGCAGCCTATATCCATCATTACTATGTCATTTTCGGTTATTTTGCGGTTTGAACTTTTATGGTGAGGATTAGCAGAATTCGCCCCTGAAGCAATTATAGGGGTAAAACTCTCTGTTACCCGGTTTTTAGCAAACAATTCGATTATTCTGTAATAAATATCAATCTCGCTTAAGCCCGGTTTCAGCTCCTCTTTAACTGTATTGCATACTTCGGATACAATCTGACAGGCTTTCTTGAGGTTTTCAATTTCAACAGTGTTTTTTATAATTCTTAAACTGTCTAAAATATCTGTTTTTTTTATAAGATTGATTTTTTCATGACTTAAATTCTCATTTATTAAAATAAAAGCTGCCGCATTCATGTATTTCGGATTAATTAACAAAGTGCTTATTTTATCTTGTTTTAGAATTTTTACAACGGTCTTATATAAAGACGATTCTGCGTGTATGCATATATCCTGTTTCCTGAAATATTCCATTATCTGGTTTTCAATCATTTTTGAGCATATTATATGAGTTTTATTTTTTGCGTTTAAAAGCCAGAAACCGTCAAATTTCGCGCCTGTAAGATAAGAAGTTTCTTTTACGTTTGTAAAAAGAATACTGTCTGTTTGATATTTGTCTAATATTTTTAATATTTTTTCTTTCATACTTTTCTTTCCTGATTTTTATTTTATTGACCGAAAGTGGCTTTATAATTATTTTGTTATGCTGAAACTTATATTCAAATTATCAATATGCAAATGTACGTAGAATTTGACAATTTATAATTATTTTACTACATTAAAATAGCAATCGCGGGAAGTGATTGGAAATTAGTTATCCGCAAAGAGGATAGAAAAAAAGGAGTTGCAGTAATGGCACAAGGTAAAGTTAAATGGTTTAACGACCAAAAAGGTTATGGATTTATTTCTAATGATGACGGGTCGGGAGATGTATTCGCGCATTATTCGGCTATTCAGTCTGAAGGTTTTAAGTCGTTGGCAGAAGGTGACAGCGTTGAATTTGAAATTGCAAATTCGGACAAAGGACCTAAAGCGGCAAACATAAAAAAGATCTAACCTTAAATATCTTAAAAAGACCTCAGAGTATTTTCTCTGAGGTCTTTTAAGTGTATATTATAAAAAAAACAATTTACATTAAAGATACCATTTTTCTTAAAGCAAAAAGATAACCGTCAGTTCCAAATCCAGCGATTTGTCCTATAGCCGCAGCGGCGGTATAGGATTTATGTCTAAATTCTTCTCTTGCATAGATATTTGAGATGTGGACTTCAATCGTCGGTACGGAAATTGAAGATAAAGCATCTCTTATTGCTATAGAGGTGTGGGTAAATGCTGCTGGATTTATAATAATTCCAAAAATCTTATTTACGCTGTTTTGAATTTTATCTACAATTTTTCCTTCATGGTTTGATTGAAAAAATTCAACTTCAACTTTGAGTTCTTTTGCAAGTGAACTGAGACTTTTTTCGATTTCTGCAAGAGTGATATTGCCGTAAACCGCAGGTTCTCTTGTTCCTAACATATTTATATTGGGTCCGTTTAAAACAAGTATTTTTTTCATTTGTTTTCTCCGGCAAAATCCTTTAAAACATTTAAAACAACATTGTCTTTTACATAAGTGCTGACTGTTTTTCCTATATCTTTTATAAGAATAAATTTAATATTTCCGTCAATGGATTTCTTATCTTTTTTCATAAGAGAAAGCAGCTGCCGGGCATTATTTTTTGTACTTAAAATAAAATCTGCTTTCTGCAAAAGATTTTCAACTTCTTTATATGTTTCCGGTTTACATATTCTTAATTCCAAAGAAAGTTTTATCGCAAAGAGCATTCCTATGGCAACTGCTTCTCCATGTAAAAACTTTTTATATTTTGTAGCCGTCTCAAGCGCATGGGCAAAAGTATGTCCGAAATTCAAAACAGCTCTTAAACCTGTTATTTCTTTTTCATCTTTTTCAACGACTCTGGCTTTATAGGAGCAGCTTTGATATATAATATAATCAAAATCTTTTGGCGGCACGGTTCCATTTTCCAGCATATCAGATAAATAATCGTAGAATTTTTTATCAAAAGTAAAAGCGTATTTTATAATTTCAGCAAGCCCGTTTTTTATATGTCTTTCAGTCAGAGTGCTTAAAAAAGCAGAATTAATCCATACAAGATCGGGTTGGTAAAACACGCCTGCAATATTTTTCCCGCCTTTTATATTTACTGCAGTTTTTCCCCCGACTGAAGAGTCTGTCATTGCAAGTAGAGTCGTAGGCACTTGAATGTAATTTATGCCGCGCATATAGGTTGCTGCAAAAAATCCTGCGACATCGCCGACAACTCCGCCGCCCAAAGCTACTGCGCAGCTTTTTCTGTCTATGCCGGCTTCGAGCGCTTTATCATATAAAAAGGATAAACTTTTTATATTTTTCCCGATTTCGCCGGCGTTTATAACTGCAGTTTTAAAGTTAAAACCTTTCTGTTTTAATAAATCCGTAAAATATTTTAAATGAAGTTTTTCTACGTTTTTATCGGTAATGACAAAGAATGTATTTGCTTTTACAGCTTTTTCTAATGCCGTAAAAAAATCATTTTCAGATTGTGAAATAACAATATTGTATTTCTTTGTTTTTAAATTTACAATTATTTGTTTCATAACTCTTTCATATAGGACTATATGCTGCTGAGATTTTTTGAATAATATTAATTATTAGCATATAACTCTTGAAATTTTATGTATTTTACCTTTTTCTGAGTTTTTTTGCAAATATTTTGTACTGATTTTTCTTATATTTTTCGGTTTACAGTTTTACTTTACTTAAATCTGCCAATCAGTAAGAAATTAAACGCTTTAAAAGCAGCGGCATTTAATAATATTTATATGAGTTAAATTGAGAATAGTAATCGAGATTGCAAATTTCGGCTGGTTTAAACGCACCCTGATAAATTGGCGGCGGTAGGAATTGAACCTACGACCAAAGGCTTATGAGTCCTCTGCTCTACCCCTGAGCTACGCCGCCGATATAAAAACAATATGATTATTCTATCTATTTTTACTTATGGAAGTCAATTTCAAGTTGGGAATAAACATATTTTGTATATGCTGTTTTTGTTTTAATGCGTTTTCTAGTCTGTTTGGTTTTATCTCTTATTTCGGCACGCTGTTCCTTTGATAAATCCGAAAAAAGAAGAAAAAATATTTTTATATATTTTTGAAAAGATATATGCTAAAATCGCTTAGATAAACTTGATTTTAACTTTTGAAAGGATAAATGATGTTTGAACAATCTTTCAAGAACATAGATGATATTTTGCGTAAAGACGCAGGCTGCAGCAGTGAACTTGATTATATTGAGCAGACTTCTTGGATTTTGTTCTTAAGATATTTAGATAGTTTAGAGCAGACAAAAAATCAAACTGCCGCTCTTGCGGACAAGAAATATACAAATATAATTTCAAAAGAATTTCAATGGGATGTCTGGGCATGTCCGAAAAAAGGTGGAAAGTTAGATTATAATGAGGCTCGTACAGGCGATGATCTTGTTGATTTTGTAAATCAAAAGCTCTTTCCATATTTTAAAAAATTTAAGACCAGCTCTGAAAACTATAATACGATAGAATATAAAATCGGCGAGATTTTCAGCGAACTTAAAAATAGAATTCAAAGCGGCTATAATCTAAGAGAAATACTAAATATTGTTGATGAACTTAAATTTTCTACTAACGCTCAAAAACATGAGATGTCTCACCTTTATGAATCAAAAATTAAGAATATGGGCAATGCCGGGCGTAACGGCGGGGAATATTATACTCCGCGTCCGCTTATTAGGACTATAGTAAAAGTTGTAGCGCCTAAAATAGGAGACAAAATTTATGACGGCGCAGCGGGATCGGCGGGATTTTTGGTAGAAGCGTTCGATTATCTGGATGAAAAAGTCAAAACAACAACAGAGCAGTCCATATTACAACACGATACTTTTTACGGCAAGGAGAAAAAAGCTCTTGCATATATCATTGGAATTATGAATATGATTTTGCACGGCATAGAAGCGCCGAATATTTTGCATATAAATACTCTTTCAGAAAATATTAAAGATATACAGGAAAAAGATAAATTTAATATTGTTCTTGCTAATCCGCCTTTCGGCGGGAAAGAACGTCCCGAAGTACAGCAGAATTTTGATATTAGAACGGGAGAAACAGCTTTTCTGTTTTTACAGCATTTTATAAAGATGCTAAAAGCAGGTGGTAAAGCCGGCATCGTTATTAAAAATACATTTTTATCTAATACTGACAATGCTTCTGTATCGCTCCGCAAAGGATTAATTCAAAGTTGTAATCTGCATACGGTGCTGGATTTGCCAAGCGGAGTGTTTACCGGAGCCGGCGTAAAAACTGTGATTCTGTTTTTTGAAAAAGGCATCCCGACAAGAAAAATTTGGTATTACCAGTTAAATTTAGACAGAAATCTTGGCAAGACTAATCCTTTAAGCGAAGATGATTTAGCCGATTTTGTTAAACTTCAAAAGACAAAAGCTGACTCGGATAATTCTTGGACTATAAAAACTGCAGATGTAAATGAAGAAACTTATGATTTATCTGTAAAAAATCCCAATAAAAAAGATGAAAAAATAATAAGAAAACCGGAAGACATATTAAAAGAAATAGCGGCGTTAGACAAACAGGCTGTTAAAATAATTGCTGAAATTGAAAAAATTTTAATAACAGGGAAATAAATGGCTTATATTTTTATGGATGAAAGCGGTTGTTTGGGTTTTGATTTCACAAAAACCAAAACTTCCAGGCATTTTGTTATTGTATTTTTAATGGCAAAAAATGAATTGCCGCCTAAATAGGATTACACTCTTGACGTGCGAACCAATCGAGGGGGACACATATATTAAGACATTTCCACGTTCACTTAAAGGGGGGAATGTCATAAAATTAACTCATTAGAAAATATCCAGAGAAATTTTGAAATTAAATACGGAACAGAGAATCATAGGAGTTTGGAATGGAACATAAAGAATACAGCAGAGGCGAAGCGGATTTGCTTTCTTTAACAAAAGAAAAGATAGAAACAATGACAGACCATGAGTGTTTTCAGTGGATAAAAACGAAGGGTATGCTCCTATCAAAAAGACTGTCTGTTATAGCAAAGGGCATGGAAGGAACTAAAACCATAAAGGACATTCTCGCAGATAAATGGGGAAAAGAACTTGACAACTACTTTATACTATATGCTAAATGGGAAGACACAGCTAAATTAATGCATAGTATGGGGAAAGTAGGGATACTTGAGTAATAAAAAGAGGATGCACAAAATGTTAGAAAAGAATCTTGAGAACAAGATAGGAGAGTTAGGCAGGCAGATATTGTTTTTGTTTTCAGTTCTGCCAATCACCATGACACAAAAAGAAGACAAGGGCGCAGACGTTAAGCTGATATCCGTTTACAATATGAAAAAGCAGTCTTATATAATATCGTTCTGGGACTATGGCTGGAAGGTCTGGATATCGTTAGTGGCATAATACAGGCATGCCAAATTATGAGGATATAAAAAAGTATATAAACTAAGCAATAAAACAAGAGGAGAAAGTAAAATGAAACAGTTTCCGCTGCTTCAAGAAAACTTAATAAAAGAGGAAGCACAGGTAGCCATTAAGTTTTTAGGACTACTAAAGAAACAAGAAAGGTTTAGTTTAGAGAAAGGAGAAGACAACTCAGGTCAGCCTTATTCTGAAATTGAGCGCGGTAAACATAAGAGCAACTTTAAATTTTTTGGAGCGATTCAAAATTTTTTACAAGCACTTCTAGCCGATAAACAAACAGAATGGGTAAAAAATGGGGAGCAAAATGAAAAAGATAATAACAGTATTAATACTAGCAGTGATGTTAAGCGGGTGCGATAAAGAGGAACGTGAAAGCTGACGATAGATACTGTTCCTGCAGAGGACAGCGGACGATATCTTTTAAAAATTGAGATGAGTATAAAAACTTCATATTTTGTTAAAAGATTGCAAGAATAGATTTTGTGTCTTGGGTAATGTTTAAGAAGTCTTTTTACAATATTATTAAAAATGTGGTAGTTGAAGAATCGCCTCTATTCGGGTAGAAATAAAAAAAGAGCGAAGAACCCTAAAAACACTTCAGGTTTAAACCTTGAGGAACCGTTTGGATCCCCATTTTTAAGGAAACTACCTTCGCTCACTATTACTTAGTATAATAATAATTATTATAAATGTCAATAATTTGCATTTTAAAATACTAAATAGTTTTAAAGGATTTATAGAGGTTTAGGATGAGAATAAATAGTAAGTGGGAAGTGAAAAAACTCGGGGAAATATGTGAAGTTGTAAATGGGGGGACACCGAAAACCAATGTAAAAGAACATTGGAATGGAACTAATTTGTGGATTACACCTGCGGAAATGGGCAAGAGAGAAACATTTTTTGTTGAAAAAACAGTTCGCCAATTATCTAATAGTGGATTAAAAAATAGCTCAGCGAAATTGCTTCCTCCTTATTCTGTTATTCTTTCATCAAGAGCTCCGATTGGACATTTAGTAATAAATATAAAACCTATGGCAACAAATCAGGGATGTAAAGGATTGATTCCATCGGGTAAATTATTTTATTTGTTTTTATATTATTATCTTTATTTTAGTGTAGATTACTTAATAAATTTAGGTACGGGAACTACCTTTAAGGAGTTGTCAACGTGGAAATTAAAGGAAGTAGAAATCCCATTTCCACTGCTTTCAGAACAAAAACGAATTGTTGTTAAACTTGATAAATTTTCAGAAAATATAAAAAGACTTGAGGATATAGCGAGAAAAAATCTTCAGAATGCAAAAGATTTATTTAATAGCGTTCTGAATGAAGCGTTTAAAAATACATCTGTCATAGACGGCAGACAAACATATAAAAAAACGCATTGGGAAGTGAAAAAACTCGGGCAAATTCTAACGCTTGAATATGGAAAACCATTACCAGATAATAAAAGATTTATTGAAGGGAAGTATCCTGTGTACGGTGCTAACGGAGAAAAGAGTAAGACAAATGATTTTCTTTATGATAAACCAAGTATAATAATAGGAAGGAAAGGATCTGCAGGTGAAATTAATTTGGCTGAAAATAAATTTTGGCCATTAGATGTAACATATTTTGTAACTTTCAATAATAATCAGTATTATTTAAGTTTTCTATTTTGGTTATTACATTCGCTAAATCTACCAAAGTTAGCTAAGGGAGTGAAACCCGGAATTAATCGCAATGAAGTATATAATGTTGATGTTTGTATACCTGATATTAGAAAACAAAAGAAAATTGCTAAAAAGCTTGATAAGCTCTCTGCAGAAACAAAAAAATTAGAAATTGTTTATCAAAAGAAAATAGATGGTTTGGCAGAACTAAAAAAATCTGTACTTAAACAAACATTTGATTGCGGGTAGAGGTTTTTTTGCAGAAAGGTAATTGTGTTATTTATCTGTCATTCTGAGAAGGCGGAGCCTTTAAAGAATCCAATGTTTGTCTTTTATTGATGTCAAGCTTTTGTTATTCTATCGGTTGTTGTAAATTTTTGCCTCCAAATAAGCAGCAAAAACATTGATTTTTTTCGCAAGGTATATTTTTGAAGTATCCAGTTTTCTGGATACTTCGGTCGCTATGTTCCCTCAGTATGACAGACAAATATAATAAGAGAAAAGATTTTATTAATATATAGAGAGAGTAATTATGAACGAAGCAGAAACAAGGGCAGAACTTATAGATCCTAAGCTGAAGGACAGCGGTTGGATTGAGGAAAATAACTGTAAAATTTTTCGCGAGTTTACTATAGCTGAGCCTAAGATCGGCATGCGTTCTTCTCAGGGGCTTAAAGCAGATTATGTACTTTCTTATAAAAATGTGAAACTTGCTGTTGTTGAAGCTAAGAAATTGTCTTTATCTGCCAGCGAAGGTGTCGCTCAGGCTAAATTATATGCGCAAAAGTTAAATATTCGTTACGCTTTAGCGGCTAACGGCAGGGAAATTTATTTTATTGATATGGAAACAGGTAAAGAGAAAAAAATAAACAAATTTCCTGCTCCTGATGAACTTTATAATAATATTTTTGCGGCACAAAATGAATGGCGCGATAAATTTAATTCTGAACCTTTTGAAAATAAGGGCGGGTCAATATCTGTACGTTATTATCAGGAAATAGCCGTAAATAAAATTATGCATGCCGTCGCGGAAAATAAAAATCGTATTTTATTAGCTTTAGCCACAGGTACAGGCAAGACTTATATAGCGTTTCAAATTGCATGGAAACTTTTTAAAACGCGATGGAATATAAATAAAGACGGCAAAAGGCTGCCTCGTATATTGTTTTTAGCAGACAGAAATATTCTGGCAGATCAAGCATTTAATACTTTTTCCGCTTTTCCTGAAGACGCTTTAAAACGCATTAAACCTGAAGAAATAAAAAAGACCGGCAAAGTCCCTACAAACGGCAGTATTTTCTTCACAATTTTTCAAACTTTTATGAGCGGTACAGAAGGAAAGCCTTATTTCGGTCAGTATCCAAAAGGTTATTTCGATTTTATTATAATTGACGAATGCCATAGAGGCGGCGCAAATGACGAAAGCCGTTGGCGCTCTATTTTAGATTATTTCTCACCGGCAGTACATCTTGGAATGACTGCCACGCCCAAACGTGAAAAAAACGCAGATACCTATAAATATTTTGGCGATCCTGTATATATTTATTCTCTTAAAGACGGAATAAACGACGGGTTTTTAACGCCTTTTAAAGTTCGTCGTATTCAAACAACTTTAGATAGTTATATTTATACTCCTGATGATGATGTTATTGAAGGAGAAGTTAAAGAAAATCATGAGTATGTAAGAGAAGAGTTTAATCGAGATATTGAAATTGAAGAAAGAGAAAAAAAGTATGTTAAAATTTTTATGAATGAAATAGATCAAAAAGAAAAAACGCTTGTTTTTGGCGTAAATCAAGATCATGCGGCTTTGCTCAGGGATTTAATAAACCAAATTAAAACCAGCGAAAATCCTGATTATTGCGTAAGAGTAACTTCAAGTGACGGTGAAATAGGAAACCAGCATTTGAGAGATTTTCAAGATAATGATAAAACAATTCCTACTATTTTAACAACTTCTCAAAAACTTTCTACGGGCGTTGACGCAAGAAATGTGAGAAATATTGTGCTTCTGCGTTCCGTAAATTCTATGATTGAGTTTAAGCAGATAATAGGCAGAGGAACAAGACTTTTTGACGGTAAAGAATACTTTACAATATATGATTTTGTCGGTGCTTATAAAAACTTTTTTGATCCTCAATGGGACGGAGAACCTATAGAAGATGCAGATATTTATGAATCTCCTGAAGAAGAACAGGTAAAAAGTGCTAAACAGTCTGATACTGCAGGAACAGAGACTTTGCTTGAACGAACTAAAAAACAGAAAGTTAAAATAAAATTAGCGGCGGGTAAAGAAAGAGAAATTCAATACATGTCACAGACATCATTTTGGGACGCAATCGGAATTCCTATATCCGCCGAGCAATTTATATGTAAATTATTTGGGAAACTGCCCGAGTTTTTTAAAAATGAACAAGAATTAAGAGATATTTGGTTGAGTCCAGATACTCGCAAAAAATTTTTGGAAAAACTCAAAAACGCAGGATACGGACAAAAAGAGCTTAAGCTTTTGCAACAGCTTACAGATACGCAAGACAGTGATTTGTTTGACGCTTTAGAATATCTTGCATATAACGTTAAACCTTTGACAAGAGCAGTTCGAGCAAGAAAAGCAAAAAATGAAATAGCGAAAGTTGAAGAATTTGAAGATAAGCAAAAAGTTTTTTTAGAGTTTGTTTTGGAAAAATATGTGAATACAGGTATAGAAGAGTTGGGACAGGAAAAGTTGCCTGAACTTATCAAGTTGAGATATAACACTATTGATGACGGTTTGGCAGAATTGGGAAAGGCTAAACAAATTAAAGAGATTTTTGTATCTTTTCAAAAATATCTGTATTGATATATAAACAAAATGAAGAACACTGTATATTTAAGTTTAGGGTCAAATGTCGGCGGCAGAACGGAAAACATTGTTTCCGCTTTATCTTTTTTGCAAAGCAGTCTGTCTGTAAATATTGAGAAAACATCTTCTTTTTATGAAACGTCTCCGATAGGTCCTAAACAAAGAAGTTTTTATAATATTGTAATTGAAGCGCAAACAGACTTAAAACCAGATAATTTACTTTTATTTATAAAGCAGGTGGAACATATTTTAGGACGGAGGAAAACGATAAGATGGGGCCCACGCGTTATTGATATTGACATTCTGTTTTTTGGCAGAAAAATTATTGATCAAACCGGTTTAACTGTGCCGCATAAAGAAATAGAGAACAGACTTTTTATTTTAATTCCTTTAAGTGAAATAGCGTGTGATTTTGTACATCCTGTTTTAAAACAGAAAATCAGCGATATTTTATACGATAAATCATTGACACTTAAATGGCAAAAGGTTAAAATCATACAAACAAATATTACAAATCAGAGTTTGAAAAATTGAAAACGGAACGAATGTCAATGACAGAAGAAAGAGAATAGATTTTTAAATGAAAATGAATAAGAAAACGATTTTAACGATTTTAAAGAAAAAACAGTCCGGTGAAAAAATAACAATGCTTACCTGTTATGATTATGTCACTGCAAAGCTTATTTCCTCGCAGGATATTGATGTGTTGCTTGTAGGAGATTCTCTCGGCAATGTCAAACTCGGCTATGAGAATACTCTTTCTGTTACAGTCGACGATATGATATACCATACAAAATCCGTGAAGAGAGGCAACTACGGTGCTTTGCTTATTACTGATATGCCGTTTATGTCTTATGAGATAACTATTGAAGATGCTGTTAAAAATGCGGCAAGAATTGTTAAAGAAAGCGGTGCGGAAGCAGTAAAAGTTGAAGGCGGAATTGAAATTGCAGATAAGGTTAAGGCAATTTCAGACGCAAAAGTTCCTGTCGTCGGACATTTAGGACTTACCCCGCAGTCAATAAATAAATTCGGCGGGTTTAAAGTTCAGGGAAGAACGGAAGAAACGCGCAGGAGACTGATTGCCGATGCAGAAGCACTGGAAAAAAACGGCGCATTCGCAGTGGTTTTGGAGGCTGTTCCTGAGCAGCTTGCAAAAGAAGTTACAGAGCAATTGAAAATTCCTACGATAGGCATAGGTTCAGGACGTTATTGCGACGGACAGGTTTTAGTTGTTGACGATATGCTGGGAATGTTTACTGATTTTACGCCTAAATTTGTAAAAAAATATGCTGAAGTCGGCGAAACAATAAGGACTGCAGTAAAAAACTATATAGATGAGGTAAAAAAAGGACAATTTCCGCAGGAAGAGAACATATATAAATGAAAGTTATAAAAAATGCTTCGCAGATGCAGAAAATTGCTTTAAAACACATTAGAGACGGTGATGAAATAGGACTTGTCCCTACAATGGGAGCTTTGCATGAAGGTCATATTTCTTTGATTGCAAAATCTGTAAAAAATGATGATATTACTATAGTGTCGATTTTTATAAATCCGGTACAGTTTGGTCCCAATGAAGATTATTTAAAGTACCCTAGACCTGCCAAAAAAGATAAAGAAATCTGTAAAAAAAATCATGTGGATTATGTTTTTATGCCGTCGGTAAACGATATGCTTCCGGCAGATCATAAAACTTTTGTAGAAGTAAAAACTCTGCAGGATATTTTATGTGGATCATTCAGGATAAATCATTTCAGAGGTGTTGCCACAGTTGTTGCAAAACTTTTTAACATATCGTGTGCCGACAGAGCCTATTTTGGAATGAAAGATTTTCAGCAGCTTAGAATTATAGAGAAAATGGGTAAAGATTTAAATTTCAAAACTAAAATTATTCCGTGTTCTATCGTAAGGGAAAGAAACGGTCTTGCTCTTTCAAGCAGAAATTCTTATTTGAGCGCTGAAGGAAAAAAGAGAAGCTTAAATATTTCTAAAACTTTAAAAGAAGCAGTAGAAGATTTTAAGCGTAAGGATTTAAATTTTGTCAGGAAAACTGTCGTAAATAAACTCAAGAAAATACCGGGAAGCGAAATTGACTATACTGAAATTGTAAATTTTGACGATTTGTCACCGGCAGATAAGAATACGAAAAAAGCAGTTTTTGCGGTAGCCGTATGGATAGGAAAAATAAGGCTTATAGATAATATTGTAATGATAAAGGATAAGGGCAGGTAGTAGTTAATGATAAGATCGGACTATTTGATTATAGGGAGCGGCATAGCGGGTCTTAGTTTAGCATTGAAAGCGTCAAAAAACGGCAGCGTTTCTTTAGTTACAAAGAAAAAATTGTTTGATTCGGCTACGGGGAAAGCGCAGGGCGGCATTGCCTGCGTTACGGATGAGTCTGACTCTTTTGAAGCGCACATACGTGATACGATAATTTCTGGAGCAGGTCTTTGCAATGAAAAAATGGTTGAAAAAATGGTTGTTGAAGGTCCAGAAAGGATAAAAGAGCTTATAGCGCTCGGCGTTAAATTTACGAAAAAGAAAGATTCTGATTCGGAGTTTGAGTTGGCTCTTGAGGGCGGACACGGTAAGAGAAGAATTCTCCATGCCGGAGATATAACCGGAAATGAAATAGAAAGAGTTTTGATAAGAAATATAGAAAAACATAAAAATATAACTGTCTATGAGCATTATACAGCAATAGATTTGATTTTAGATAAGGATAGAATTTGCAGGGGCGTATATGTTTTTGATAATGAAAATAATAATACAGAAATTTTTGAGGCAAAAATAACAATTTTAACTTGCGGCGGAGCTGGAAAGACGTATTTATATACTTCAAATCCTGATGTTGCCACAGGTGATGCGGTGGCTATGGCATACAGAGCCGGAGCGGATATTGCAAATATGGAATTCGTACAGTTTCATCCGACGTGTTTGTACAGTAGCGATGCTAAATCTTTTTTAATATCTGAAGCAGTGCGCGGTGAGGGTGCTGTTTTAAAACTTAAAGACGGCGGGTCGTTTATTGAAAAATACAGTCCTCAAAAAGAACTTGCTCCGCGTGATATTGTGGCAAGAGCGATAGACAACGAGTTGAAATCCAGAGGCGAAAAATTTGTTTATTTGGATATCACTGTAAGGAGTAAAGATTTCCTTATGAAAAGATTTCCTAATATCTATGCAAAATGCCTTGAATACGGCATAGATATTTCGAAAGATATGATTCCGGTGGTTCCCGCGGCGCATTTCTTCTGTGGTGGTGTTGTAATAGATGAGAACGGCAGGACTAGTATTAAGAATCTTTACGCAGCGGGAGAAACCGCGTGCTCAGGAGTACACGGAGCAAACCGACTTGCTTCAAACTCTCTACTTGAGGGTGTTGTGTATGCAGACAGGGTATATAAAGACTCATTGCAGTTTTTAGGAAAAGAGTATTCAGAAGCTAATGTCAAACCTATTGATAATATAAAGTTTTCGGTAAACGAATCTGCTGTTTTTGCGCAGAAAAAAGAAGAAGAAGTGAGACGATTAACTTGGGATTATCTAGGTATTTCACGTTCAAACGAGAAACTTTTGAAAGCGCAGGAGGAAGCAGATATTTTAAAGGTTGAAATAGAACAGTATTTCAAAGAAGTACCTTTTACGGCAGACGGGATTGAATTGAGAAATATGATGTTTATAACAGAAATGATTGTGCGTTCCGCAGTACAGAGAAAAGAAAGCAGAGGACTGCATTTTAATACGGATTATCCGTTTCTTCTGCCGGATGCGAAAGACACGCTAATAAATATAAGATGAAGAGAAGAAGTGAAAAAAGAAAATATTATGGACATAATCAAAATCCGCGGCGCGCGGCAGCACAATTTAAAAAATATAGATCTTGACATACCGAGAAATAAACTTATCGTGATCACGGGTTTGTCCGGTTCCGGCAAATCTTCTCTTGCTTTTGACACAATTTATGCCGAAGGTCAAAGAAGATATGTTGAATCTCTATCCGCTTATGCAAGACAGTTTTTAGAACTTATGGAAAAACCCGATGTGGATATTATTGAAGGTTTGTCTCCAGCAATTTCAATAGAACAGAGAAATCCGTCGCATAATCCGCGCTCTACAGTGGGAACAGTAACAGAAGTTTATGATTATTTAAGGCTTTTGTTTGCAAAAGTAGGTGTTTCGCACTGTCCTAAGTGCGGCAAGATGATCCGTCCTCAGTCCGCTCAGCAGATAATTGATGAGATTATGAAGATGCCTGTCGCGACTATAATTCATATTTTATCGCCGCTTATAAAAGGAAGAATTGGCACTTATGAGGAACTTTTTTCGCGTCTTGCAAAAAGCGGATATTCGAGAGTAAAAGTTGACAATGAAATCTATCTGCTTGATGAAAAGATAAAGTTGGACAGATATAAAAAACATACTATAGATATAGTGATAGACAGGATAACGCTTGATGAAAGTTTGCGTTCAAGAGTTGCTGCTTCGGTTGAAACAGCTTTAAAAGAATCAAAAGGGACAGTGTCTGTTGCCGTAATTAAAGACGGAAAATCTGTTGCTGAGACGATTTACAGTGAACAGTATGCTTGTACGGACTGTGGAATAAACCTCTCTGAGATTGAACCGAGACTCTTTTCTTTTAACTTGCCGTTTGGAGCGTGCCCCGAATGCGGCGGACTTGGAAATAAAATAGAAATTGACGAAAATTTGATAGTACCCGATAAAAACCGTTCTGTAAAACACGGTGCGGTTATTGCATGGTCGGAGCCGATAACAACGAAAACCAACAGATGGAAAAACAGTTGGGGTGGGTATTACAAGGAACTTTTAACTGAAGTCGCAAGAAAAAATAAAATATCTTTGATTGTGCCTTGGAAAGAACTTATAAGAGAGCAACAGAAAATTCTGCTCTACGGGCAGGACGATTTTGAAGGTGTTATAACAAACATGCAGCGCAGATACAACGAAACAGAATCTGCTTTTGTAAGAGAAGAAATTTATAATAAATATATGAGTAGAAAAATTTGTCCGCTATGCGGCGGACAAAGGCTTAAAAGAGAAGCTCTTTCGGTTTTGGTTGACGGGAAATCAATTTCAGATATTACAAAAATGTCCGTTGAAAAATCTTTTGACTTTTTCAGTAAAATAAGGTTTGTCGGTAAAGATAAAATTATAAGCAAAGCTGTTTTGAAAGAGATACACGAAAGACTGCGGTTTTTAAATAATGTAGGTTTGGGATATTTAAGTTTGGAAAGGGAAAGCAGTACGCTTTCAGGCGGAGAAGCGCAGAGAATACATTTGGCAACGCAGATAGGTTCAGGTCTTACGGGAGTTTTATATGTGCTTGACGAACCGTCTATAGGTCTTCACCAGAAAGATAACAATAAACTTCTGGAAACTCTCATAAAACTTAGAGATTTGGGCAATACTTTAATTGTTGTTGAACATGATGAAGATACAATGAGAGCGGCGGATCGCATAATAGATTTAGGTCCCGGTGCCGGAGTGCACGGTGGACATATAGTGGCTGAAGGAAACGCAAAAGAAATAGTAAAATTTAAAAACTCTCTTACGGGTCAGTATTTAAAAGGCACTTTGCAGATACCAGTTCCTAAGAAAAGAAAACAACTTTCAGGTAAATGTCTTACGGTTGAAGGCGCGGGACAGTTTAATTTAAAAAATATAGATGTGCATATTCCTATCGGGCTTTTTATCTGCGTTACCGGAGTGTCAGGAAGCGGTAAATCTACTTTGGTGCACGAAATAATATATAAAAATATTGCTCATAAACTTTACAGATCGAAGGAAAGACCAGGAAAATTTAAAAATATGGTTGGACTTGAACATATAGACAAAGTTGTAATTGTCGATCAATCGCCCATAGGAAGAACGCCCAGATCAAACTCTGTAACTTATACGGGCGCTTTTTCAATAATAAGAGATTTATTTGCGCGGGTTCCTGAGGCAAAAGCAAGAGGATATCAGCCGGGGAGGTTTTCTTTTAACGTAAAGGGCGGAAGATGTGAAAACTGTCAGGGTGATGGTACTTTGAAAATTGAGATGCAGTTTTTGCCGGACATTTATGTCAAATGCGATGTTTGCGGCGGAAAGAGATTTAACGAAGAGACCCTGCAGATAAAGTATAAAAACAGAAATATCGACGAAATTTTAAATATGACAATTGAAGAAAGCGTAAAATTTTTTGAAAACATTTCTGTGCTTAAAAGAATTTTGTCAACGCTTGAAGATGTTGGTCTCGGGTATATAAAAATAGGGCAGCAGGCTACTATGCTTTCAGGCGGAGAAGCGCAGAGAGTAAAACTTGCGGCTGAACTGTCAAAAAGGGCTACCGGGAGGACAATGTATATTCTTGACGAACCTACTACCGGGTTGCATTTTGCTGATGTAAGCAAACTTCTTGAAGTGTTGCAGAGATTTTCTTATGCTGGAAATACCGTTCTTGTTATAGAACATAATCTTGACGTTATAAAAACTGCCGATTGGCTTATTGATTTGGGTCCCGAAGGTGGTGAAAGAGGCGGCAGGCTCGTAGCTGAGGGCACCCCTGAAGATGTAATGAAAAATCCTAAATCTTTTACGGGATATTACTTAAAAAATCATATTAATCGGCATAAATAGTACGGCAAAACCATGAAAAAATAGTGCTGTTAAACAGCAGGAAGTTTGAGTTTTGTTTGCCATATTAATTGGTTGTCAGTTTGTGGGGGTGACACATCGTTGGCAAAAGTCTTAACAGTCCGATGGAATTTCTTCTTTTATCGTATTCAGGGACGATCCTGCCTTTTGTTTGTCATGCTGAAGTAGTGCTTTGCCCCAATCTGGTTTGTAATTTTTTTGATTATTTATGTACTTTTAGAATAGCAGGCAGGATATAAAAAAGTCTTAATGCATAATAGAAAAGGAATGATAAAATGCCTTTAAATCTTATAATATCTGCAGTTATTTTCGGTATTTTCTATGCGTTGATATTTTTATTAATTTACAAAACTAAATTTTTTAAATTTAAAATCGATTTTGCATCGGTATTCTTTTTTACTTCAATCATGTATCTTGTTTTCACTTTTCTTTTGAAGAAATATATCAATTTATAAAATGAAAATAAATTTTAAAGAAAATTTGTTAAAAGATTTAAAAAAATACAAAAATGAAATTTTTGCAAAACACTACGCAAAATATTTTCAAACGCATAAAGGTGGATATGGGGAAGGCGATTCTTTTTGGGGTCTTAGAATTCCTCAGCAGCGGGTTACAGCTCGTAAATATTGGAAAGATATAAATTTAAAAGACGTTGAAAAATTATTACAGCATAGAATCCACGAAGTAAGACTTACCGCGTTGATAATTTTAATTGAAAAATATAAGAAAGCAGATGACGATGCTAAATCCATTATAGTAAAAATATATTTGAGGAATTCTGAATGCATTAACAACTGGGATTTGGTTGACTTATCTGCACCATATATCCCGGGACATTATTGGCATAACAATTCTTTAAAAGATTTTTGGAAATACGCAGAGTCTGGGAACCTTTGGAAAGAAAGAATTGCGATGATTTCAACGTTATATTTTATAAGACAAGAGAGATTTGCGGAGACTTTGGCGTTGTCAAAGTTATTTTTAACGCATAATCACGATTTGATGCATAAAGCATCGGGCTGGATGCTTAGAGAAGTTGGAAAAAGGGACACAAAGCCGCTTATTTCGTTTTTAGATAAATATTCTAAAGTGATGCCGAGAACTATGTTGAGATATTCGGTTGAAAAACTTTCTCCGGAAAAAAGAAAATATTATATAGAAAAAGACATATTGGAAAATGAAAAATAAAGGGCTGAAAATTTCAGAGACAAAGTCCCTTCAGTATGGTAACAGAGACTGAATTATTCTAACTCCTGAAAATTGTAAAGAAAACAAATATATTTACATTGTCTTTTCTATTGATATAAATTTTCTGACGTGAAAATAAAATTTAGTCGTTTACATCCTGACAGTAAAACAGATGAAAAATACTTTTGTTGCAATACAGTGTTCAAGCGAGGCTTTATTTTTCGAAATCATATAAAAAGCAGCAGGGATTTATATCTGAGAGGAATAGATGATAACAAAGGATTTGATTTTAAGAATTTTTTCTGCTGCAAATATTTTGAGATGGAACGACCACATACGCCTGTTTGATTTTTTTGAACTTGATAAGCAAGCCCACAAGATGATAATCGCTTATATCGTTGCAAAATTTGAAGAAGAAGACGGCAAAGCGGTTGACTGGGTGAAACTTATTGAGGGCGGAATTTTTGAATTTTTTCAGAGAATAATGCTCACGGATTTAAAACCGGAAGTTTTCCGCGAGATAATGTCAAAAAAAGAAAAAGAGTTAAACAAATGGGTGATAGGAAACTTAAATAATGACTTGTTGGTTTTAAAAGGGGAGTTCTGTAAAAGATGTTCAGAATATTTTTTAGAACCGGATTATGCCGCACATGAAAAGAGAATTTTAAGTGCGGCGCATTACCTATCGACAAAATGGGAGTTCGGTATAATTTATCCATGGAATTCAATGATTTACGGCATAGAAAAAACAAAGAATGAGATAGAAGAAAATATTATCGCTTTTGATGATTTGCCAGGCATAATAAAATTGATAATAAATAAAAGATATTACGGGTTTTTGGATTTGTGCGGGCAGTTGCGGTTTCAGCAGAGATGGGCGCAGGCTTTTAGAATACCGAAGACAACCGTATTGGGACATATGCTCACGGTTGCAATTTTTGCATATTTGTTGTCAATGGAAATAAACGCTTCAGACAGGCGAAGATATAATAACTTTTATTCTTCTTTATTTCACGATCTTCCTGAAATTTTAACAAAAGATATTATTAAGCCGGTAAAATCTTCAATAGTAGGTCTCGATGATATAATAAAGGATTACGAAAAAAAACAGGTTGTTGAGAAAATACTTCCTTTAATTCCGACTGAGTGGCATTTTGAAATGCAGTATTTTATAGAAGATGAATTTTCGGATAAAATTATTGAAAATGGAAAGGTAAAAAAAGTTGATAATGCAGCAGATTTCAACGATGATAAATATAATGCCGTTGACGGAACTTTAACTGAAATGTGTGATAAACTATGTGCTTATATTGAGGCTTCAATGGCATTGGAATACGGTATAAAATCTTCCACTTTAATCAAATCAAAACAAGCCATTTATGATAAGTATTCAAATGTCAGAAAGAACAACTTAGATTTTAAACAGCTGTTTGATCATTTTTAAGAAAAAAGAGATGAAAGTAAATTTCTGGAAAGAGTAAAAAGTATATTTTATTGTAATGGATAATAAAGCGATACTATGCCTGCAGGCTTAGAAAAAACAATCAAAAAAATATTGTTCTTGTAATCAAGTGTAAAAAATTATTCAGAATAAAAAAATTGATTTTAAAAGATATTGAAATGTTTCAGAGATTGATTATACGAACTTTGTAAAAATTTTAGGCATTGTCAAGAATAGTGTAATTATTAATTTTTTGATAAATAATTATATATATTGAATATTATTTTGCAAAGTGTTTTAAAGCGGTATTCCAAGTAATAACAGGGAAATTAAAATTCTAAAACTTTAAATAAAATTTTTGAAAAAGGATAGGGAAAAATGAAAAAACTTTAGCAGTTATTTTATTAATGTTTCTTTTAGTAGTTGCAAGCGGGAATAGTTTTGCAGCGAGAAGTTCTAAAAACAAAACAGATAAACCAAAGATCGTAAAAGTAAAAAGTTATAATCGCAAAGATGGGACTTCTGTAAAGTCTCATCGCCGTTCAAAATAAAAAGAAGCCATAATTTAATGAATAGATTAAAAGAGTAGAAATTAAAAAATTATGACTGTAAATTTATCAAAGTAGTAAATTTACATTTATACTGTTTCTTTGTAATATTTTTGCTTCCTTTCTATTTTTCTATTGTTATTTTTACCTGTCGCGATTTGAATATATTCCTTATATGCCTCTTCTTTCACTTGTACCAAATAATGTCCGGCCAAATATGTCGCTGTGTTAATAAGAATTAACCTATCTGATTTCTGGTGGGTTTTCTGCATAAAACTTTAACACCTCTGTTGCAAAATCATCTATTTGTTTAACAGTTATTTTTCCATTGACAGATAAATGAAACTAACATAATGCTGTACATATAGGAATAATTCTGTATTGAGCGGTAGAATAGAACTTATTTAGAAAATCAATTGATGATCCGTATGTCGTTTTACTATAATATTCTTTACTTAGAATTGTTTCCATTAAATTTTTCGTCTTTTGAAAGTTTATTTGTGAATATAATTTATAATAAAATGAATAAGTGCTTTCGTCAAATCCTATTATGAAATAAGTCCGTCCTGTTTCATTCATATTTATCTAATAATTTCCGTTACAGTTACCGCTAGTTCTACCTAAATCAGAAAAAAGATTTGTTGAAAGTAACAACAATACCAAAATACTTAGAACAGTTTTTCTCATAATTTATCCTTGTTGATGTTTGTGAAAATATTTCAAGCATCTGCTGCTTATTTAACATTTTCAGTCAGTTGTAAAATTTTTGATTGCTTACAAAGAAATAGAGTAAAAATATGCTGAGGAGGGGATTCGAACCCCTACCGCCCTTTCGGGGACAGGCTTCTGAGACCTGCGTGTCTGCCGTTCCACCACCTCAGCTTTATTTAACTACCTGTCGATTCAGCTATGCGCATACGTTTCCATTTATTTGTTTTATATCTTAAGTAAAAGGAAACCGTGAGCATAATGCCATAAACAATTAAGATACTCCAACATGCGTATAATCTCATTTTAAATACTTTTATGACTAAATACATAGGTATTGAGGTAAATACGAAAAGCGTTAGCAGGGTTTTCATCACGAAACTTGTATCTCCGGCTCCTTTTATTGCCGAAGAAAATATAATACTTGACGATTCAAGAAGTGTAAATACGGCTATAAATCTTAACAGAATAATTATGGTTGGTTTTATTTGTTCGGTAATTAAGACTTCTGAGCCTTTTGAAAAAGGATGTATGAGTATATTTGGTATAAATATATATATAAGAGCCAGCGGGATGATATAAGCATATACTATATGCAGGGCTGTTTTAACGACTCTTTGCGCAATGGAAGCTTTGTTTTTACCGAGATAATAGCCTACGATAATTGATGTTGTGACTCCGCAGCCTGCAACCGGCGTATAAAAAAGGGAATAAATACTTATAGTCATATTCGTAGCTGACAGTTCTAACGTGCCGAGAGTGCCTACTATTAATGTAAAAAATGCGAATATGAATAAGTCAAAAAAAAGATGAATGCCGTTTGGAAAACCGAATTTTATAAGACGCTTAATAAAATTAAAGTCTGGTTTAAATTTTCTTGTGTTAAACAACTCGTTATTTTTCTTTGAAGTTATCAAAAGCAAAAACATAGTGAGCATTAAAATTGAGCTGATAATGGTCGCAATGCCTGCTCCCTCTATGCCTAGTTCTGGAAATCCGCAGTTACCGAAAATCAAAAAATAGTCAAAAAGAATGTTTAAGATTATACCCGCTAGATTTACAATTAGAGTAGTTTTTGTTTTTCCTCTGCCTGAATAGAATCCCGCTATAGCGGAAGCTGAAAGATATGGGAATGCTCCATAGCACAGGACTTTAAAATATTTAATTTCTTCAAAAATAATCTCCTGAGGATGTCCTGTCAGGTTAAAAATATTTTTGGAAAAAAACGCGATGAAAAGAATTATGAGTGAACTGAAAAATGAAAGATAAATACTCTGCCAAACGGACGGTCCTATTGCTTTATAATTTTTTTCCCCGTTATACTGCGAAATAAAAACATCAATATACGATACTGTCCCTATAAATATATCCATAATTGAACAGTTTAGAAGTCCAGCTGGAACAGATGCTACGTATGCAGTATTAGAGTACCATGCAAGAAAAAGTCTGCCTATATAAGATTGAAGTGCCCATGCTCCTATGGAAACAATCAAAGGAATAGCTATTTTAAGAAACTCCGAATATCCTGTGGTAGCGCTCCATCGCTTTTTTATGAGAGTAAGAGTCTTTAGATTAAACATATTATCATATATTTTATATAATTACTTTTTTATTCTCAAATCGTTAAGACGGCACTTGTGGCATAATGTCACTTTCTTTTTTCTGCCGTACATTACAAAATCTACCTGTTGTATAGAGAAGGAGTAGTAGAGTGAATAGTTTTATTGAATTAAAAAAAGTTTCTGTACTTCGTGCCGACAGAAAAATTTTAGATGATATTAATCTTAATATAGGTTCCGGCGAAAATGTTGCGGTAATAGGTCCTAACGGCTCAGGAAAATCTACTTTTATCAAACTTATAATCGGTAAAATTTACCCGTCTTATACCGGAAATGGTACGGTTTGCAGATTGTTTGGACACAGTCGATGGAATATACATGATTTGCGCAGTATGCTCGGAATAGTAACAAACGAACTCCAACATGATTTTCACAACGAGATAACGGGTTTTGAAGCCGTTTTATCGGGATTTTTCTCAAGTGTTGGCATATCAAGCAATCATACCGTTACAAAAGAGATGACTAAAAAAGCCAGAGACATGATTGATTTTTTGGATGTAGCTTCTCTAAGGAATAAAAAACTTGAAACTATGTCGTCCGGAGAAACAAGAAGATTTTTAATAGCAAGAGCGCTTGTAAACAGTCCTAAAGTTTTAGTTTTAGACGAACCGTCAAACAGTTTAGATATTTCATCATCTTTGAAACTTCACAATACAATGAGAAAAATTTCGTGTTCCGGAACAAAAATAATACTTGTAACACATTTAGTGTCGGACATTATTCCTGAAATGAACAGATTTGTCTTTTTTAAAGACGGGAAGATTTTTGCCGACGGAAAACGCAGTGAAGTTTTTACTTGCGATAAACTCTCTTCTCTTTTTGATATGAAAGTAAAACTTGCCGAAAATAACGGCTTATATGAGATTACGGCAGTGTAGTTATAGAGGGTTTCATTGTCAAAAAAATGCCGTCTGTTTTCTTGCATTTATTGCACGTACCTATCATTTTCATACACATATATAAAATGTGTTATCATACTATACAACATTATAAAAATATTTTGACTGTTGCTTGAAGATTTCAGAAACATTTATTTATATTTATATGTGAATTTTCTTTTCAGGCTGCTTTTTTGTTTATTATATATGTCATTATGTCATTTTAATTTTTGATTTAACGATAAGAATGAGATAAGCTATTTTGATATATGGCAGAAAGCTGATTTCAATTTGCTGTCATATATTATATTTTAATTTTTATTTCCTCGCCGTTTTGCATAATTGGATTCTGAGGATTAACACATAATGAGAAAATGGATAAAATTTACTATTGTGCCCTTAGGCTTTTTGATTTTTATTGGGGCGCTGATATTGCTTCACAATCAGCTGAAAGATTTGAATTACGTTGATATTATAAATACATTAAAAGCAATACCGACATTGAGAATTACAATAGCTTTATTTTTGTCTTTATCGTATTATCTAATTTTAGGCGGGTATGATGTTGTCGCATTTAAGTACATAGGTTTGAAAGTTCCATTAAGTCCTAAAGACATTTTGTTCACATGTTTTATAAGCAACGTTTTAGGAAGCAATACCGGCTATTCAATGCTTTTTGGCGGATCAATACGATACAGGATTTACTCAGTATACAACGTGTCAATGGTTGACGTTACAAAGGTTCTTCTTTTTTCTTCAACGACAATCTGGCTCGGTCTTTTAACGGTTGGCGGGCTTATTTTTACTTTTGCGCCTGTTTCTCTGGAAGGAGTGTTTAGTTTTAATTTTACTACTAGAACAATAGGTCTGTTTTTCATCGCTGTTCTGGTTTTGTATGTTTTTTTTAGCATACTGTATTCAGAACCAATAAAAATATTTAAATGGAGTGTAGCTTTTCCAGATATTAAAATTGTTTCTTCGCAGATTTTGCTTGCCACATGTGACTGGTTTATCGCATCGCTTATTCTTTACATTCTTATGCCTGCCGGAGAAATATCTTATTTTGTTTTGCTTAAAGCTTTTCTTGTATCGCAGCTTTTGGGAATTATAAGTCAGGTGCCGGGCGGTATGGGGGTTTTTGAAACTGCCATTTTAAAACTACTCCCAAATTCCGCAAGCAACCCCGGAGTTATCGGAGGGTTGCTTGCTTACAGGGTAATATTTTATTTCTTCCCACTTTTAATAGCGCTTGCTCTTTTATGTGCTTTTGAGATTATGATGTTTACAAAGAAATTTAACGGGAACATAAAGATTTTTGGAAAGACTATTTCTTCTATTGTAATTCAGGTTATATCGCTATCGTCATTTTTTGCTGGTATGATTGTGATGTTTTCTACATCTGTGCCTTTTGATGCAGTGCAGTTAAAATTTGTCATAAATATTCTTCCTGCATGGTTTGTCGATTTATCGCATTTTCTGCTGAGCATTGCGGCAATAGGGTTGCTTTTTGTTTCAAAAACTTTGCAGTTTAGAGTTAAAAATGCATGGAGTGCTGCCTGTATTTTGATAAGCTTTACGATTGTTCTTATACTTATGGTAGGCGAGCCGCCTTTGGTGCTTTTGTGTCTTATAGTGTTGCTGATCGCTTTTTTATTTTCTAAAAAATATTTTTACAGGGATATATCGTTATTGAATACGGCGTTCAGCGCGTGGTGGTTTAGTGCCATTATAGGAGTTTTTGTTTTATCAGTATGGATAGGATTATTTGTAAATAGGCAGGATATTTTTTCTTGGATACATTTGGACGTATTTTTTAAAAATATTTTAAGTACTACGAATGCCGCAAGATTTTTAAGGGCAAGTTTGGGTATAGGAATTATAATCTTTATAGTTATTTTGGAACAGATATCAAGAAATTTCTTTAAGAAACCTGTCTCATTTACAAGTCGCGATATAAAAAATATAGTTGACTCTTCGGATTACACATACTCGTTTAATGCACTTGCCTCCGATAAAAGTTATATTGTAAACGATGAAAAAGATGCATTTATTATGTATGCAAAATCAAAAAGCAGTTGGATTGCTTTGGGAGATCCTGTTGGCAAATCCGAGCGCAAAAACGAACTTTTATGGAAATTTAAAGAAATTGCGGACAACGCTTCGGCAAGACCCGCTTTTATCGGAATAGATCATAAATATGTGCAGATTTATGACGATATAGGGCTTGATACTTTTAATATAGGACAGGAAGCGAGAGTTCCTTTAATAACTTTTGACAAAGGAGACAGTCATTTTGAATATTTCTGCCGTTTGGAAAAAGAGATAGAAGATACAGGATTTAAATATCAAATAATGAATGCCAGACAGTTTGGGCAGTACAGAGAGATATTTGCAAAGATAAACAAAGAGTGGGGAAAAAATACCAACTATATTGAGAGAAGTTTCATACCGGGAAAATATGACGAATCTTATATGAACGATATGGACTTTGGGGTATTGGAAAAAGCTGGCAAAATTTATGCTTTTTCTGTTGTTATAAAAGCTAAAAACAAGTGTGAGTTGTCTTCCGAAGTTGTAAGATATATAAAATGCGATCATAATGTTTTTGCTTATATTGTGTTTAAAAATATTTTGTGGGCTAAAGAAAATGGATACGATTGGTTTAATTTGGGTTTTGCATATTCCCCGTCAGTAAATAATGGCGGCGGAGTGATAAGGCATTTTGCAAAAATGTTTATGTTTGCCGAACATTTTGATTATAATCTTGTATTTTTGAGAGAATTTAAAGATAAGTTGAATCCTGTATGGCGTAACAAATATATTGCAGTACATCCGGATAAGTATATCGTTACTTTTATTAAGAATTTTATGACTCTTATTTCTTCGCTTAGAACGGTCGACGGAAAACATTTGTTCAGAAGATTCTTTAAAAGATGAAAACGTGGAATATTTTTTATCAAAACGTTTCTCAGAACGGTTTTGTTATACCCGGAGATAAAATTATTTTGTCAGTATCGGGCGGTATGGATTCCATGTGTATGTTACATTTGTTTTGGCGTCTTGCCAAAAAAATGGATATTGTTCTTTTGGCGGTAAATTTTAACCATAATTTAAGAAAAGAATCCGTAAAAGAAGCGAAAACTGTCAAGGATTTGTCGGCTGAATTCGGAATAAACTGTCTTCTTGAGGAAATAGGTGTAAAAGAGTATTCCAAAAAGTATTCTCTTTCGGTTGAGACAGCCGGGCGTAACTTGAGATATTTAACTCTTGAGAGAATTGCAAAAAAATATAGGTATAATAAAATTGTTACAGCACATAACGCAAATGATAACGCCGAAACCGTGCTTATGCGGTTTTTGAGAGGGAGCGGAAATTTTGCCGGTATACCGCAGAAAAGAAAAATAAATAAAAATCTTATCGTAATACGACCGCTGCTTCCGGTTAAGAGAAAATTAATTGAAGAATATATCAGAAATCATAAGCTTCCATTTTGCACTGATAAATCTAATTTTTCGGACATATATACAAGAAATAAAATAAGGCTGTCGCTTATGCCTGTTTTTGAAAAAATAAACCCTATGGCTGTGGAACATATTTTTGCTTTAAGCTGCATACAGTCTCGGGAAAATGCGTATCTGGAAGAAATTTCTGCTAAATTTTTGAAAAAGTGTATAAAGAAACAAAAGAATCAAATTTTGCTTGATTTAAAGACGTTTTTGCGATATAATGAAGCAATACGATTTAGAATTCTAAAAAACCTATTGCCAGAAAAGAAATATAATTCACATATTAATCTGATAATGCGTAAAATTGTGTTGTCAGACATATCTGTTTACAGATTCTCTGCCGGTTGGATTTTTAAAATAAAATCAGGTAAAGCTTGTTTTATAAGAAATTAGAGTTGATAAAAATCAGATATATATATGCGGATGTTATTTTTTTTCTGAGAAAAATAAAAAAGAGAATCTCTGAATTTGCGTCGCAGAATATCCATCTGTTTTAAAGATAAAGAAATTCCGCTTATTTCGATTTATTTTAAATGTCGATGTTTGAGTACTATTGTTTGGAAAGGCGTGGTTATTTTGCCGTATGACGTGGTTTGGATTACGTCGGATTTTTCGGATGATTGCCTTTGCACCGGAAAATTAAAAGGAGTTTTTTAAATGAAGAAAAGCAATCCATGGTTTGTATTTTTTTGGATAACACTGTTAATTATTGTATTTATGTTTATAAATTTTACTAGACAGGGAGGGAATGAAGTCGAGCTTGAATACTCCCAGTTTAAACAGCATATAAAGGCAGGAAGCGTATTTAAAGTTTTGGTCGCTCCCGGACTTATCAAAGGACAGTTCAGAGACAATGCCGGAGTTTTTAAAAGATTTAAAACCGTTCCTATGGATGATCCAAATCTTGTAAAAGATATGGAAGACAATAAAGTGCTTGAATTTTCAGCTACGGAAAAGAGCGGGTGGCTTGGATCTTTACTGTTAAATTGGGGACCTGTAGTTCTTTTAATTTTATTCTGTTTTTGGATGATGCGCGGTATGTCTATGGGAAACAAGCAGGCTATGTCTTTTGGTAAGACAAAAGCAAAACTTGCTGTCGGTGCTTCAAAAAAGATTACTTTTAAAGATGTCGCGGGTTGTGATGAGGCAAAAGAAGAACTTCAAGAAATAATAGAGTTTTTAAAAGATCCGGCAAGGTTCCAAAAACTTGGCGGAAAAATTCCTAAAGGTGTTTTGCTTTTCGGATCTCCGGGAACAGGAAAAACGTTGCTTGCAAAAGCTGTTGCAGGTGAAGCCAATGTCCCATTTTTCTCTTCAAGCGGTTCGGAATTTGTCGAGATGTTTGTAGGTGTTGGCGCTTCAAGAGTAAGAGATCTGTTTGACCATGGCAGAAAATCTGCTCCGTGTTTGTTGTTTATAGATGAAATAGACGCTGTGGGTAGACACAGATTTGCGGGTATAGGCGGCGGACATGATGAAAGGGAACAGACATTAAATCAACTTCTTGTTGAAATGGATGGTTTCGATAGCAAAGAGGGCGTGATTCTGATTGCCGCAACAAACAGACCGGATGTTTTAGATCCTGCGCTTTTAAGACCGGGAAGATTTGACAGACAGGTTATTATTCCAAGCCCTGATCTTAAAGACAGAGAAGAAATACTTGGCGTGCATTCAAAAAAAATAAAACTTGACAGCGATGTAATTTTAAACGTAATTGCAAGAAGAACTCCCGGATTTGTCGGCGCGGATCTTGCAAATCTTGTAAATGAGGCGGCTCTTCTTGCGGCAAGAAATGACCAAAAAACCGTGAATATGAAAAATATGGAAGAAGCAATAGACAGAATTCTTACCGGACCTCAGAGGAAGTCGCGTTTGATGTCTGATAAAGAAAAGAAGATTATTGCTTATCATGAAGCGGGACATACTCTTGTCGCAAAATTTTTGCCGTCGGCAGATCCTGTGCATAAGGTTTCTATAATTCCGCGCGGTCCCGCTTTGGGATATACGTTGCAGCTTCCGGAAGAAGATAAATATTTAACTTCAAGATCTGAGCTTCTGGACAAACTTTCAATATTGTTTGGCGGACGTGTTGCTGAAGAGCTTGTGTTTTCTGAGATTACTACGGGCGCGCAAAACGATATATCTAAAGCGACGGAAATTGCCATGAGAATGGTTACTGAATTTGGCATGAGTGATAAAATAGGACCTATGGCTCTTCAGAGACCTAACGAAGAAGTGTTTTTAGGAAGAGATATTTCAAGAGATGCAAGGCATTCAGGGAAAACTTCTGAACTTATAGACGAAGAAGTTAAAAACATTATATACAGCTCAAAGAGCAGAGCTTCTAAAATTATTAAAGATAATATGAGTGTTTTAAATAAAATTGTAAGCTATCTTCTGGAAAGAGAAAATTTAAGCGGTGAAGATATAGATAAAATAATAAAAGGCGAGGAATTAGTGCCTTTATCTGAAAGCAGTTCTGTTGATACGGAAACTAAAAAAAAATCTGCTGTTGAAAAAAAAGTTATAAATGAAAGAGTTATAGTCAGCTGACTTGATTATTGTAGAACATTGCTGGAATTAATCTTAGTTATCTGAAAGAGGGAAAAATACTAAGTGAAAATATTTAATTTTGATGAAAAAAAAGCACAAAAAGCCGTAAAACTTTTGCTTGAATCTTTTGGTGAAGATTTAAACAGAGAGGGTATAAAACGTACGCCTGAAAGAGTTGCGGAGTTTTATAAGGAAGTATTATCTGGAAATAAAATTGATCCTTTAAAATTTATTCCAGTGCATTATGCGACAGAAGATCATGAAGAGATAGTTTTAGTTAAAGATATTACTTTTTATTCTCTGTGCGAACATCATCTACTTCCTTTTTTCGGTAGAACGCATATAGCGTATATACCTAAAAAAGACAAGATAATTGGAGTGTCAAAACTTATAAAACTTGTTGAAATTTTTGCAAATAGACTGCAGCTTCAGGAAAGACTTACAAAACAACTTGCAGATATCATAATGAAGTTTGTAAAGCCGCATGGAGTTATGGTAGTTATTGAAGCAGAACATTTGTGCATGACGATGAGAGGTGTAAAAAAAACTGGTTCAAAAATGATTACTTCCGCCATGCGTGGCATATTTTTGAAAGACGTAAGAACACGTTCCGAAGCTATGTCTCTATTAAGATGATAGTTTTATATATAAGTATGAAAGTGACTGGAATTAACGGCTCTGCAAAAAATTGACATTACCGAATACAAATTATGCAATAAAATAAGGTTTTTATTATATTACAGCGAAAACGAAATAAACAAAATAAATATCAATACTGAGATGGTTCGGTTAATACGTATATATAAATATTATAGGAAAAATTACTAAATTTTTCCCATGTTTATGCTTATTAAAACTAAACGATAATCTGATGATGATTGCTTCTTGTGTAACTTTTTACATAGTTTCAAAGCTATTTTACGGCTGCAAAAATCATTTAAGCAGTAAATATCATAAAATACCTAAGTAGATAAAAAAGCTTAAAAACCAGCATTTTGGGGATTTGCTCGGCAAATAAGAGAAGAACTCTATGCTTTTAAGTGTTGAAAAGCAAATGCTGAAAATTCATATTTTATTGCAGCGCCTGTAGCGGAGATAAAGTGCTAAATAGAGGAAAATGCTGAATATTATAAAAGACTGTCAATGATGATTACTGGGACAGCAGTTGTAGATTTGATTTATTTTTGTTATTGCTGATATAAAAAATATAATATTGAATAATCTGAAGCCCTAGTAATTTAAATGTAAACATAAACACAAAAAATACGATTTAAATGCTTTGGCGGCAGATGAAAACACTGCGGATAAAATAACAAGCAGTCTCTCTGTATTTAACAGTGTGTGTAAAACCGTTTATAGCAGTAAGTTGCAAAAAAAACCTGTCATTGAGAAATTGTTTATCTGCTTTGGCAGTCTGTGTGGATGTAATAGGTGTAATAAATGATTATAAGAAAGGCAGTTGTTAGCAATTTTAACGACGCTTTAAAGCTTGTAAAAAATACCGGCAGTAGCAGCGCTGTTCACGAACTTCTTGCAAAAAAAGGAGTTCTCAACGCGATAGTTATTGAAAGAATAGACAATAGAGCGGCAAATATTTTAAAACAGGAAGCTATTTCTGTCGGAGCTTCTGTTGCATTGAATGAAAATGTCAGCAGATTTAAAAAAGCTGTCTCCGATACGGTTTTATTTGCCACCGTAAATCAAATTGAGAAGTTGGTAGAAAAGCTTCGCTTACAACCATTTAGATTGAAAGAAATTGCTTTGAAACTTGAAAATACAGTAAACAAAAAAAAATTTTTTAAATATAGAGAAAGATATGTAGATTTGTCAAATCCGGTTGTTATGGGTATTGTAAATGTAGATCCCAATTCTTTTTCCGGCGACGGGCTTACAGATCCTGATGAAGCGCTTAAACAGGCGGTTGAATTTGAAAGGTTTGGTGCGGGAATAATAGATATAGGTGCCGAATCTTCAAGACCGGGAACAAAACTTGTTGATGCAAAAACAGAAATAAAGAGACTAATTCCTGCTCTTAAAAGAATAAAGAAAAATGTTAAGATTCCCGTTTCGGTAGATACTTATAAATATGAAACGGCAAAAGCAGCTCTTGATGAAGGTGCTGATATAATAAATGATATTTTTGCTTTAAGGAAAGGCGGAGAAAGATCAGCAAAACTTATTGCGGATGCAAAAGCCGGATTAATACTTATGCATATGAAAGGCATACCTAAAAATATGCAGACATCTCCGGAATATAAAAACTGTACATCGGAAGTTTACGGATTTCTTGTGCAGCAAAAAGAATATGCGGCTGGTTTTGGCATAGAAGAGGAATGTATTGCAGTTGACCCAGGTCCGGGTTTTGGAAAAACAGTAGAACATAATGTTGAGTTGATAAAAAATATCGGCGTTTTTTCAACGCTTGGTGCTGTTGTGGGAGCGGTGTCAAGAAAAAGATTTGT
The DNA here is from genome assembly GCA_031260705.1 of Endomicrobium sp. Lineage (GTDB taxonomy): Bacteria > Elusimicrobiota > Endomicrobiia > Endomicrobiales > Endomicrobiaceae > Endomicrobiellum. The sequence continues at coordinate 17,452 of JAISLA010000017.1, read as the reverse complement.
AAAAGAGCTTGCAGGCGAAGATAGAACGTCGTTTATTGTTGCAAATTTTCTTGCGGCGTTTTGCGGTGCAGATATTATAAGAGTACACGATGTAAAAGAGACAGTAAACGTTTTGAAAATAGCTGAGACTTTTCGGAGAATGTAATGGAAACTATGTTAAATATTTACAATACATACATAGTCAACATTCTTGATATCTTTATACTTGCAATAGTATTTTACAGAATTGTTCTTATTATAAAAGGAACAATGGCAATACAAATTATTGTTGGTATATTGTTTATTTTAGGTTTTACAATAGTTGCAGAATATGTTTTGCATTTAAGAGCGCTGTCATGGCTTTTAAGTAGGTTATGGGTTACCGCAGTTGTTATCTTTGCCGTAATATTTCAGACGGAAATTCGTAACGTTTTAGCTCGGATTGGCGGGCAGCTTTGGGGTTTGAAAACTAAAGTAAAGGATTCTTATATAACTGAAATTGTCGAAGCTGTTGAAGATTTAAGTGTGTCTATGTCAGGTGGACTTATAGTAATAGAAAGCGAGATAGGTTTAAAAAACTTTAAGGAAACAGGAATACCTTTGAATGCAGATATTTCAAAAGAACTATTACTTTCAATTTTTAAAAATAAATCCGCTCCGTTGCATGACGGAGCTGTAATAATATTTAACGATAAAATTTCAGCTGCAGGATGTTTTCTTCCTTTAAGCTACGATACAGGTGTGAAAATATTAGGCACAAGGCACAAAGCGGCGCTTGGTTTAAGCGAAGTGACGGATGCAGTTATAATTGTTGTTTCCGAAGAGACAGGACGGATATCTGTTGCTTATAAGGGAAAATTAAATTTAAATATATCGTCCGCAGAACTTAAAGAAATAATTAGCACAAACGGCGGGGCTTTGAAGTCAAAATGAAGAGATTATATATCAAAATGAGAAAGAACTGGCAGCTTAAATTGCTTGCTTTATGGCTTGCGATTTTTGTCTGGCTGTATGTGGTGGGATATAAGTGAAATGAAATTATTTGGAACTGATGGCATAAGGTGTGATTCGTCCAGATTTCCGTTTGATAATATTACTCTTAGGATTATTGGCAAATCAATAGCTGAAACTTTAGTTAGTAAAAAAGATATTCTAGTTATACGCGATACCAGAGAGTCCGGAAAAAGAATACAAAAAGAATTAGCCAAAGGAATTTTAAGTGCGGGTATAACGCCGGTTTTTGGCGGCATTATGCCTACGCCTGCTGCATCTTTTCTTATGAAGAGCGGAAAATATTCAGCGGCTGTGGTGATTTCGGCAAGTCATAATTCGTATATGGATAACGGAATAAAAATTTTTAATTCAAAAGGATTAAAGATTGGGGATTTTGTAGAAGCAGAAATTGAAAAGAAAATAAATAAATATCTTAGTTTAAAAGCTGTTGTTTCAATTAAAAAAATAAAGGCAGTGGAAAATTCTGAACTCTTAAAATTTTACGAAGAGTTTATTGTGAGAAATTTTACCGGAAGCGATCTCAAAGGGAAAATGATAGTTATAGATTGCGCAAATGGCGCTTCTTATAAATGCGCTCCTTATATTTTAAGGAGGCTTGGGGCAAAAGTTATTGCGTTAAATGTTAAGCCAAATGGTAAAAACATAAATTTAAATTGCGGCGCTCTCCAACCTGAATATACCGCAAAAATAGTAAAAGAACTTAAAGCGTTCTGCGGATTTGCTTTTGACGGCGATGCCGACAGATTGGTGTGTATTGATGAAAACGGTATTGTGAGGGACGGTGATTATTTTCTTGCTTCGATGGCAGGCTGGCTGAAAAGTAAAAAGAAGCTTAAAAATAATATTTTAGTTGCTACAGTTATGACAAATATAGGGTTTCTGCAGGCTATGGAAAGAGAAAAAATTAAAATAGTATCCGCAAAGGTCGGCGACAGGTACGTTATGGATGATATGAAAAAATATAAAGCGGTGCTTGGCGGAGAACAGTCGGGACATTTTATATTTAAAGATATTTTGTCTACAGGCGATGGACTGCTGAGTGCAGTTATGCTTCTTACAGCGTTAAGCGACAAAAACAAAACGATGCAGGAATTTATGAACGTAATTGAAAAATTCCCGCAGGTGTTTATAAACAAAAAAGTTTCTGTGAAAATTCCTATTGAAAAACTTTCAGAATCTTATAAACTTATTAAGAGTTATGAGAGATCTCTCGGTGCAGATGGGCGTATACTCGTAAGATATTCAGGCACAGAAAACCTTTTGAGGGTTATGGTTGAAGGGAAAGAGATAAAAGAAATTAAAACAATAGCGGAAAATGTAGCAGATAGTATTGAAAAAGAGATTAAATATGAATTATGAATGATGTTTTTTTCCTTACATGGTTTGCGTCTGTCTGATAAAACAGACAAAATCGTCGGCAGAGAAAGGTCAGCTGTCCCCCGCGTTTGGGTATTATAATTTCGTTTTTACTTTGACTTTTCAATCTTTCCTAAAGGTTATGTTAAAAAGGATGAAAGGAAACTTATCGAGTATTTGATGTCGTCAGTCTAAACTTGATTGAGAGCTGTTAAAAAAATAAATGTCGGCTACAGATTACGGATAAAGTTCGCAAATCTCTTTTTACTTTTTCTTTCCCACTTTGAGCAGGGGAAAAGCTGGGGGGGGAGTGGATTGCCAGATGGAAACAAAACAAGCGACTTTATAAACATGGCGTGCCAGCAGATAGGCAACGCAGTGATACCAAAGGTGGTAAGAGCGGTGTTTTAAAATATAAAGGACTTAAAATAATCAGGTAACTTTTGAAAAGTATTTGAAAACATAGAAAAAGAGGCAGTAAGATGGAAAAAAGCTATTGCGTCATTGTTAGTTGGATTAATGGTAATAGGTGGTGTCACTTCTGTTGTGAAAGCAGAGACATCGTTAATGAATGGAGTAGAAAATAAAGTAATCGGGTCTGTTGTTGGGTTTGTCGCTTTCGTTGGGGTACTTGTTGCAGTAAAGTCTCCACGTAGAGTTATTAATGGTGGTAGCCCGGAGGATGGTATTCGGATAAAATGGTAAAACTTGGCGTAAATATCGATCATATAGCAACAATAAGACAAGCAAGAAAAGAAGATTTTCCTTCTATAATTAAGGCTGCAGCGGTATGTGAGAAAGGCGGAGCAGATGGTATAACCGTGCATTTAAGGGAAGACAGGAGACATATTCAGGATGAAGACGTTTACGGTTTGAGGGAATCGCTTAAAATAAAGCTGAATCTTGAAATGGCTGCAAGTGAAGAAATAATTAAAATAGCTCTAGATGTAAAACCAGATTTTGTATGTATGGTTCCGGAAAAAAGACAGGAACTTACTACAGAAGGCGGTCTTGACGTTAAGTCCCATAAAGATAAACTTGCAAATATTGTTGCAAGGCTTCAAAAAACGGGAATTATCGTAAGTATGTTTATTGATGCGGATACGGAGCAAGTGCTTGCGTGCAGCGAGATAAAAGCCGATGCAATAGAACTTCATACGGGTAAATATGCAAAGTTTTTTAAAGAAAATGGAGCGGATTCTGCTGAGTTTAAAGAAGAAATGGAAAGAATTTCCGAAGCATCGCGTAAAGCGGTGAAAAAAGGGCTTATATTAAATGCCGGTCATGGGCTGAATTATGATAATATAGAACGAATCTGCAATGTCCCGGGCATGAGCGAGTTTAATATAGGTTTTTCAATCATTGCGGAATCGGTATTTACAGGTCTTGAAATGGCTGTCAGAAATATGAAAGAACTTATTGGCAAGGACTGAAACATGTGTGGAATTTTTGGATATATAGGTGAAAAAAATGCTGTAGATATAATATTTAAGGGTTTGAAAAAGCTTGAATACAGAGGATATGATTCCGCCGGTATTGCTGTTGTCGTTGACAAAGAACTGCATATAAGAAGAAGCGTTGGAAAACTGTGTAATCTTGGGTTAAGTCTTAAAGAGAATCCTATTAGTGCAAATATAGGTATAGGACACACTCGTTGGGCTACACACGGAAGACCGTCTAAAAAAAACGCTCATCCGCATACAGATTCTGCAAAAACTGTTGTTATCGTACATAACGGAATAATAGAAAATTACGTTGAGTTAAAAGCCGAACTCCAAAAAGACGGACAGGAATTTAAATCTGAAACCGATACGGAAGTAATAACGCATCTTATAAAAAAATATTATGAAGATAATCTGTTTTGTGCCGTTCAAAAAACATTAAGCAGGGTCAGAGGCTCTTATGCGCTTGGAATAGTCTCTAAAGACGAGCCTGACAAAATAATATGCGTAAGACAGGATGCGCCTTTAATTATAGGCGTCGGAGTCGGCGAGAATTTTATGGCTTCTGATATTCCGGCGCTGCTTTCTTATACGCGCGATATGATTTTTCTTGAAAACGGAGATATTGCAGAAATTACTGCAGAGAAAATAGTTATAAAAAACATCAAAGGCGATATAATAAACAGAGAAATAAAAAACATACGGTGGGATACAGTACAAGCTGAAAAAAACGGCTATAAGCATTTTATGTTAAAAGAGATATTTGAGCAGCCTCGTACAATAGAAGATACTTTTCGGGGAAGAATTTATCCTGATGAAGGAAGAGTTTATATCGAAGAAGTTAAACTTGAAAAAGAATATATTAAAAATATATCAAATATTTATATTGTAGCTTGTGGAACATCGTATCATTCCGGACTTGTATCAAAATTTTTATTTGAAAGTTTTGCGAAAATACCGACAGAAGTTGATATTGCTTCCGAGTTTAGATACAGAGATGTTATTTTAGATGAAAAAACTTTAGTTGTGGTTGTTTCGCAGTCTGGTGAGACTGCGGATACTTTGGCAGCTTTAAGACTTGCAAAAACCAAAGGCTGTCAGATTCTGGCTGTATGTAATGTCGTAGGTTCAAGTATCAGCCGCGAAGCTATGCATGTGATTTATACGCATTGTGGTCCTGAAATAGGAGTTGCTTCTACAAAAGCTTTTACGGGGCAGGTTACTGCTCTATATATACTTGCTTTGGATTTGGCATGTAAAAGAGAGATACTTACAATAGGAGAATTAAAAAAATATTTAAAAGAGTTATGGGAAATCCCTTTAAAAATCAATAAGTTTTTGAAAAATGCCAAATTCGTTCATGATATTGCAAAGGTTTTTGCAAGTAAAAGGGATTTTTTATATTTAGGAAGACACATAAATTATCCTGTGGCGTTAGAGGGTGCGTTAAAAATTAAAGAAATTTCATATATACACGCTGAAGGCTATGCCGCTGGCGAAATGAAACATGGACCGATAGCTTTGATTGACAAGTCTATGCCGATAGTTGCGATAGTTATTAAAGGCAGAATATATGAGAAAATAATTTCAAATATAGAAGAAGCAAAAGCCAGAGGCGGAATTATTATAGCGGTGGCAGATCAATCTGATAAAGAAATTGGAAATAAAAGCGATTATGTGATTTATGTTCCTGAGACTGATGAGTTTGTATCGCCGCTTATGACTGTAATTCCGCTGCAACTTTTAGCTTATTACATTTCGGTCATTCTCAGCTGTGATGTAGATCAGCCTAGAAATCTTGCTAAGTCCGTCACAGTCGAATAATTTTGCTTTGTCTTTTTATCTTTCAGTATTATTAATTTTTTTTCTTAGCGGCTTTAGGATATCCATAAAAACAGATATTTTGGTTGTAAAGTTCGGCGATGTAGATTATTAAGCAATGAAGTTGTTAATTTATCATAGAAAAAATATTGAAAAAAGAAACCGTGATCGATGTAAACTTGTTTGCTATGTTTAATAATGACTGTTATATTTGGATATATTAAATGAATATAGGGATTGATATCGAAGAAGTTGAAAGATTTGTCAAATATGTAAAAGACAAAAAATTTCTGGAACGTGTTTTTGCAAAAGAAGAAATATTCTATTCTATTCCAAGAAAAAATGCTGCTCAGTGTTTGGCAGCGCGTTTTGCGGCAAAGGAAGCTGTTTGGAAAGCGTTAAGTGCGAGAAATAAGAAATTTACTATTGCAGATATTTCGGTTAGAAATACTAATGACGGAAAACCTCAGATTTATATTAAAAATAAAAAGTATAAAAGAATAGACATATCGCTGTCGCATACTGACAAATATGTTGCAGCTGTTGCAATTGCCTTTTGAAAAATACTATGAAAGAAAAAGAAATTGGAAACTTTGCTTCGAAATTAAAAAGGAAACCTGACAGTTATAAATATAACTTTGGTCATGTTTTGGTAATAGCAGGTTCTAAGACTATGCCCGGTGCTGGCGCATTATGCTGTTTGGGAGCATTGCGTTCTGGATCGGGACTTGTAACTTATGCTGTTAAAGATAATTTTTTAGGTCAGGCATGCGCAATATCAAAACCTGAAATAATGTTTTTTGTATATGAAACGTCGTTGGATATTCTTGATTTTATTAAATCCAGAAAAGTTACGTCAATTATAATAGGTCCGGGACTAAAAACTGATAACAGCATATTATGCAGATTTATTAAGGAGATTATTTCTGCTGTCAACATACCGGTTATCTTAGATGCTTCCGGACTTGCCTGCTTTAACGGTATTGCGGGTGAACTTAAAACGGCAAACGCTAAGCTTATAATAACGCCGCATTTGGGCGAATTTTCTAAACTTTTAAATATACAAAGCGCTGTAATAGAAAATAATAGAGAAAAGATAGCTGCAGATTTTGCAGAAGTAAATTCTCTTATTTGTGTTCTAAAGGGTAGCAATACTTTTGTATCTTGTGGTAAAAAGAAATATAAAAATAATACCGGCACTCCGGCAATGGCAACCGCAGGGAGCGGTGATGTATTAAGCGGAATAATATCTTCTTTTGTAAGTGTTGCGGATGATATATTTGAAGCCGTAACATTTGCTGTTTTTATCCATGGACTTGCAGGTGAGATTACCGAGAAAGATAAAGGTATGACGGGCGTTATTGCAAGCGATATTGCGGAAAATATTTGTTATGCTATAAAACAGATAATGATGAAAAGATAAATATACTTAGATGTCGTTTTGGTTAAAAGACTCCACAAGATGGCAAGTTCTCTTTTGTATTGCTTCCGAGTATTATTGTAAGATATCCGACTATCCGTTTTTCTGAATATTTTTTGTAGAATATTGTGAGATATAAAATGACTTTAGAGCGTGAAATTATTGAGATGAGAAGACATATACATAAAAATCCGGAGCTTAGCGGGAATGAGTACGAAACTGCAAAATTTATTAAATCCAAACTCAAAAAATTAAAAATACCGTATAAGCGTATAGAAAAAACCGGAGTAATTGCTACGTTAGAACGTGCAAAACCCGGCAAAACAATAGCGTTAAGATCGGATATTGACGCTTTTCCTATTTATATGAAAACAATGAGGTTGAATTAAATCTAAAGAAATAGGAGTTATGCATGCCTGCGGACATGATGGACATGTTGCGATAATTCTTGGAGCGGCAAACTTTTTGCAGAAAAGAAAAAGCGAATTAAAAGGAATGTCAGATTTATTTTTCAAAAATAGCGAAGAAACTTCCACCGACGCAAAAGTTATGATTAAAGGCGGCGCTTTAGAAAACCCGAATGTAGATTTTATTTTAGATGTGTATGTAAGTCCGTGGATAAAGACCGACAAAATCGGTTTTAAGTTCGATCCGATATGGCGGCTGTTTGATGGCTTAAAATAGAAATTATCGGCAAAATATCGCATAAGGACGCTTTTAATTGCGGTATCTGCGTTCGTCAATATGGTTCAATGCATTGTCTCAAGAGAGCTTGGTCCTATGGAATGCGCGGGTTATAACTTTAGGAAAAATTGAAGTCGGCAAAGCTTACAATATAATCTGCAAAAAGATAGCAATAGATGGTACGGTGAGAAGTTTTAACAGTGAAGTAAGAAGTTTTATAAAGGCAAGTATTTTAAGAAAACTCAAAGCTGTAGAGGCAACTTACGGGGTTGAGCGTAATGCTTATTATAATGAAATAGGAAGTATTCTGATTAATAGTCCTGAGATTACGGAAGTATACATTAAAACTGCACGAGAATTTTACGGAAAGGGTAATGTTGAAATATTGGAAAAACCGTCTATGGGCGGAGAATATTTTGCAGAATACTTAAATAAAATTCCCGGCAATTTCATTTTTATAGGAGTTTCTAAAAATAAACATACCTCATACCCATGGCATCATAGTAATTTTAACATGGACGAAACTGCTCTGCCGAAAGCTGCAGAATATATTGCATATACCGTAAGGGAATTTTTGAAACAATAATTGTAAAGTGTGTATTTGCCTTAAGCGTGAATATTATTATGCTAATATATATTTGTAGTAATCAAAGAACTGGATGCTTCAAATGAAAAAGATTATGCAGAATGATGTTAATGGGATGGGAAATGGGACAAGATGAAGTAATGGGAGAAGGGTTTAATCAACGTCAGCAAAAGAGAAAAGAACTGAATACAAAGCTTGGAGACTTGACTTTTGCCTTAAAATATGCTACACTAGTAATAGAGATGGTGTAGAAGACTAAAAGCTAAATCAGTAAGGTCATATAGTAAAGTCTGTAACCCTCATCTTCTATGTTATGTTAGACAAATGCGTTGAGCAACGCCCGGCTGTAAGAGTTGTCTACGAAATGGTTATATCTCCGGTATGCTTGCTATAGGTGGTGAGATAGATAGAAGAGTTGGGCTTTGTTTTTTTAATTTTATATAATTAGGTCGTTAGTAAGGTGTTATCTCATAATAAGGAGGATTGTCAAATGAAAATAAAAGTATTTTATATGTTCTTTGAAAAAATATTAAGGTTCCTTGAAAAAATATTATATATAATATGGTTGATAATATTGATAAAAGAAAAAATTATTTGAAAAGAGTACAAACTATGAATAACATATCCATAGTTTGCTTAAGATAAACATTGTTAAAGATATCGAAATCATTAAATAAAGTCGCACTTTATATAACTCTATATGAGTGCGTGAATTGAAATGTTAGAAAGGTTTTATAATATTTTGTACAGCTTTATACGAATATATGAATTGAAATAGTTAACATCTTATTTTTAGCATTTTGTATAGCTGATGTCGTGCCTTAGTGTAATTAAAGCGTGAATTAAAATTATTTTAAAAGATGAAAAAGAGTATTGCTAGTTTTTCTTTTTGTCTTCTATTTACAGATACATTAAAACAATTTATGTAGAGGGAGAGGTTTTACAATGGTTTCTAAAAATCAAGCGCTATTATTTTACGCTCATTTATCTAAAGATAATAAAAAACAAGAATTGAATACACATTTAATTGAAGTTGCTGAGATGTCTCAGAAAAACGCTTCAAAAATCGGAATGAAAAATATAGGATATTGTTTAGGATTGTTACATGACTTAGGAAAATATTTAGAATTATTTCAAGACTATTTATCGGGAGAAAGACACGACATTAGCAGAGGAGATATAGATCATTCTACTGCCGGCGCTCAATATTTCAATGAGTTTATTAAAGCGCCGATGCAAGAAGATGATAATAAATTAAAAAACTTTTTATCTGAACTAATTGAACTTTGTTGTGTTTCTCATCATTCCGGACTGATTGATATGATTGACATATATGGAAAGAACAATTTTAATAAAAGACTGAGTAAAAAATATTATTATAAAGAAGTTGTCTCGATAGAAGATGTAAAGAAAAACATAGAAAAAGACATTGTGGATAAAATAAATAATGTTGCCAATAACGATTTATTATTTGAAATTGAACAAATTAAAAATAAAATAGATAAAAATTCTGAAAATGAAATATATAGAACATTTTCTTATGGAATGCTTGCAAGATTTTTGTTAAGCTGCCTCATAGACGCAGATTATACAAACAGTGCAGATTTTGAACGCGGAATAAAAGTTGAAAAGAAAGATGTCAATTGGAATATAATTTCAGAAAAATTAGAAAAAGAAATAAACGAACTTAATGATAAAAATAAATCTTCGCAAGATATAAAAAAAATAAGAAAGCAGATTTCTGATGATTGTGCTACTGCCGGACAAACATATCAAAAAGGATGTTATAAACTTGAAGTGCCTACAGGTGGTGGTAAAACACTTGCAAGTTTTAGATTTGCTGTTGAGATGGCAAAGAAACATAATGCTGATAGAATAATTTATTGTATTCCTTTTACTACAATAATTGAACAAAATGCTGATACAATAAGGAAAATAGTTGAAACAGATAAACCTGATAAAGGGGAAATAGTATTAGAACATCATTCTAATATATCTCAAACATTCAATGATACGGAAGAAGAATTTAATCCAACAGAACTTTATATGCAAAGTTGGGATATTCCTATTATATTTACAACAAATGTACAGATTTTAAATGTTCTGTTCGGACGCAAAACTACTGACACAAGGAAACTTCATCAATTGGCAAATTCAATAATTATTTTTGATGAGATACAGGCGCTTCCAATAAAATGCGTTCATTTGTTTAATAATGCGATAAATTATTTAGTTGATTTTTGTAATACTGCTGTTGTTTTATGTACGGCGACACAACCTTTATTAGACAATGTAGATTCAGAAAGAGGTTGTTTAAAACTTTCTGAAAAACCAGATATTATTCAGAATAGAAATTATGTGTTTGATAGTTTAAAACGAGTAGAAATTAAGCCTGAAATAAAAAATATTGATTATACAAGCGAAGAAATAGCTTCAAAAGCCATAGAATTTGTTAATGATAATGAGAATTGTCTAGTAATTTGTAATACAACAAAATCTGCAAAAGAAATTTTTGAAATTATAAAAGGTAAAGCGGATTATGAGGTTTATCATCTTAGCGCGAGAATGATGCCGGTTCATAGAAAAATTGTTTTAAGAGCAATAAAAAGAAAATTAAATAAGAAAGAAAAAATTGTAGTTGTCTCAACACAGGTTATAGAGGCTGGCATTGACATTGATTTTAATTGTGGCATTCGAGCATTAGCAGGATTGGATTCTATAATTCAAGCAGCTGGAAGAATTAATAGAAATGGAACTTTAAAAAACAATGAAGGAAATAATAAAAAAGGCGAACTATATGTTTATAATTTTAATGAAAATTTAGATAAATTAGAATATATTTGGAGAGGGAAAGAAACTACTAAAATTATTTTAAGGAGGCATCCTAATGCAGACTTGTTAGACAATAAAATAATCAAAGATTATTATGATGATTTTTTTTATCAAAAAAAACAGCAAAAAGAAATGCAATATTTAATTTGCAATGGAAATACTGAATTGGATTTATTATCAGAAAACTGTAAATATAATGATAAGTATAATCTTACACTAAATCAATCTTTTAAAGAAGCTTCAAATAATTTTAGAGTTATAGATGATATTGCAAGTCCTGTCTGCATTGAAAGGAAATGTGTTCGTAAAATTATTGATAAAATAAATAGTTCTTCTAATTTTAAAGAAAGAGATAAACTTATAAAGGGACTTCACAAATATAGTGTCAATATCTATCCAAATCAATTTAAAGATTCAACCGCGATAAAACCAATAAATAATGATTTAGATATTTATAGTATAAGCGATTGTTATTATGATAAAAACTTTGGCATTACAGAGGAAGCAACATTAGATAAAGGAGGCGCATGTGTGTAATACTCCCAAAAATACAATAGAGTTTAAAATGTGGGGAAAATATGCATTGTTTACTGATCCAATTACAAAATTAGGCGGAGAAAAATGTTCATATCAAATTCCTACTTATGAGGCAATTAAAGGGATTACAGAGTCAATTTATTGGAAACCGACATTTATTTGGATTATAGATAAAGTTCGTGTTATGAAATCTATAGAAATGGAAGCTAAAGGGGTGAGGACTTTAAAATATTATGGAGGTAATGGCGGATTATATTACTATACTTATTTGCGGGATGTTGAATATCAAGTGCAGGCGCATTTTGAATGGAATGAAAATATGATTGAACTTAAAAAGGATCAAAACGATGGGAAACATTTTGCAATAGCAAATCGTTCGCTTGAAAATGGTGGCAGGAGAGATATTTTTCTTGGAACTCGCGAGTGTCAAGGATATGTTGAACCTTGTAAATTTGGAGAAGGCGGCAGTTATTATGATAATAAAAAATTATTGTCATTCGGTTCTATGTTTTATAACTTTGGCTATCCTAACGAAACAGGTAAAAATGAATTGATAACAAGAATATGGTTAAATGCCAATATGAAAAATGGGACAATTGATTTTACCGATAAGGATAATAGTATAAAAGGAAGAATTGTGAAACCAATGCAACAAGAAAATCAATATGTTTTAGATAACAATATTTTAAACATTAATACAGAATGTGAGAACATGTTTGAAAGTGTGGAGGCAAAATAATGAGTTGGTTTCAGCAATTATATAAAACCTATGAAAATTGTATTAAAGCATCTAAAAAGAGTGGTTTTGAAATCGCGCCTGTAGCGCATACTCATAAAGTCTGCAATATTGAAATAACATTGAATGAAAGAGCTGAGATGGTTGAGGCGGCAGTCATAAATATAAATTGTGAAGATACTATAATTCCTACAACAGATGATAATAATTGTATGTGGGCACTTGCGGTTGATATAAAAAATTTAAAAAAAGAATCATATAGACAAATATTAAAAGAATGGATTGATTTTGATAAAGATAATAAAAAATTAGAAATAATCAGTAATTATGTTCAAAGAGATACGTTGATACAAGATTTAGCAGAGAAAGGATTATTATATGTTGATGAAGAATTTAATTTAATAAAAAAATCCAAAGAACATAAGATCCCGAAAGAAATAATAAATAAATATAAAATTTTACAGAACAAAAATATCAAACAACAAGAAGATGTATTTATTAGATGGGTAGTTGAATGTGAAGAACATTGTAATACTTATGAAGATGAGGCAATTAAAGAATCTTGGATAAATTTTAGAAAGCAAAAAGAAAATAAAAAATATAAATCTGAAGTTGAAAAAGCTTATAGAAAAACAGATAAGGAAAATGATATTGCGGTGAGATTAATAGATGATAAAATTTGTTGCATTTCAGGAAAAACTGATTGTATTGCAACAAATCATCAATTCGCAAATGGTACATCTAAAATTATAGCAGTTGGAGATGATTTAGTATTCAAAGGAAGATTTGAAGAATATTATGAAGCATTATCTATAAGTTTTGATGTGTCTCAAAAAGCGCATAATACACTGAAATGGCTTATTGCTGATGAAAGAAAACAGGCATATCGCAATTATCCGCAGATTATAGTAGCTTTTACAATCGAGGGCAAAAACGGGAATATAGGAGAAGTTTTTGGAAAAGATTTTGTTAAAAGTGTAAAAGGTTATGATATAAAATTTGAACAATTTGAAGAAAATGAGAATATTGTAGTTTTAGAAATGGATGCCGCAAGCAAAGGCAGAGCTTGTATAACATATTATAGGGAAATGACAAGCTCTCAATATTTAGAAAATATAAAAAATTGGCATAAAAAATATTATTGGCAGCAGTTTTTAAAAATAAAAAATAAAGATAATCAAAAGGAAGAATATCGGTATTTTTATGGAACACCATCAATAAATGCGATAGCTACTATATATTTTTATAAAAAAGATAGATATTTAGTTGAAAAAAACGAACAGAAAATAAAAAGTAAGTTGATAAGAGACTTAATGCCAAGTGTTTTAGAAAACAGAAATATTCCAGAGTATATAGAAAGACATTTTATTGAAAAGGCTTCAAATCCCATTGCCTTAAATGATATTCAATGGAAAACAATATTAAGAATTGCTTGTTCAATATATAAAGGCAATCATTTATATTATGATGAAAATAAAAAAGAGGAGGATTATTTAATGAGTGTTGACGAAAACTGCAAAGACAGAAACTATCTTTATGGAAGGTTATTGGCTGTGATTGATGATGCTGAAAAAAGTGCATTGTTAAAACAAAATAAAGAAAATAGTAATACAAAAGAGGCAATAAGATCAACTAATGCTCAAAGATTGATGCGTCAGTTTTCTATAAAACCATTTGAAACTTGGAAAGTTTTATATGAAAAATTTAATGATGCTTATAAAAGAAGAGTAAATGGGTATTGGATAGATAAAAGGATAGTAGATATTAAAGATAAATTTACTTCAATAGAAGAATTTAAAAATAATTCAAAATTAACAGGTTTATATTTATTAGGTTATTTTCATCAATTAAAAACAATAGAAGATGAAAGAAAAAATAAAAAAGCAAAGGAGCTTACCAATGATAACATTGAGCAAAAAAATTGATTTTGTAGTTGTATTTAAAGTAAAAAATGCTAATCCTAATGGAGATCCTCTTAATGAAAATATGCCGAGAACATTGACAGATGGAATTGGTGAAGTAACAGATGTATGCATTAAAAGAAAAATTAGGAATAGATTATTAGATATGAATAAAGATATTTTTGTTCAATCTGATGATTATAAAAAAGATAGCTATAGTTCTTTACAAGAAAGAGCTGAAGGATGTATAGGTAAAATAAGTAAAACCCCTGATTTTTCTAAAAAAGCTTGCGAAAAATGGATAGATGTTCGTACTTTTGGGCAGGTTTTTGCTTATGAAAAAGGAAGTTCTATTGGAATCAGGGGACCAATGACAATTCAATCCGCTTTTAGCAAAGAACCAATAACTATTATAAGCGACCAAATAACAAAAAGTGTTAACGGTAAAAATAATAAAAAAAACAATGATTCAGATAATGAAGGAATGACATCTGATAGAATGGGAATGAAACATTGGGTAAGAGAAGCTATATATGTTTTTTATGGAGCTATGAATCCTCAATTAGCAGAAAAAACGGGTTTTAGTGATGAAGATGCAGATGTAATAAAAGAAATCATGCCTAAACTTTTTGAAAATGATGCTTCCTCAGCACGGCCAGAAGGAAGTATGAAAGTTTTAAAAGTTGTTTGGTTTGAACAGAATTCAAAAACAAGACAATACTCTTCTGCAAAAGTTCACAATTCAGTTAAAATTGCCGATAATGGCAGTATAGAAAATGAAGAAGATTTAGAAAAAGGAAATGTGGAATCAATAAAAGATTTAAAGGCAAAAATAATTCAAGGTTGGTAAATAATGTATTGTGAAGACGATTTACTTCATATAAGAGGATTATATCAGCTATCTTATTGCAAACGAAGATGTGCCTTGCTTTTTATTGAACAACAATGGTCGGACAATTTCTTTACGGCAAGAGGAATTGTTATGCATGATAAAGTTCATACAGAAAAAATTGAGCGTAAGAAAGGCGTAGTTATTGAACGAGATATTTATCTTAAATCTTATGAGCTTGGATTGATAGGAAAAAGCGATGTTATGGAGTTTCATAAATCTGGGAGTAAATTAATTCCATTTCCTGTTGAATATAAAAGCGGTAAGGCAAAAGCTGATAATACAGATAAAGTCCAGCTTTGCGCGCAGGCTATGTGTCTTGAAGAAATGATGAATATTACGATAGAAAGTGGTGCGATGTTCTATGGGAAAACCCGAAATCGTCTAAATGTTGAGTTTGATAAATCTTTAAGAGATGAAACTTCTGGTGCTGCTAGAGAATTTCACACCTTAGTTAATATTGGAGAAACGCCAAAACCTGAATATTTAAAAAAATGCGATAATTGTTCATTTAAAGAATTATGTTTACCTGAAATGTTTGGAAGACAGAAATCTGTAAAAAAATATTTAAAAGAAATTATAAATAATGAAGAAACTGTTTAGTACGCTTTATGTTTCAACGCAAGGAACATATATATCAAAAGAGCGCGAAAATATTGTAGTTAGTTTACAGGGTAAAGAATTATTTAGAGCGCCAATTCATCTGATTAATTCAATGGTTTGTTTTGGGAATGTTTTATGTTCACCTTTTCTTTTAGGATTGTGTGCTGAAAATGATGTTTCTGTGAGCTACTTTACAGAGTATGGAAAATTTATAGCAAAAGTACAGTCTCCTATTTCAGGCAATGTTCTTTTAAGAAAGCAACAATATAAATATTCAGATGATGAAAAAATCTGTCTGGAAGCAGCTAAATCAATATTACTTGGAAAGTTAAACAATTCAAGAACTGTAATAAATAGAGCTTTAAGGGATCATGAAGAGAAAATACCTAATTCTGATAGGCTGAAACAAGTATCTTATAGTTTACGTAAAGCAATTGATAATGCTTTTAATGCTGAAAATGTAGATATATTACGTGGTATGGAAGGCGATGCTGCTAGTTCTTATTTTAGTGTCTTTAATGAACTGATATTAAATTGCAAAGAAAAGTTTTTTATGACTGATAGAAACAGACGTCCGCCAAAAGATAGAGTTAATTGTCTTCTTTCTTTTGTATATACTTTATTGGTGCATGATGTTTCATCAGCATTAGAAGGAGTTGGGTTAGATCCTCAAGTTGGATTCTTACACAAAGATAGACCCGGCAGGCCGAGTTTAGCTTTAGATATGATGGAAGAGTTTAGATCTGTGATAGCTGATAGATTGGTTCTTACTTTAATCAATCTATCTCAAATTGATGTTGGTGGTTTTTCGGAATCTTCAAGTGGCGGAGTAATAATGAATGATGATAATAGAAAGATTGTTATAGACTCATATAGAAAAAGGAAAGAGGAAGAAATATTTCATCCTTTCTTGAAAGAGACTATACATATAGGACTTTTGTATCATGCGCAGGCTTTGCTTTTTGCCAGGTATATAAGAGGGGATATTGATGCGTATCCACCGTTCATTTGGAAATAGGATAAATTATGTTAGTTTTGATAAGCTATGATATAAGTACTGTTGATGTGGGAGGACAAAAGCGTTTAAGAAGGGTTTCTAAAGCATGTTTGGACTATGGACAAAGGGTTCAGTTTTCAGTTTTTGAATGTGAAGTTGATCCCACTCAATGGGTTTTTTTTAAGGATAAATTGTTGAATATTGCAGACTTAAAAAAAGACAGTATAAGATTTTATATGCTTGGTTCAAATTGGAGAAGGAAAATAGAGCATTATGGTTGTAAAGAACCTGTCGATTTGCATGGGACGTTGGTAATATAACAATAGTGGATATATATTTTTTTTGATAAATTTTAATAATGCGAATTATATGTGATTGGGGATTATTCATTAGTATCGCACATTGAAAAATGAATGAGAATTAAGAATATGTTAATAATATTATAATAAAAATAGATAGTTCGCAAAAATTATAAAGAATATATTGAATTTATAGTTAGTTTTTGTTGTACTGTCGCGCCTTGTGTAGGCGCGTGAATTGAAATGTAAGACTGGATAATCGCTATAATGATCGCCTAAGTCGCGCCTTGTGTAGGCGCGTGAATTGAAATCAGCGCTCAAGTTAGCTACCAAGCGCATTGCGCTGTCGCGCCTTG
>JAISLA010000008.1 GCA_031260705.1 Endomicrobium sp. | reverse complement strand
CATTGCTTTTGATGAAAATTCAAAAATAATGATTCTTACCGGTCCCAATATGTCTGGAAAATCCACTTATTTAAGACAAACGGCTCTTATTGTGATAATGGCTCAGATTGGATCTTTTGTTCCGTCTCAAAATGCGGAAATAGGACTTGTTGACAAAATATTTACAAGAATCGGAGCAGGGGATAATCTTGCCGGCGGAGAATCAACTTTTATGGTTGAAATGTCGGAAACTGCAAACATTCTAAACCAATATACGCAAAGAAGCCTTATTATTCTCGACGAAGTAGGCAGAGGAACGTCAACTTATGACGGAATGTCTATAGCATGGGCAATAATAGAATTTTTTGCGGATGACAAAAGAAAAGCAAATGCAGGCGCAAAAATACTTTTTGCAACGCATTATTTTGAACTCACCGGGCTTTCAAAAACGCTCAAAGGGGTGGTAAATTACAGTGTTGACATCAAAGAATGGAACGGCGACGTCATATTTTTACATAAAATAGTTAAAGGCAGCGCTGATAAATCTTACGGAATACATGTCGCAAAAATCGCCGGAATGCCTCATCAGGTGATAGAAAGAGCTTATAAAATTTTAAGCAGATTGGAAAAAAATGCCGTTGAATCTTTAAAGCATGACGAAAGCCCGCAGATTGAATTTTTCGCTGAACCGCAGATTTTAACAGAGTTAAAAAATATTGATATAAATGCTTTAAGCCCTATAGAAGCGTTCAATATCATGCATAATTGGAAAAATAAATACAAATGACCGGTTCAATATTTTAGCTGCAACTTTGAAAAACTAAATGTTAAATTTTTATTAGGAGGTAAAATTTATATGGAGAGCTATTCAAACAGAAATTCAGGAGTAGAGAGTTTTGATATTGGAGGTGATTATATCAAAGTAAAATTCAAAAATACTCAAAAAAAAATATATATATATAGTTACGAGCAAGCGGGGGCGCTAATCATGTAGAAAGAATGAAGAAATTAGCTAGAAGTGGCAATGGTTTAAATCGTTATATAAATAAACATATAAAAGATAAATATGATAAACAATATAATCGATATATATTTTGATGTTCCTTTATTATTTGAAGTGAACAATATTAAGCCGTTAAATGGGATTGTCGGATTATATTTTATATTCAGTTCTGATACTCAGATACAATATCCATTCAATAAATCAAAATTATTATATATAGGAATGAGTGAAAAAAAGACAAACAGCATAGGTGGTAGGCTCATAGGACATTTTGAAGGCAAGTCAAAAAATGTAGGGTTAGTTAATTATCGGAAAGTAGAACCATTAAAATTTACATATCTAAATTTTGATATATTAAAAAATATTTGGAAATTTCGGATAGAAGATTTAGAAAGTTATTTTATTTTAGATTTTGTTAGAAATTTCGGAGTTTATCCCATTTGTAATAATAAAACCGGGATTGAAATTCTGAAAAATACTCTTTCCGTAAATTTTAAAATTGATTGGAGTTATTTTAAATGAGTGAAGAAAATACAGTAAAAACAGGCAAAGAAATTTTGGATACTTTCTTCCAATCTATTCTTTCTATTGAGGGTGTAGATAGTGAAATTGCAAATGCGTTGCTTGAATTATATAACGAAGGTAAATTTACTGAAATTAATATTGCAAACAGGATTAGAAAAATAAGAGAAACAAATGCCAATTAAAATAAAAAATTTAACTATCTCTGGAATTAGAGGAATTCAAACATCGATCAATATCCCATTGAATGAAAAATCAATGTTGATTTACGGGGAAAATGGCTCAGGGAAAAGTAGCATTACAGATGCTATTGAATGGTTGTATAAAGATGATGTGTCCCATTTATCAAATGCCGAGATTAACTTAAAAGAAGCTTTGCGGAATTCGCACATTGATAAAGCTACAAATTCAGAAGTATCAATCGCATACAATCAAAATCTTACTCTCTCAAGAAAATTATTTTATCAGAAAGAGAAGTTAATTTCAGAACTATCTAATTCTTCTCAGAAGCAAAAAGAATATGTTTCTGCTTCTAAAAAAGAAAATTTATTGATTAGATATTACTTGTTAAGAGATTTTATTAGTAAAACAAAAAGTGGCAAATTGGAAGCTCTTTCGGATATTATTGGTTTCTCGGAAGTTACCAAAACAAAAGAGATCTTAAAAAAAACTTTTAATTCAGTGAAAAATGAAATTAAAAGCCAAAACTTTGAAAACCAAATAAGTATTCAAAAAGAAACCCTCATTTCAAAAATAGGAGCGGCAGTAAGTCAAGAGAAAAACTTAATTGAAAAAATTAATGAAGTAATAAACCCATTAAATCTTGGGATTGTTGCTGCAACAATAAAAGATATTGATATGATTTTGGAACAAATATCAAAGCAATCTGTAAATAAAGAACTTCTGTCTTTACAGAACTTCCTTGAAACTACAAAAGAAAACCTTGTTTCCCTAAAAAATGATAGAAACCTTATCGATAGAGAATATAAAGAGTTTTACGCAAAATTTAATAAAATTGCCGCTGATACTCAAAGCATAATGCAGACATATTTAGCAGAATTGTTGAAGGCCGGAAATCTCGTTATAGAGAAGAAGTATCATAAAGACAATACTTGCCCTTTATGCCTACAACAAAAAGACCTCACAAAGTTAACAGCAGAAATAAATCAAAGACTTGAGGAAATAAAAGCTTCATCACAAATTAAAAACACATTTGACAATGCAAAAGAACTGGTTGCGAAGATTTCATCAGAACGAATAAAAAGAATAGAAAGTATGTTAAATAATCCAATATTGTTAAAACATGATAATACCGATATTAAGCAGGCATTAGAAAATCTAAAAACAAAATTTAAAAATTATTATGAAACAACCGAAAAGAAAGTTATTGCTGGCGATAAGCTGCCAGACAGTAATGAGCTGCTCATTACGGACAATGATTTTAAAATTCACACGGAAATCCTAAAAAGATTAGAAAGTATAAACAACACTATAAAAAATAATAAAGCAACTGAAATTTATTCAAATATATCTGCTTCAAAGGAAGCATTTTTAAAAATCAAAAGATTTGAAAACGAAAAAGCTAAATTAGAAAATCAAAAAAAATCTTTAGAGCTAATTTATAATGAATTCACAAAACAACAAAGAGAAGGCTTAGAAAGTTTCATAAATAATTTCTCTGCTAAAATAAATGAATTCTATCAATATATGAACCCGGGCGAGTTATTCCAAGAAATACAAATTGTTCCAATGGGAGAAGAAGACGAACTGAAAGGTATTACAATTGAATATAAATATAATGATGGATGGGTATCGCCCCCTCAAAAATATTTCAGCGAGGGGCATTTGAATTGTTTTGGCATAGCATTTTTCTTGGCTTCTGTAATTGCATTTAATAAAGAAAACAAATTTATTGTTTTAGACAATGTAATTTCAAGTTTTGATACACTCCATAGAAAACGGTTTGCAGATTTGCTTTTTGAAAAATTTACTGATTATCAAATAATATTGCTAACGCACGAGACGGAATGGTTCGATTATGTGAGCCAGATAGCAAAAAAGAGGAACTGGTTGATTGATAATATAAAATGGAGTGAAACGAAAGGAACATATCTTGATGAAAAACCGTCAGATTTAGAAGAGTTTATTGAAAAAGAACTTGCAGATGGAAGAGTTGAAACTCTCGGAAATTCTATAGAGGACGATATTTAGAAGGTATTTTGAAGAATATATGTTGTAATTTAGAAGTGCAAGTTAAATTCCGTTTCAACGATAAAAACGAAAAACGAATGTCAGATGAATTGTTAAATGAATTAAAATCAAAAATCAACAAAAGTGCCGGAGAAGATTTGAAATCTCAAGTCTTAATAATAGATAGAGTTGCTTCATCATCTATATTACGTAATCTGCTTTCGCACGATAATCCTTTTAACCCTAAATTAGGCGATTTGAAAGCATTTTGGGCAGATGTACAAAATCTTAAAAAAATATTTGTTTGCCAAGATAAAGACTGTAAAAAATCTAAAGTCTCAATGAAAAATTATGATACCGTAAATAATAAAATAAGATGTGGCTGCGGAAAAACTGAATATGATTGGAAAAAATAATTATAAATAAACAAGATTGGCTCGTTCTGCAATAGGGAATGTAAAAAAGATAGTTCAAATTTTTCGAAAGTATTGTAAAATGTAGTAATTTATTTTAAAAAAATAAAAAGGGGATTATGCCGACTCTTGAGTGGTTAAACAAAAAAGAAGCAGTAAAAACAGCAGATAAAGTGCCTTATAAACTGCTGAATATAAAGCCTGAATTATCTTACGGAGAACAAAATGGAAATATGATAATTAAAGGAGATAATTTAGAAGCGCTGAAAGCCCTGCTGCCATATTACAAGGGACAGGTAAAATGTATCTATATTGATCCTCCGTATAATACAGGCAGCGCATTTGAACATTATGACGATAATTTGGAACACTCAACGTGGCTTTCTATGATGTATCCGAGACTTGAATTGTTGAGAGAACTGCTTGCGGAAAACGGGAGCATTTGGATAAGTATTGACGATGACGAGCAGGCATATTTGAAAGTTATTTGTGATGAAATATTTGGAAGAAAAAACTTTGTAAACATTGTATCGGTGAATATGAAAAATATCGCTGGTGCTTCTGGTGGAGGAGAAGATAAACGTCTGAAAAAAAACTGTGAATATACTTTGGTTTATGCAAAAAACTATTGTTTTTTGCCACAATTTAAAAATGCTTTTGACTATACTGAAATATGGGAACTAATTGAAACATATAAAAAGAACAACGTTAGTTGGAAATATAATTCAGTTTTGCTTGATTCTGGAGAAAAAGAATATATCGGCAGTACAAGTGACGGAGAAGCAAATGAAATAAAAATATATAAAAGAAATAACCCTATGATAGTTTCTGTTAAACAACTATCTATAAATCAAAATCTAACTGAGAAACAAGTTTACTATAAATATGGACATAAAATATTTCAAACAGCAATGCCTCAGAGTTCAATACGCACTCGTGTAATGAAAAGAGTTTCAGAGTTGCATGTTAATAGCGATATATATTCAATAGAATATATTCCACGTAGTGGGAGAAATAAGGGGAAACTTTATGAACAGTTTTATAAAAGAGATTCTTTTAGGTTGTTTGCATGGTTAAAAGACGTAAGCGATGAAATCAATGGAATTTTATATAAAAAAACATTACAAGGTACGTATTGGGATTTTGTTGCAGGAACAAAAAATCTTTCAAAGGAAGGCGATGTTGTATTTCCCAATGGTAAAAAACCGGAGACTTTAATTGAACGCATTTTTGATATGTGTACTAACTCTAACGAATTAGTTCTTGACTCATTTTTAGGCAGCGGAACAACAGCGGCAGTTGCTCAAAAAATGGGCAGGCGTTATATAGGAATAGAAATGGGCAGACATGCAATAACGCACGCTGCGCCGAGACTAAAAAAAGTTATAGACGGGGAACAAGGCGGTATAAGCAAGTCTGTAAATTGGCAGGGCGGTGGCGGGTTTACATTTTATGATCTTGGAGAGTCTATTTTTGACGAAAAAGGAAATATAAACAAGCAGATTGATTTTGAATCACTGGCTTTTCATATATGGTTCAGCGAAACAAAAATGGCAATGAGAGAACACAAGAAATCGCCTCTGCTCGGAGTATTTAACAACACAGTTTATTATTTATTATATAACGGCATTTTAGGGGACAAAAAGGTAAACGGCGGAAATGTTTTGACAAGTAAAATTATTGAAACTTTGCCAAAGCCGGATAATAAAAAGCATAATAAAGTTATCTATGGCGAAGCCTGCAGATTAAGTTTAGATAGGTTAAGAAAAGAAAATATAACTTTCAAACAAACGCCTTACGACATAAAAGCAGGATAAAGCCGTATCCTTTGCCTTTCTTTCCCGCGTGCTGTTCGTTTGTCATGCTGAGGGAATAAAGTCTCCGAAGTATCCATAATAATTTGGCATAAATTTTACACAGCAGCTTTTTAAGCGCGGAGATAATATATGTTTACATTAAAACAATATCAGCAAAGCACTTTAGATACTCTGACATCTTTTTTGAAAAAAGCGCGTATTTTCGGGGCAGGAACTGCATTTGAAGAATATGCGGCAAAGCCGAACAAAATATATGAACCTATCGCCGAACTGCCTTTAACTCCATATATTTGTTTAAGACTTCCTACAGGCGGCGGAAAAACATACCTCGCTGCAAATGCGGTAAAAATTGCCGCTCAAAATTATTTAAATAAAAATTTCCCCATTGTTTTATGGCTTACGCCTACCACAATAATAAAAGAACAGACAATAGAGACATTAAAAAATTCCAGTCATCCAAACAGACAAATTTTAGATGAAACTTTTGACGGAAATGTTGAAATTTACGATATATCCGAATTTGAAAGAATAAAACCTCAAGACATAAAAGCAAATGTATGTATAATAGCGGCGACAATTCAGTCTTTCAGAGTTGATAAAACAGAGGGAAGACTTATATATTCTCATAACGAAAATTTAGAAACGCATTTTGTGAATATCCCTGACAATAAACCGCTAAGTTTGGAGAGAATAGAAGCCGAACTTCCGGACGGCGGAAAAATTAAGTACTCTTTCGCAAATCTGCTTAATATTCATAATCCTTTAGTAATTGTCGACGAAGCACACAATGCAAGCACAAAATTGAGTTATAAAGTAATGGAAAGAGTAAACCCCGCGTGTATTATTGAATTTACGGCTACTCCCGCCGCTGGCAGCAATGTTTTAGTTAAAGTTTCAGCTATGAAACTTAAAACTGAAGAAATGATAAAACTCCCTATTCTTTTGACAGAAAATCAGACTTGGGAAGAATCTCTTACCGCCTCTGTTTTAATGCGCAGAAAACTTGCCGAAACCGCCGTAAAAGACGAACAGTATATACGTCCTGTTGTTTTAATTCAGGCAGAAAATGAAAACAGAGATATAACCGTAGATGTTATAAAAAAATACTTATTGGAAAATGAGAAAATAGAACCAGAACAAATTGCAATTGCAACCGGAGAACAAAGAGAACTTGATAACATTGATATTTTAAGCAAAGACTGCAAAATACAATATATTATTACAAAGCAGGCATTAAAAGAAGGCTGGGACTGTCCTTTTGCATACATATTCTGCTCCGCTGCAAATACAAAGTCTGCCAAAGATGTGGAACAGCTGCTCGGCAGAGTTCTGCGTATGCCGTATGCAGCAAGAAGAAACAATGAGGAGTTGAATAAGGCTTATGCTTTTGTTTCAAGATCATGCTGGACTAATTCCGTAAGTTTTCTGCAGGATAAACTTGTAAGTATGGGGTTTGAAGACTGGGAAGCTGAAAATGCACTGCAGCCAAACTTAATGCCTGATACGAGTGAAATTCAAAATAGGAATGAGTTTTCTTTTACAGCTAAATTAGATACGTCTTATTTCACTCAGACGGAAGTAAAAATACTTGAACTTAGACAAAATCAAAACGGATATGCAGTGATGAAATTAAGTAAATATACTCCCGGAGAATTATTTGAAAAAATAAAAACTAAACTTTCCGAATCCGAAAAAAAAGCTCTTAAGAATATTGCAGATTTTATATCTAAAGCTTCAATTCTATCGCCGGCGCAGAGAGGGGAAGAAATAAGCGTCCCGCAGCTTTGTCTTAACATATCCGGAGAATGGGAAGCTGTAACCGATAAAGAACAATATCTGTCGGACGGATGGAACCTGCTTGACTGTAAAGCTGAACTTTTGCCGTCAGAATTTAGCATTGAAAATAAAGGGAAAACTTTTGAAATTGATATAAACGGCAATAAAATAACAAACAGATATATTCAAGAAACATTGGCAATAGACTTAGATAATCTTGAATCAAACTGGACAAATTCAGAACTTTCAAGATGGCTTGATAAAAATATAAGACAACCGGATATTGAACAGTCTGTTTTGCTTGAATTTCTAAGAAAAATGATTGATTACCTAAATTTAACAAGAAATATTCCTTTTACGCCTTTGATAAGGACAAAATTTATTTTAGCCGAAGTCATAAGTAATAAAATAGGCAGATACAGAACTGAAGCATATTCAAAAGCTTATAGAGAATTATTTGTCATTTCAAATCAAAACATTGAAACGAAATCTGAATCTGACTTTCTTTTTAAGTTCGGACAAGAATATCAGCCTCTGTCTATATATGAGGGTACAACAAAATTCAATAAACATTTCTATGAACATATCGGCGCTATGAACAAAGAAGAAGAAAACTGTGCCGCTGTTATTGATAGTCTGGAAGAAGTTAAATACTGGGTACGTAATATTGAAAGAAGCAATTATTCGTTTTTTCTGCCGACTTCAACAGACAAGTTTTATCCTGATTTTATAGCTTTGTTAACCGACGGCAGAATCTTAGCCGCGGAATATAAAGGCGGACATTTATTGTCAAATGACGATACAAAAGAGAAAGAAAATATCGGCAGACTCTGGCAGGAAAAAAGCAGCGGCAAATGTCTGTTCCTGCTGTCATCAAAAGAGAATCTAGAGCAGCAAATTATTGATAAAATAAAAGGGAAACAAAAGTGCCGATAAACATTTTATCTCAGGAAACAATCAATAAAATAGCTGCAGGCGAAGTTGTAGAACGCCCGTTAAACGCCGTTAAAGAACTTACAGAAAACTCTTTAGACGCTTTTGCCTCTTCTATAACAGTTGAAATAGAAGAAGCGGGGAAAAAGCTTATAAGAGTTTCCGACAACGGTTTCGGCATGGACAAAAAAGATCTGGAACTATCTATATTAAGACATGCCACAAGCAAAATAGACGATTTTAACGATTTGATGCATATTCATTCTTTAGGATTCAGAGGTGAGGCTCTTGCTTCTATAGCAGCCGTTTCAAGTTTTGAAATAAAAACAAGAAAAAAAGGCGAGAATTCCGGCTGGAAACTTTCAGCCGCAGGCGGTAAAGACATTAAAGTTATTCCATGGTCAGGTGCGGAAGGAACAATAACAGAAGTTAAAAGCTTATTTTTCAATACTCCGGCGCGACAAAAATTTTTAAAAAGCGATTCTACCGAACGGTCAAGGATTATAAACTCGCTTGAAGAAGTAGCTCTTGCAAACCATGATATATCTTTTAAAATGCTCTCTGAAAATAAGACTGTTTTTTCTGCGGTTCAGACAGACAAGAAAACAGAAAGAATTGCAGATATTTTGGGTAAAGATTTCGCAAAAACTCTCAAAAATATAAAAATAGACCATCCTAAAATTTCATTAGATGTTTATTTTACAGGCAGAGACGATTCTCTGCCTAACAGAAAATACCAATATCTTTTTGTAAATTCCAGACCGGTGAATTACCCTAAATGGCTTATGCATTGCATCTATCAGTCTTATAAGGAATCTGTCCCCCGCGATAGACATCCGGGAATCTTAATTTATGCCGCTGTTGATCCGTCGGAAATCGACGTAAACATACATCCGGCAAAAAGAGAGGTAAAGTTTGCGGATGAAAACGGCATATATGATATACTTTTTAAGACGTTAAGGAATGCGCTTATGTCGCACGGTCATCCGGAAATTAAAATAACTTATCCGACGCTGCCAGACAGAGAGGAATCTGCAAAGCAGGAGGCTGAGGGAAGTACCGCTCGCTATACCTCTAAAATACAACAGCCTGTCATTTATGTCAGAGAGCCTAAACCAAAGTACAGCTATGTTCCTTTAAAACAAACCTATAGTATAGACAAATATGCACAGGAAGAGCTTGCGCCTGAAAATTTTGACAGTAACATAAAAATTATCGGACAGGTTTTTGATACTTACATTATCGCTTCAAATAAAGACAGTTTATATATTTTTGACCAGCATGCCGCTGCAGAAAGAGTGAGATATGAATTTTATCTTTCGCAGATAAAAAATCAGACTATTAAAATACAGCAAATGCTTATGCCTGAAAATTTTGACCTTTCTCCGAGTATTTCGGAACTTCTCAAGGCAAATATAAACATTTTCAATGAACTAGGAATAAGCATTGAAGAATTCGGACAAAATTCTTTTAGAATTACAGCATATCCGGCACTGCTTGGAAATATATCA